>JAYTMA010000001.1:0-21873 GCA_043728975.1 bacterium
TTATATACAAAATTTTTATCTTTTGCATATATATAATTTGCAAAATCATTAACTAAACTAAATGATTGAGGGTCGGCGTTTTTAATTACTTTCTCTAACATATAGACATAATTTTTGTCCTTTGCATAAATAGCACTACCTGTAGTTCCTATTGCACTAAAAGAGCTTGTGTCTGCATTCTCAATAATTTCACATTTAATCTTAAATTTATAGTCAAGACCATTAGAGCATACGTACACATTATCTTTATCTTTTGTATAGTGATCACTTAAAACCTCAAAAGTTTTTGGATCAGCTGAAGCTATGCGAGTTTTTTTATAGATTGGTTTTTCGCTCTTACAAGTATATTCTCGACAGTCTTCACGAAAAACATTAAAAAGATTTTTTGAATAATAATCATGGTAAGTATCTGGGTGCATAATACGAACCCTCATACCATAAAATATGTAATAGAGCACTAAGACGGTCACCATTATACTAAAGCCGATAATTTTGTAGTTTCTTTGCATTATTACCATATAACACTTAAAAGAAGTATAAAGTTGTTCAGGTAGCCAACTGCTAAAGAACTGGCTTTAGCCGGTACTTTAAATAATTAATCTCAAATTTTATTTATATTCCACAGGCCTTATAATCAAACCTGATTTAGTTTGGATATGTTCCGGCAATAAAGAAGCTCTTATTTTACCTTTTGTAATCATAAACAAATGCTCGAGTTCACGAGAACGAGACATTCTGCCTGGTGGCGCCACGGCAAATATACGCTTCTGATTATTTGATAAGGTCCTTGCTAATGAAATTACGGCAGCCAAATCAGTATCTGCGGTAATTATTAGAGCTGAATCAAATTTATTTTGAAGTGTATCGGCAATTAAATGGGCCCCGATGTTAACATCTGTTTCTTTTTCCTCATGTGTCCAAAATGTCTCCCTACAGGTAGCCTTACACACGAGTTCCTTCGCCTTGAACCTACCCATGATTGCTATGACCCCTTTAACTTCATTAGCTGCCACAAAATCTCGATGTCGCTTGTAGGCACTAGGTCTCCAGGTAGCATAAGCAGAAAAATATTTAACTTCATTAAGTACTTGATAGGGATTTAAAATGGCGGTTGAAAGTTGATATAAGTCAACCCACTTAAGCGTATTGTCACCCAAATCATCTATTGCATGATATAGATTGAATCCATCAATATAGACATTTACCCGGTATTTTTCTGTCATAAGTGATGCCTAAAGTATACCAGATACGAAAGTTGCCCGGCCTAAGCCGGGCAACCTATCTATCTGGACGAACCAGATAGGTGGACTAATTTAATATACAGCCGGCTCAGTTTTACGTCAAGACACAATCCACAGCAAACAAAAATTAATGACCATCATCACTTAATCACAGCGGTTGAAACAATATGGTTATAGACAGACGCGGTGTCTTCCTGGGGGGGGGTACTGGGGCAGTCTAGACCATTGTCTCTGTAAATATAATGGATGTCTTCTTTAATCTTAGCTCGGGTTACTTCGTCACGAGCAGAACTTTGGCTAAAAAATCGTTTTGCGTAGTGAGTTTGGTTATAACGTACTCATACTGTTTGATTTTCTTATCTTTACCTGATTCTTCCTTACCTTCTTCAAAAGCCAGATGAGCTTTTGCAGAAAAGCATCTCGCCATTTATGGATGAGGCTAGGGGTGATTTGATGTTTTTAGCTAGCTTCGACTACGGTGAGTTCTTTTCTGATGACTGATAAGACTATTTCAAATTTTTGTTCGCTCGTGAAGGTTCTTCCTGTTTTCATATAGTTTATTGTACCTTGGTCTCTAGGGGTGGAGTCTCATGGGATGGGATGGGGTTTGGGCCATCCAGCTCTATTTCGTTCAAGCGCATACACCTTAAACTGCGGTGAGTACGTGATGTTTTTCTCACTCACTTTAAGTACGTGTTGGTTGGTACGGAGCAGTTCTTGCTCTGCTTTTGTGAATTTTTTTCTTTTCATATTGATCTGATTATATACGAATAAATGGACAGGGAGTTTTAGTTTTCTGTCCATTTATTAGGGGTCAGATCAGATTGGGTGCTTTTGTTATGTTTTTGCGGGGTAACCTTACCTAATCCCAAACTCAGTAAATACGCGGCGGTATTGTTTAATTGTTTCTTCAGCTAGCCGATGAGTTAGCACAAAATCGGCTCCAGCATGGGCTACCTGATTGCGTACCTTATGAGCTTGCCAGGCATCATCGAGACTTTGTAATTGGGTCGGGTTAATACTGCGTAGACGTTCCCCAAGTGATGCACCAACATACCCTTTCTCTTTTAGAATTTCATCCAGCATGATATCCGCTTCAATAATAGCCAACTTCCAATCGTTGGGATTTTCCGAAATAATATGTTTATTAAGATCGTCCAAGCGACTATTCTTGGGATTACTACGGTATCGTTCATCATAAATTCGCTCGCGCTCTTTTACAATACCCTCTCTTAGTTCAAGTAACTGTTTATATCTGGTGGCGGCGTAAACATAAAGTACCAACAGTATAATCGCTAAAATATAAGCCAGTAACGCATAAAAAGACCACAGAATATCTAACACATGCAAAATACTATCCCAAGAGAAAAAGCTGGTAGCGTTAATTCCGTCGGCTATTTTGTCAAAAGGCAAACCATTATCGATATTGGCACCAGGAATAGTCATCCCGGAGGGGGTGGTTGTCGTTGCCGGAATAACGTTTGGTGTCATAGAAAAGCTCAGGCCCTAAAGCTGCTCATCGTAGACTTTTTTACCAATGGCAAAAAGTTGAGAATCGCAACCGTGTGGTGCTATATATTGTACCCCAACCGGGAGCGATACGGAGTCCCTTATTACCTTTCCCATAGGGAAGGTTAAAGCGGGTACACCAGTGAGGTTAACTGGAACAGTGAAAATATCCTGCTTATACATCGCTAAGGGGTCTTCTTGTTCACCAATTTTAAAAGCGGGCGTCGGAGCAGTCGGGGTTAAAATAAAATCGATAGTTTTAAATATTTCCCTTAATTCCCTTCTCATCATCCCCCGTACTTGTTGTGCCTTACCATAGTAAGCATCATAATAACCGGAAGACAGAACGTAAGTCCCGAGGAGAATTCGGCGTTTTACTTCCGGACCAAAGCCTGCGGCACGAGTTTTTTGGTAAACCTCTAGCAGGTCTTTACCGGGCATTGATAGGCCGTACCGCATACCATCATAACGGGCTAAGTTCGAGGAAATTTCCGCTTGTACCACAATATAGTAAGCCGCTAATCCCTTTTCAAATAAAGGCAAGTCAACATCGACCACTTTATGACCAAGAGACTTTAGTAATTCAACATGCGCAAAAAAGACTTGTCTCACATCTTCATCCAAGCCTTCCCCTAAGAAGTTTTTCGGTACGCCAAAAGTGTACACTGCCTTTTCCTTTGGTTCTCCATAGGTGTCAGTATCAATAGTAGTGGCATCCATAGTATCAACCCCGGCAATCACACTATGAATCAGTTCGGCATCAGCTACGGTATTACAAAGTGGCCCGGCTTGGTCTAACGATGAGCCCATAGCCATTAAGCCGTAACGAGACACAGCGCCGTAGGTAGGCTTAAAACCAACTAAACCACAGAAACTGGCTGGTTGACGAATAGAACCACCAGTATCAGTCCCAATCGCTGCTGGCACCGCTCCCATTGCGACGGCAGCTGCTGATCCACCAGAAGATCCACCCGGCACCCGTTTTGTATCTAAAGGATTTTTAGTGACCCCAAAAGCGGAGTTTTCGGTCGAGCCTCCCATGGCAAACTCATCCATATTAGTAGCACCGATAAAGATTGCTCCCGCTGCCTTTAGGCGAGCAATCACAGTAGCATCATAGGTGGCGGTATAGTTTTCCAAAATCTTTGAGGCCCCGGTGGCTTTTCTGCCTTTAATAAGAATATTATTCTTTATCGCGAGTGGAATACCCAAAAGTGGCAGATCTTTACCTTTACCCTCGGCATAATCGACCGTGGCTTGTTTGGCCAATTCTTTAGCGTCAAAATACACAGCTAAAAAGGCATGTATCTCGCCATCCTCTTTTTCTATTTTTGCCAACGCCTCCTCTACCACCGCCAGAGGAGTAATTTTTTTAGCCAAGAATTGCTCTCGCAAGGATTTGATAGTAATCATACTTAAATTATCTTATTCACTCTGGAGTATTTTTTTAACTACCAGGAAGCGACCTTCGGTCTCTGGCATTTCAGCTAGGATCTCTTTTGTCAGACTATCCGGTTCGTTACTTGCCACATCAGGACGGAAGACATTGAATCGGTCACCGACAGTTGGGCCGTCTACCACCTCATCATCAACCATTTCTTTGATACTACTAACGTACGTCAAAATAGCCGACATTTCTTTGGTAAACTTTTGAAGCTCAGTATCGGAAAGCTCAATCCGGGCTAACTTGGCTAGATGTATCACTTCTTCTTTAGTCATATATCGGCATCATATCACCTTCTTTTCTATCCGGCTATGAGAGCCATGAACTCTGTCTGAGTAATAATTTTAACCCCTAATTTTTTTGCTTGAGCTACTTTACTACCTGGACTCCCTCCTATTACCACATAACTAGTTTTACTACTGACGCTACTGACGATGTTACCTCCGGCTATGAGAACCAACTCTTCTGCTTCACTACGAGAAATGCCGTCTAACGTACCAGTAAAGATCAGCGATTTACCAAAGAGTGGTCCACTACCAATAACCCCCAACTCAGGTGTTAATTCAATATGAAATAAAAGCCTTTTAAGCAGATCTTGCTCAGCCTTATTTTCTTGCCACTTTACCAAAGCTTCGGCTACCACTTCCCCAATACCATAAACAGCTTGTAACTCTTCCTTACTCGCTTGGCGTAATTGCTCGGGGGTTTTATAGTGTGAGGCCAAAAGTCTAGCGGTCTCTTCACCCACATGCTCAATGGATAATCCGACCAACAAACGTGAGAAAGTTACTTTAGAAGCAACTACAATAGCAGTCACCGCATTACTAGCTGATTTTTCTTTAAAGCCAGGCAAGTTAAGGAAGTCGGCTTTGGTTAAGTTAAATAAATCAGCGGCATTTTTAATCAGCTTTTTATCAACTAATTCATCAATAATACGTGGTCCGACGCCATCAATATTAAGGGCCGTCTTAGAGACAAAATAATACAACTTTTGCCGGTGTAGAAAATCTGAATCAAGCGATACACAACGGTAGGCGGCCGTTCCTGGAATACGTTCAATGGCGCCATCTCCCCCACAAGCCCCGACTTTTTTAGGGAATTTATAAGGAGTGCTCTGCGATGGACGAAGAGACTCTATAACCGCTACTACTTCCGGTATAACGTCCCCGGCCTTACGCAGTATAATTGTGTCTCCTACTCTTATATCTAGACGCTTAATTTGATCCTCATTATGGAGAGTGGCTCTGGCGACTGTTGAGCCATCAATCAAAACCGGTTTGAGATGTGCTACTGGGGTAATCACTCCTGTCCTTCCGACTTGAATTTCAATCGCTTCGACGACCGTAGTAGTCTCTACGGCGGGAAACTTGTAGGCCACCCCATAGCGCGGTGACTTAGCGGTATAGCCTGCTATCTTTTGCAAAGCCACCTCATCTAACTTAATCACTATCCCATCTACCCCATACGGTAATTCATTATGAGGCTCTTTCCATTCCTCAAAATACTTTTGCACTAAGCTGGCCGAAGCACATTGCCTGGCGTACTCATTAACTGGGAAGCCTAATTTTTTTAGCAATGACAGTTCTTCGTACTGGGTTTTTGGTTCCTTTATTTCTGATTGGTCAGGGCTAAAAAAATCTATGTCGTAAACAAATAGCGAGAGATTTCTCGCCCGAGCAATCTCCGGGTCTAGTTGTCGCAACGAACCAGCCGCGGCATTTCTTGGATTAGCCAAAAGCGCATCCCCCAGTTCCTGCCTTCCTTGATTTAACTTGGCAAAGTCTTCTTTACCTAACCACACCTCACCCACACAAATTAAATTAACTGGATACTGCAGTTTTAGCGGGAGAGATTTAATTGTCTTGGCGGTATGGGTCACATCTTCCCCGACTTCTCCATCACCGCGGGTGAGGGCTTGGTAGAGGACACCTTTTTTGTATTCTAAGACAATTTTCAGGCCATCGATTTTGTGTTCGGTGACATAGGTTGGTCTCACTTTATCAATTCCCTCTTTCTCTAGATACCTGATCAACCTATCTTCCCAAGCTTGTAACTCTGCAAAACTGAATACATTATCAAAAGACCATTGTGGTACCTTATGGGTAACCTTGGCAAACGCGACACTTGGTAGAGTTCCAACCGATTCCGTCAAGTCACTTCTTTCTCCCTCTAATTTTTCTTCTAAACTAACCAATTCTGCTACGAGAGCATCGTAGGCTTGGTCGGAAATTTCTGACGCATCCTTGGCGTAATATAAATCTCGGTAATAGGAAATTAGTTCCCGTAGGCGAGTTAAACGCTCCTTAGCTGTCAGTTTTTTCTTATCCATCCTATAAGTCTAGCAAAACTTCGCGCTGAATAGTACCCAGTTCGCTAGTCAAAGTGCAAGGGCGGTTGTAGCCCTGAACTGAAATTATTGAGCATTTCCCACCGGCTACACATTCTTTGTTTGTTTTCGGGTAACCAGGAATAATGGTCGGTACATTGTTATAAGTAACATTGGCCGCAAAACCCGGAGAAAGGGTAATCATTTTTATTCTTGAGCATCGTTGCGCACCAGCTCCGCCCCAGGTTATTTCTACGTCATGACTATATACACCAGTCGTACCCAGATAACGAGGGACAGTGTTAGCCACTACATCAAAACAAGAGATAGGCACAACTTGCCCAGCTTCAAACGCCACTGAAGAAGCGACCCGCCATTGACGAATACACTCCACTCCGGCGTTAACGGCATGAAAAGCCGTTTCCGAGTCCTTGGAGCTATTGGCTAAACGTAATTGCTTAATAGTTAAATCAATCAAAGTGATACCGATGGAAATAACCACACTAACCACCACCAGGGTAATGAGCAGAGCAAAGCCTGAAGCCGGTATTTTTTTATTATGAACCATAAATGTTGTATAAATAGGTTTCCACTTCAACTTTTTGTTCAGCTACCAGTGAACCAGTACGCCAACTTACCACCGACCTGACCCGTACACCCCGACCATCAACCGTGCTAGTGAGATAAATCTTTCGACTAAAGGGAGTTATTTCACTATTTGCCGATATTGTATAAGTATATAGTGATCGACCGGGATTAATTCTAGTATCGCGACGCAACTTACATCCTGAAGTTAATGAACAATCAGCAGGAGTAGCTAGGGTATCATTTAAAGCCCATTCCAAGCCGCAGCCAGTGAGCGAATAACAAAATGTATAAGTACCAGTAGTATTGGTAAAGTTTGTCCAGGCCACTCCGGGAGAAGCGATATTAGCCAGAAGTATATCGTCGCGTAATTTCTGCGCTATTTCCAATCCTTCTTGAGCTAGGAAAAAGGCCTGGACTTGCTCAGTAGCAAAAGTTGCACTTTTGGAGGTCCTTGAAGTGACCGTCATGGGGCCGGTAACCACGAGTAATAAGATTGAGATCGAGACCAACATCTCAACTAGAGAAAACCCGGCTTGTTTTTTTAGGTAAAGTTTTTTCATAGGTCTAAGGTTCTTTGGGTAACCGTAGTCTGTAAGTAGTATAATTTGCTATTACCTATTTCTTTGGCCTTAATTTGGATAGTGACAGTAGGTTGGGATAAATTATTGCCATCACTCTTCGGTTTTTCACCAGAGACAATAAAGTCGGCACTTACAATCTCTAAGCCTGAAGAAACCATTGACTGACCAGCCGCTGACCCCACTTTTCGTTTTAGTGTACTTGTACCACCGGCTGATTCTTCAAAATAATAAAGGATTCTTTTGGGTGCTATACCCTCAGTAATGCTATTACCGGCCTCAATAAATGATACCCCGCGAAACTTTTTATTACTGCCAGTAGCACAAGGTTTTGTATTTACCCCTATAATACCATCAATATCATCCCCGGGTCTGAAAATATTATTAACTCCACTAGTATCATTATTAGCATCATCACAGTAATAACTTGTGCCGGTACGGATCTCTCGCGTCATACTATCGAGCGCAAAGGATAGGTTGGCCATCACACTTTGTTCACTTTGTAACTTTTGGTTACTGGTGATAAGCACTAAAAGAGCACCAATAGTCATCGTCACAATAATCGAAAAAATCGCCAAAGAGACAATCATCTCGATGAGGGTAAAGCCGGCTTGGGTTTTTCTAGACGAAAACATGATTTATTTTACCGTGATTTGGCCAGTGCGGGTTATTTCCACTGTCCTTATTTTACCATTACCAGTGCCGGTGGTGCCTTTGGTGCGCACATCTATCTCGACCGCCGATACACTAGCCGGTACAGCCGCCCCAGATTCAGAATAAAAATTGGCATCAAAGTTTGGTCTTTTAAAGGTAATGGATAATTCGTCCTCAATTGCTCCAGTACCGATTAGACGAATCGCATCAATCACAAACTTGGGATCTAAAATACCCTGCTTACCTAATTTCTCGCTACCGGCATCAAAGTAATAATTGGTGTTCGCGTCTCTGAAAATAAAATAAGTATTGTTGGTAGATGTACTAAAATGCACTCCATAAACGTTTCTAAAACCGCTCCCTGCCTCCGTCGCACTGATAGCTAGTAACTGTACTTCCCGTAGCTGTAGAGCAATTTCATAAGCCTGATTACGAAGCAAAGTGGCCCCATTATAGGAATTGTTGTTGACCAAAATAACACTAGTTACTAGCACCATTATACTAATACTAACCATTAGCTCTACCAGACCAAAACCGAGTTGGTTTAATTTATAGCTACGAATATGAGTTGGTTTAATAACCATATGAAAGTAGAACAATGACATCTAGACCAAAAAAATAAACCCCTAAAAACCCGATAATTAAAAATGGTGCAAACGGTATGGCACTTTTCATTGTAAGTCTTTGTGGCAGTAAACGTAAGTGTGGTTGTCCCTGGCGTTTAAGCGCAAGATAAGCGAGTAAGCCTAAGCCCATAATTGCCCCCACCCAAAACGACACCACAATCATCGAAAACACTCCCGTATAGCCAACCATGATCCCGAGTGGCATAGCTAATTTTACATCGCCAAAGCCGAGCCATTTACCTTTTGAATAGTGCCACAAGGAGTAGAAAAATAATGAGCCAAGAGAGGCAGCCAAAATATTGTAGCCAAAATCAACCACACTCCCCCCCTCTAGCAATAAGTGTCCCTGCTTTAAAATAGCCAAGAGAGCGAGCGCTATTACCAACTCATCGGGAATGATTAAATGGTACAAATCATAAACGGCTATCACGACTAAAATAGAAACAAAAATCAAAGCGATAAACATACTCACTAACCCGGTAGCCGAAAGTGCCGTAACCACAAACAAGACCCCCGTTAAAAGCTCAACTAAAAAGTATCGGGCCGGAATATACGATCGACAAGTACGACACCGTCCCCTTAAGAATAGGTACGATAGTAGTGGGAATAATTCATAAGGACGCAAACCAGTACCACAAGATAGACAGTGGGACTGACCAGAGAGAGATTTGCCGGTATGGAGACGGTACAGGTAAACATTAAGGAAACTGCCAATAATAATGCCAAATCCGAAGGTGATAATAACCAGAAGCCAAAGCGGTAAACTAGCAAAAAATTCCATATGACACTTTAGTATAGCACTAGCAAAGAGAGGTAGAGGCTGGCTTTCAACTAAGGACAAGCGTAGTCTACCCCCGCCCCCAGTTGAGATGGCACTTCTTTAGATTGATTTTCACTATCAATACACCAATAAGTTGTACTGCTCATAGCAGCGGAAACGGCATACGTCATAGAGTCACTATTACAAACCACTGACTCTGGTGAAAAACGCTCAATGGAAGTAATGATGCTCATGATTTCACTCGATGTAGCGCTACCATTACTGCCACACACGACGTCGAAGTTAAAGTTCTGAGACTCTTCCAAACTAGCGCGCTTACCCAAGGATACGAGTTCACTCTTTATTTTAACCTCCAAACCACTATCGCGCGCATCACTCAAAGAACCGATAATAACTGCTGCCAAAATACCAATTATAGCGATTACAACGAGGAGCTCTATAAGAGTAAAACCCTTTTTTCTAAAAAAAATCATTACTAAATAATATCATACCGTCAACAACAAACAAAAAACGCCCGCAGGCGTTTTTTGTTTGTTGTAAATTATATATTACGGACAAGTAACCTGGCTCACGGGCAACAGTGTGCCATTTTGTCCAGATTTACCTGTACTGTCAACACAGAAATATTGAGTTGCTCCAGCAATTTGAACGTTTAGCGGTGCTGAGACTGCGTATCCGGTAATGCTGTTGTGACACGTCACTACGGTAGCAGAACCTGCAGTAGCAAGAACACTACTAGTTGCGGTTACTGCCGCATTAGAAGCATCTGCAGCATCTAATAGTCGAGTCACTCTAGCATCAGTACAAACCACTGAATAACTATATCCGTTTGCGTTATAGACTAATTCGGCTTGAGAGCGCAAACTTGTCATTGACTGCTTGATTGACGCGTCTTGTCCACCACCTCGAGCGTCATTGAGTGATCCGATTACTACCGCGGCCAAAATACCGATGATAGCGATTACGACGAGGAGTTCAATTAGAGTGAAGCCTCGGGTAAATAATGTATTTCTATTCATAGATTAGATAATTTTTATTAATATTTATTGCTTAATTGATATTTCAGATATCAGCTGCGTATCTGAAATACTGACTTTACAATTGCTCACGTTGTACGTGGCATACTTATATTATACGTTCTCCCTTAACTTCTTTTTTAATCGGTGTGGACAACTTACTAGAAAGAGTTGGTCATGTTATAAATAGGCATCAAAACCGAAGCCAGAAGCACACCAACGCCCAAGCCCAGCATCACGATCATCGCCGGCTCAATTAAACCAATCAGAGTATCCACTGAATTACTCACTTCGCGACGGTAGAAGTTGGCTAAGGTAGATAAAATCTCCGAAAGACTACCCGTCTCCTCACCTACCTTTACCATCTGGGTTAAGACACCCGGTATTTCTGGATATTCAGAGATCGAATCAGCAAAGGAACGTCCGCCTCGAACCTCTATGAGAGCGTTATCGAGAATTTCTTTGTAGATAGTATTATCTACTACGTCCGAAGTCACCTCAAGCGCCTGCACCATAGAAATACCGCTACTAAGCATGGTTGCCAAGTTATCGCAGATACGGGTTAAAAGTAGTTTACGTTGTAAGTCACCAAGAACCGGTACTGAGATCATGAACTCGTCATAGGCTCGTTTGCCAACATCTGTTTGCAAAAAACGCCAACCACCATAGCCTCCGACCGATAGTATAATCAAAAGTATCGCTACGTTATTAACCAAGAAATCAGATAGTCCGATAACCATCCGAGTATAGATAGGTAATTCTTGACCAGCATCAGTCAAGACCTTGGCAATCTTAGGGATCACCAGTGTCAACATCAGAATCATTACCATGACAAAGATACCGATAACGAAAGCGGGGTAGATTAGAGCATTTTTTGCTTTGGAAATTATTTCATAAGAGCGATCTAGGTAATCAGCTAAGTAAGCGAAAGACTTCTCGAGCGAACCGGATTCTTCACCAGCCCTGACTAAGTTGACATAAAAAGAGGAAAAAACATCCGGATGATTGGCCAAGGCACGAGAAATAGAACTCCCGCCTTGCAGGTCATCAACGATTTCCTCCATTACTTTACGTAAACGCTCGTTTTCGATTTCGGCTGAAAGTAGTCGGAAAATACGCAGTGGCGATACATGCGCCTGAAATAGGGTTGATATCTGTCGCGAAAGAATAACCACTTCTTTATTGGAGACTGAGTTAAAAACAGCAAACTCAATGTTCAAGAGGCCCTTTAAACCACTTTTTTCATCAATCGGATCAATGGACATTACGGTATAGCCACGTTTTTGCACGGCGGAAATTGCCGAGTCGATGGTGGGCGCTTCCACTGTTCCCTCTTTTTGTTCGTTCGTCTTATCAAGGGCTACATATTTGAAAAGCATATGAAAATATAATTAAATCAAACGTTCTAGCCCTTTAGGATTAACGGAAAAGTTAAAAGCATTTTCTACCGTAATATCGCCATTTTGTACCAATTTAGCTAAGGATCGATTCATATCAATCATACCGTGCTCCAGACCAGTCTCAATAATCGAAGGTATTTCATGAATACGGTTCTCACGTATCAAGTTACTAACAGCGGTGTTGTTAATAAGTAGCTCATAAGCCGGCACCAAACCTCCCAAAATATGAGGCACTAGCCTTTGTGAGAAGATGGCAATCAATGAACTAGAAAGTTGAACCCGAATTTGGGCTTGCTGATCACCGGGAAAAGAATCAATGATACGGCTAATGGTCTGAGCAGCATCATTGGTATGAAGCGTAGAATAGACCAAGTGCCCAGTTTCAGCCGCTGTCACCGCTGTAGCAATGGTCTCAGTATTACGCATTTCTCCGATTAAAATAACATCAACATCTTGACGAAAAATTGCGTTTAGGGCCGATTCAAAACTCGGAGTATCAATCCCCACTTCACGCTGATCGATCAGAGATTTTTGCTCAGTGTAGACATATTCAATCGGATCTTCGATTGTTACTATATGTTCAAAACGGGTTGCATTAATAAGATTTATCATGGCTGCCAAAGTAGTAGATTTACCTTGACCAACCGGGCCAACACACAAGAAGAAACCTTGAGGACGCTGAGTAAAACTTTCAAGAATGGGAGGGAGATTAAGTTCCTCAAATGATCTGATAGTATTAGAAATCAAGCGTAAGGCAATGGACTTTTTACCCCGCTGAAAAAAGGCATTGCCACGAAAACGCAGTGATTGATTTGTTTCATAGGAAAAGTCTATTTCCTCACGACGATCTAATTTTTCAAATTGATCTGGACGCATTAAGACTTTTGCAAAAGACGACACGTCGCCATCAGTCAAAATCGGCTTCTTCAAAAGTGGCATCAAACGGCCCGCAACACGAATAATTGGGTGTGAACCGACAGATAAATGAAGGTCAGAAGCTTTCTCGGATATAATAAGTTCAAATAGAGATTGCAGTTCGTGTTTGTAATCAACAGCCATAATATTATTTTGTGTGGTCCGCTACAATTTTTTCTACTGTCTTTACCACTTCACTAGGAATAGAGTGTGCCTTTACAATGTAACCAATTGCCCCAGCCTCGGTTGCTTCACTAATATCTTCGTCTTGGCCTTGGTTGGATAGAAAAATGCTTTGTTTAATTTGGTCGGGAAACCTTTCTTTTATTATTTTCAGTAGTTCAACACCCGAGGTACCAGGCATCACCATGTCCAAAATCACCAAGTCAAAAACCACTCCTGTCTGAAACTTTCCAATGGCAGCTGAACTACTATCAGCCACTTCTACCTCATGACCACAGCTAATAAACTTGGAGGCATACATGTCACGCAAGAAAGCATCATCATCAGCTAAAAGTATTTTCATTATCTTCAATTATAGCTTTTTTAGTTTCTGATTGCTCAAGGTTATCGACAGGTACAGTAATATTATCCAAAATATCCTCTACCCCAACTTTAGACCCAAAACTATTCATCTCTTCATAGGGAATCATATGATTAAGAGCTTTTATAATCGCATCTTCCTTCATGCTCATAAAGCCTTTTCTTCTAGCGACTTGATAGATTTGATCTTCTGAAGCATTGTGTAATATTAGATCTTGAATTTCATCATCGACTTCGAGAGCCTCCATCACAGCTACTCGACCCTTGAGACCAGTAGCGCACCCTGGGGTTGGTTCTGGACGAACTATAGTATGAGTCTTTGGTACACGATTTTGGAAACGTTCAGGTAGAGTTTTAAAAGCTTCATCAATCATTATTTGCGTACTTCGGCTGATATCTTCTTCTATGCCAGTACCATCATTAATACGGCGCGCTAGACGTTGGGCGACGGCAAGCTTCAAAGTCGGAGCAATCAGGTAGGGATCAACTCCCATATCAATCAGTCGCGGGATAACACCGATA
Organism: bacterium; assembly: GCA_043728975.1. Taxonomy (GTDB): domain Bacteria; phylum Patescibacteriota; class Minisyncoccia; order Phycocordibacterales; family UBA918; genus OLB19. Next base: position 14,144 of record JAYTMA010000001.1, read on the forward strand.
GAGTTATTGGTGTGGATGGTAGAAAGGACCAAGTGACCAGTAAGCGCTGCCTGAATAGCCAACTGGGCTGTTTCTTTATCTCGAATTTCTCCTACCATGATTATATCTGGATCTTGACGCAGAGCCGCCCGCAGACCATGAGCAAAAGTGTAGCCAATCTCGGGCCTTACTTGGGACTGACTAACGCCTTCGATATTGTATTCAACCGGATCTTCGAGTGAGAGTACATTTTTTGTAAGCCGATCTATCTCGGCCAACATAGCGTAAAGTGTCGTCGACTTACCCGAACCAGTAGGCCCAGAAATAAGAATGATACCGTATGGTTCTTTAATTGCTTTACGTACCGTTTGCAGTAAGTGCGGTGAAATACCAGCATCTTCGAGCGAACGTACTCCCCGTTCATTATCCAAAATACGCATGACGACCTTCTCACCATGACTAGTGGGTAAAATGGATACCCGGAAGTCAATTTTACGTCCGTCAAAAGTTGCCGAAAAACGTCCGTCTTGAGGCTTACGTCTCTCATCGAGGCGCATCGATGAGAGAATCTTCACTCTAGCCACCATCGCCAGATGGACATTTATCGGTAGCTCTAGTGAAGTAGCTAGTTCACCATCTACTCTAAATCGGACAATGATTTTTGTTTCGGTTGGCTCAATGTGAATATCAGACGCCCCACCATCAACAGCGTAACGTAAAGTAGTGGCTACGATTTTGGTTACTGGAGCGTCTTCTTCTATGTGCTCAATTTCTTTTTCATTTTGAATTGTCTTGACTGTGGAATCTATTTCACTATCTAGTTCAGACTTAAGTGTCACCAGAGCATCAGTGACCTCGCCCTTTAAGTTGGCATAGAATTCATGTGCTTTGTTGATATCACTATCCAACATGAAGACAAGCTTGTAGGCAAGATCATTTTTGTTGGTAATGAAGTTCAATACTTCACGCACCTGTAAGTCTTCGGGATCGTTAACTCCTACCAGCAAAACACCGTCCTCGATTTTTAACGGGGCAATTCGGTAATGAATAGCCGATTCTTCTTGAATATAATTTAAAATTTCTTCTGGGATAGTAAAGCCTTCAAGAATCTCAAATGGCGGTATTTGGTAGTAGTCAGCCACGGCCGAACGCATAACGCCAGCCTCTATTCCGAGCTCAAAAAGTACCTGCTCAGCAGTTTTATCGCTTTGAGCTAGTTCGGATTTTGCTTGTACAGCAAGATTCTCATTCACTACTCCAGCACTAATTAGTATCGCAATTAAATCCATGAGACTATTACATGACTACACCTCATCAAAAGGATTATCTCTACCTGATTCCGGTTTCACAGCTTCAACTGGTGTATAGTCAACAAAATTATTGAAACGTTCGTCCATAAAAATGGTCGTGTCCAACTTTACTCGGTCCAAAACTTCTCGACGTTCTATATATTTTTGCACATCAGCGAATAAATCCTGACTAATTGAGTCGGCCTGTAAGTCAAGAGAGGTCTTATCTTTTTGAAAAAAAAAGTAATAACCGACAAAGGCTAAAGTAAAAATTACTAAGATAACAGCAATGTTTTTTAGAGTAGAATCCATAGTTTTTACTTATATGAGTAAGTCCTTACCTCTAGTGCAATGTCTATTAAACCACCCTCAGTTGGAGTTAGTGACAAAGTTTGAATATCCAACGGGTATTTATTTCGCTCCAGCATTAATAAAAGATATTTCATTTCTTCATATGAACTAGAGACCTCTAACGAAAAGTTATGCCCTGTTGGTATTTCTGCCACCCCTTCAATTCCTTCTATTTCTGTATCAGTGATAGCTATTTCACCGCTGTAAGATAGATTTTTAACAACTACTCTAGATTTTTTAGTTATAGCTTCTAGATCTTTCATCACCTCTACTTCATCAAAAAATTCTGGTAAGTAGTTACTTAGTGATTGTTTGTCCTTTGGCGATATAGCATCTACCTGACTGGATAAAGCTTCCAACTTTTTTTTAACTTCATTAACTCTATCCAACTCTTTTACTGTCTGAACTATTTGATCTTGTAGAACTCCAATGTCTGTTATCGTTGGTTTAATATAGGTAATAATTATAGCAATAGCTATACCAGCTACAACGATTTGGGTGATTAATGAATTACCAATCATATATTTTCTTGGTTAGAGCTTGTGGCTTCCGCAGGTGTTAATCCCTCAATTAAAACACCGACGTCTCGGGCGGGTATATTTTCTGAAGCTGGTCTTGGGGTCGGTGGCGGAAGCACACCGTTAGTTACAAGCACAGACCTAATAGAACCTGGATCAATTTTAATTGAAGCCTGGAAGGTTATCTCATTAGAATCGTCTTCTGCACTTGAAGAGTCATCTTCTGAAGCACTGGCATATTGAATACTTACATCGCTTACTTCGACATTTTTTAACTCATCACTCTGGCTTAGTAATTCCCTCTGGAATATAACAGAATCAAAACCATCAGTCCGAAGACCAGCGGATAACTCAATTGCGCTATCACTAACCCGGCTAATTTCTAAATTCTTGAACTGAACAGTACTCAAGGTAGCTTTTTGTATCGCCAAAATTAGTGCGTTTAACGATACGTTATTCCTAAAACGAATGTTAGCTTGGGCTAGTCTTTTGTCGATACTAGTCACCATATCGACATCATCTTGCTCAGCGTCATAAGTACTGATCACCGATTTAAAGGAACCAATCGCTTCATTTAATTCAGTATTTAACTTGTTAACATAAAAATACAACCCAATAGCGGAAACAAGGGTGGCGAAGAATAGTATTCTTACTAGTAATGTGCCTAAAAAAAGCTGTCGCGGAGAATTTCTACGTTCACCTTTATTTTGGGTATGTTTGGGAATGAACGAAGTGGAAGTGTTTGATGAACCTGGCATATTGTTTTATTATACGTTTTTATAGCCAACAAAACGAACCCCTACTGTGGAAGACATTTTATTCAAACATCCTTAAAGCCGACCCTAAAGCCACATGAAAAGTCGGACCTAGTTCAGAAACAAGGTCTTCCATAAAAGCTGGGTAAGCCACTTTATTAAAGGGGTTTAAATACTGAACTTCATACTGCAGTGAATCAGCTATGTATTGCTTCATACTTGGGAATAAGACCCCACTACCAGCTAAATAAACTGCATTTAATTTAGTACCAAGGTCTTCTTCGTACTCTTTGATAACCTGTCTAAACTCGACCAGGGGTCGCTCATAACAACTGTGATGGGCTCTTTGAATGTCACGAAATTTACTGTCTTCCTGGGTGATGTTACGCTTCAGCATTTCTGCTTCCTCAAAAGAAATGTCCAGGGTACTCGAAATACGCTTGGTAGCAATCGCTCCTCCAGCCCTGACTCTGTGCATCTTTTGTAGTAAACCATTTTTGGCAATATAGAGTTTTGAAGAGACGGCCCCGATATCAATAACAGCAATGCGTTCCTCTTCCGTGTTGTAAGCTGATCTAATTGCACTAAAGCATTCGATTTCAGTTGGTGGTTCCTTAAGATTTACAAATTGCATTAACACTTTGTATCTAATTAAAGCATCATTCTGTATCGCAGCCACTAGGACATCACGCTGCTTATTTTGTCTATCAGCTTCTGAACCAATTTCAGCCCAATCGAGAGTGACATCTGTAATCGGTACTGGTATGTATTTACGCGCCTCAACTCGCACCCTGGGTGCTAAGTCTTCTTTTGGTTCAGCCTCCAAATGAATTGTGGTAACAAAACTTGAAGACAATGGCGTGGCAAAAACAGCGACAGTAGCTTTTACCGCTGACTCCCGAAGAATATCAACCAAGGCCTGTTGTTCTTGTTTAGCATCTAAAGTTAAAGATTGTCCAATCTCCTTGTTGGCATAAGGACCAAGTTGTAACTCACCATAAGTAGTTAGAGAAAGCAGATTATCGCGATTAAGAATCTCAACCACCTTAATTGAAGAGGTCCCAATATCAATACCCACCACCCGACTAGTGTCTTGTGATTTTGCCGTCAATGAAGCAAATATATTAGAAAGAGTACTCATGGTATAAGTATACCTATTATAGTAACATGTCTTAAGCTTACTCTAGACAATATGCTGGATATCTTACTAAAAATCTCTGACCTGATTGCCCCGCCACATGAATCAATTGCTATTTTACGCAATGAAACAAACGAAAAATTTCTTCGCTACTTTTTTCCCCAGAAAATTTCCCACACTTTAGCTTTAGCTAATTACAGTGAACGCTTTGTCAAAGCAGCCGTAACCGCAAATAAATTTCACAACCATAAAAAAGCGGCGCGGTTATTAGCACATCTGCTTGATCACTGGCTAAATACCCTACCAACTAAACCAACTATCCTGGTCCCTATACCCCTATCCAAAAAACGACAAAAGGAACGTGGGTATAACCAAGTTACTCGGATACTGGAAAATTTACCCAGTAGGAATTTTAAAACACGACCACTGCTAACCCGTCACAAAGAAACCGCTCCCCAAACTAGTCTGGCTCGAGAACAACGTTTCGCAAATATGGTTGACGTTTTTACGGTAAATGATTTACCGGAGGATTTGGCTGGATACAGGATTATAATTGTCGATGATGTTACAACCACCGGCGCCACTCTTCACTCGGCTTTTTTGGCTCTTACACCCCATGTCCCACCGGAGTGCGAAGTGATTTGTTTAGCCCTCGCCCATTAAGATAATAAAAAGTTAAAAGTTCCTAGGTATAGAAGATAAAAACTTCCTAAAATTAACAGCCCTAGGGCGGTATTTTATACGAGCGGGCCGTATGGGATGAAGTTAGAACTTTTATTGAACTATTTGAGCAAAAATCTCAAATTCTGAGGACAGACATTCTCCGGGTTGAAGCACTTTGACACCGAGTTTATTATTGAAAGCATTCGCGGCACAAGTCATTGGTTCGATTGCTATTGATAATCTCCAGGGTGGGGTAAAAACCTGTACATACTCATACCCCTCACCGCAGATAATGTTAATTTCTAGATTTTTGTGTCTATCGATTAGCTGAATCGTTTTATCCTCTGCTGTGAATTTAAATCCTGTATCAAACGTAGTCACAATCAAACTTTTTGGCAACATCCACTCGAGCATCGGAAAAAGATTTTCTGTTGGTATAAGTCGATCATCCACTTCCAACTGTTGTACTGGTGGCAATCTTAGTTCTAACTCGTCAATTTTTACCCCAGTCGTAAAATACGGATGCCAGCCAAACCCCATCGGTTGTGCGGTTTGACCGACATTTTTTATTTTAGTCTTAACTATCAGTTTATTTGATTCTGATAGTCTATAGGTTATATTAACAGCAAACAAAAACGGGTACCCTTTTTCTTGTTTTGAGGTATATTCTAATTCCAATTCATATCCATCGAGTACTGCTTCGGAGCGAACAATCGAGAAAGCCTTATTTGATATAAAGCCATGGATAGCGTTATTTTCGTCTAGTTTATTGATCAGCAGATTATAGATTCTGCCTTCAAATTCATACAAACCATCAGCAATGCGATTGGGAAACGGTGCTAGTAAAGAGCCTTTGGAATAATATTCATTAGCTAACTGTTCTTCTGAGGTATACCCGTCGATAATATCAAGCAGACCCTCTTTGGATTCAACAACAAAATTATTTAGTCTGGCCCCCATTTCGGGAATAACGGTAAAACTTATACCATTACTATTTGTAATTGTTAATTTCGTATATAGTCCAAACGTGTCATAGGTTTTAACAAAATTCATCAATTTACTTTAACACAGACCTAAGTAGGTTCAAGTTATGACAGCGTAATAAATAGCCTCTGCGGAGGATGTGATTCGGTCATGAATTACTAACTATAATTGTTCGCTATGTTCCAATTCTAGTAAGTACTCTCGACCCCAGCTCGCTCGCCTCCGGCATCGCTGTGCTTTTCAAATCGGTGCATAAGACGCGCAGTCGTCTTATGCATCCTCTGCAAACAGAAAATACCCATTGCGGGGTACTTTGTGTATTGGCGGAGAAGAGAGGATTCGAACCTCCGAGGGGCGCAAACCCCTATTTCCTTAGCAAGGAAACACGATAGACCACTCTGACACTTCTCCAACTTCTTTCATGTATAGAAAGTGTCAGTAAGATAGCATCTTTTTCACTTCAATTAAAGTCTGATTTGAATAATTACTAGTTTAGGTTACAATCAACCGCACGGAGGATTGGGTGAGTGGTTTAAACCAACGGTTTACTAAACCGTCGGCTGGTAAAACGGCCCGTGAGTTCGAATCTCACATCCTCCGCGAGGACAAAAATAAGCACCTTTTGGTGCTATTTTTGTTCGCGGAGAAGAGAGGAATAGTCTCCGAAACTATTGCGTAGGATAATAAAAGCTTTTGCGCCAGATTCGAATGAAAGGAGAATATAGCCAAAAGGTATACGGGTCGTGTAACGACCGAAATTCCTCTCGTCTTGTCTAAAGAAACTCAATATCAAACAATTCACCGTTACAAGTGCCATGATTAATAAAGGGAAAAATTTATTGAATTTTTCGGTTGGTATGGGGCTGGAGCAATAGTATTAGCATACGCCCTAGTTAGTTTTTCTATACTTCAACCGACAGATATAATCTTTCAGTTACTAAATGGCTCGGGAGCTCTGGGGATTGTTTTAGTCTCCTGGCGCAAACGCGCTTTCCAACCAGCCGTACTCAATTTTATTTGGACCATCATTGCAGTTGTGGCTAAAGTGAAGATACCGCTTTGATAACAGAAATACTAGTAAATGCCTCACTTATGGCTTGCACAATTATTCTTTAATTAGAAAATAGCTGAATATGGAACATATAAAATCAGACTTAATTTTGAGTTCCGAAGAACATAACATATTGGTCGATAAACATATTGAATTATTGGGAACTCTTGAATACCTTAAAGGGCAAAGAAGTCTATCTGACGAAACAGCTCATACTGAGGAATTGATGTCTGGATATGAAGTAAGTGAAAAGTTTATTGATTGTGGATAGACTGCACAAATTCAAGAAATAGAGCAAGAAATTTTAGAAATCGAGACAAAAATTGCTAATCATGTTTCATCAATTAGACCGCTTGAGGTTGAGCAAAGGAAGTTTGAGTTAAATTAGTAGAGAAAAGCAGTGAAAAAGGCGCGTCCCGGAAGACGCGCCTTTTGGTTTGTTTCATTTGACCGCGGCCAAAACCCCTCAATCAACCTAGTTCTTCACGACATGCGCTCATGCAGTCGTCTGTAATCGTCATGGGCATCCGCGCACGAGCAGACAAAGCTGCGGAGGAAAGTCTCCCGAACTTGAAGTTCGGGGACTTGATTTCACCACCACCCATGCGATCGAAGTCTCCAATTTGAGCGATTGTTCGCTTGGTTGTAGTTGGCGTTCCAGGTTGTGGTTCTTTTTTTTCTGTACTCAATCTTAGCCTCTTTTGTTTGGTTTCTACCCAACCCACCTCGGGTCGAGCCAACAGCAAGCAACATTTCCCTGAAAGGTTTGTTGTTTAATATTGGCCTGACTCGAACTGAGAAGACTTTAGTCGCTATTTATAGCATGATATGTATAAAAGTGCAAAATTTTCACATTTTATATCCTGTTACTTAACTCCAAATTAAAATAATTTCTGATACAACGAATCTCCCCGCCCTTACGGGACGGGGTATCTATTCGGCCTATGGCCTTTTAGTTAAGCAACTTCGTTGCTTAACCTCTATCGCTTTGCGATAGAGCAA
>JAYTMA010000002.1:0-11090 GCA_043728975.1 bacterium
TATACAAAAAGCTCCTCGGTTGCACTAAGCGACCGAGGAGCAAAGGGTCCAAGAACTAAACGACTAAGGTTCAGACAGTCTGTTGCCTGACCACCAACCGATGCCGGTAGCCGGCGTGCCAAACGTTGACGTACGCAAAGTGGCCCACGTAAGCCTCGAGCTTACCCCCGAGCACGTGGACGTAGACGACAAACAGGTCATATTCTTCCTCGTTCTTGCGTTTAACCGCGAAGAGGAAAAATGTGCCGGAGCCGTCTTGTTCCAGGTGCTCACGGTGGCTCCGGCAGAACTCCACGATCTGCGGTTGCGAGAGACAGAGCGAGCGTACGTCGCTCCCGAATGAGCCGAACAGTTTCTTGCAGGTGCCGTCTTTGCTCATCTCGAGAACATCGACCGGAGTGGCCTCGGTATCCGCGCCAGCCTGGTTCGTACCCCACTTCTGGAAGTCTGGGTCGAGGTAGCCGAAGACCTCCATGGCTTCTGCGATCGTCACGCTACCCTTGGTTGGGGCGATGGTGAGTGTTTGCAGGTAACGGAGGTGGGTGGTGTCTTTCATGTCTGCTCCTTCGCAGTGTTGATGGTGGGGTGGGGTGAGGTTGGCAGAACTTAAACCATTAACATAATAACACACTTTTGCTCTTTTTGCAAGTCTAAAACTCTATTTCCACCTCCTGGTTTTCTTCTGGAGCAATGGCATTTAAACCTAGGTAGTCGCGTAGACGTTGAGTCAGGAAAAGCGAGGACCGCTCCTCCCCCATCGTGACAAATATCTGCTTGGCTTTTTCGCCGCCGTGAGCCACAAGCTCAATGAGCTGATCCCTATCAGCATGTCCAGAGAAACCTTGGATGGTGGCAATTTTGGCTTTTACTTTTACTTTATTACCATCAATGGTGACGGTCTTGGCACCGTCTTGGAGGAGTCGTCCGACACTACCGACTGATTGATAACCAACCAGCAGTAAGGTGGTGGTGGTCTCATCAAGAAACTCTTGCTCGTGACGACGGATTCGGCCACCATGACTCATCCCTGAGCCAGCAATGATTATCTTGGCTCCCTTTTCGGTACTAATGGCTTTAGAGTCATCAATACTACCGGTAAACTGCAAACCTTTAAAATCAAAAATATCATCTCCACCTTTTATCTGGTTTTGGATTTCGGGACGAAGATAGTGTACGTACTGACGGTAGATACCAGTGACGGTGATGGCTAGTGGGGAATCTAGGAATACAGCCAGGGGTTTAATCTTGCCTGATTCAACCAAATTGTTAATCTCATAGAGCATGGCCTGCGTTCGCTCTAAAGAAAAAGCCGGGATGATAAGAGTTCCATTCTTAGCCTGAGTTTCTTCAATATATGACTGTAAAAGGGCAGTACGTTCAGCCACTTGTTCATGGAGGCGATCCCCGTAGACACTTTCCATTACTAAATAGTTGTAGTCTTGCGGAATAACCGGCGCCCGGAGTAGTGGCTGGGGGACATTTCCGATATCACCGGTAAAGACAATCTTCCGATCGCCACGGGTGAGGTGAATCATGCCTGAGCCGAGAATGTGTCCAGCATCAGTATAAAAAACTTTTACATCGTCCTTTAGGGTAAACTCTTCGTCATAATCTACCGTCTTCCAGCGGGAGAGCGCTTCCATAATATGACCATCTTCATATAGCGGCTCGTAACCATAACGTCTGGCTTCATACTGCATTACTTTAAGCGCGTCAGCGAGCATCACACTAGCTAGGGCTTTGGTCGGTGTAGTACTGTATATCTCCCCCACAAAACCGTCTTTTATAAGTTTGGGAATCCGACCGATATGATCAGCATGAGCGTGGGTAACCAATAAATAATCAACCGTCGCTGGGTCATAGACAAAAGGCTCAGCATTTTTGGTAGCAGCAAAGCGATCACCCTGTACTAGACCACAATCAACCAGGATTGAAACTTTGCCGGTATCGAGCATAAAATTTGCTCCTGTGACCGAACCAACCCCGCCATAAAAACCAAGTGTCGATTTCATAAAATTAAATTATCCATTATATTATTTTGTTTCGCCCCACTTTCTCTACCACTCATTTCCTACCGTAACGGTCGTAGAGAAAGAAAGTAGTAAGTCCACCAAAGAGACCGGCGGCTAAATCTATTACCGTATCGCAGATATAGTTAGCCTGAACACTTTGGGCAATTAGATATTTAAACACTTCCCAACCAACAATTATAATTACAAAAATGATTAAGGGCTTATATTTAGATGAAGATAGGAGCTTAGGGAAGATTTTATTATTACTTAAGTAGTACCAAGAGACTAACAACAGCACCCCACCCCAGACATGCATCCCGACATCAAGCCAAACAAGGTGCCAATAATAAAATTGTTGCAGGAAATAAAGATGAGCGGTAACAAATAAGCTCCAAAATAAAAGAAGGCTAGTGCCAGATACAAATGGATTCATACCAAATATAATACTATACTTTTTTCATCGAAAATGAAAAAACACCTGCTAGAGGCGTTTTTTCAAAGGGAACCACAAACGTATGCTCCTGGAAATCCCAGGTGGGCACCATTTCTAAGTGATGTCTGAAATCCGGTAAAGGTTCTCATAGTCTCTTACGACTGCTGGCAGCCCTGCATAATAATTTAATCGGAACATACGTAACGTGGTTCCATAAATATATTAGCATAAAAACTTTTCTTGGGTAGAGCTTACTCTGGAATACCGTCAAAGTTTACATCGTAGAGGATTCTTTCTTGCGCCGTTACATATTTCATTATTTCAGACTCAGCAAACCAAATTTTTATTTCTCGCTCGGCTTCCTCTGGGGATTCTGACTGATGAACTAGATTGCGCACAGCGCGATTTTCGTAAGTGGCATGTGAATAAGAATCTACCGTGTAGTCAGAACGAATGGTACCCACATCTGAAGTAGCCGGTTCAGTCGAACCGACAATCTTGGTCACGACTGATACGGCCTTATTACCTTCCAAAATCAAAGCTACAACCGGCGCAGCGGTCATATAGGTAACGATTGTGCGGATAATGTCTTTCCCGTATTCAATCGGCTCACGATTGATCTCTTTACCTTGAGTCTTAAGTTCTTCTACTACCCCCTTACCCTTTCTTTCGTACCATTCATTTGATTTATTGTAGTGGGTCAAAAGCTGGTCTTCGGTTGCTACGACCATCTTCATCGCACTAATCTTGAGGCCAGTGCGTTCAAAACGCTTGATAACTTCGCCAACTAGACTGCGCTGTACAGTATCTGGCTTTAATAATATTAATGAACGCTCTTGATGTGGGTGTTTTTTCATAATAAATACTTACAATTATGCCGGCAGTATAGCCGTTATACTAGCTTTATTCAAGCCGGAGTCATATGACACAAAACCCCGAGGAGAGACCTCGGGCTAGCCCAAGGTCTCTCCTCGGGGTTTTACAAAGGTCTGACCTTTTCTGATCAACTATGTCGTATTTTACTATTTAGTCAGTATGACTGGACCATTTTCCGTAATCGCTACCGTGTGTTCAAAATGAGCCGACCAAGAACCGTCTTTGGTGTAGACACTATAACCATCACCCTCGTCATCAAAATATACCTCTGCCTTGCCGATATTCACAATTGGTTCAATCGCATACACGTGCCCCACCTCAATCAGCGGTCCGGTCCCAGCTTTACCAAAATTAGGAATTGTTGGTTCTTCATGGACGGCATACCCAACGCCATGACCACACAATACTTCAACCACAGAAAGGCCTCGGGATTCGATAAACTGCTGAATTGTGGCACTGATATCACCAATCCGGTTACCAGGCTTGGCCGCTTTTATTCCTAAAGCCAGCGCTTCCTGCGTAGCAGCGAGTAGACCCCTGGCCTCGTCTGATATCAGACCCACGCCAACCGTAATACCGGAATCGACAATCAGGTCTTGGTAAGCAATCGACATATCGATATTAACAACGTCCCCCTCTTTGAGTACCACTTTCTCACTTGGGATACCATGTTGAACACATTCGTTCACTGACACACAGACAGCCGCTGGATAAGGATAGTCAGCAAAACTAGGATGGTAACCCAAAAGTACTGGCTCGACCCCGAGCTCCTCACAGAGTTCCATAGCTCGGTCATCTATATCGAGAGTGGTGTTTCCAGGCACAGCTAGCTTGGCTAGCTCTTTGAGAATCTTGGCTAAATACGAACCAGCTTCTTTCAAAATCTCAATTTCCTCAGGAGTTTTTTTGGTAATCATTATACGGTCAAATTAAGAGCCGTTAATATTTGCGCATGTACTTCATCAATATTTTTTGTGCCATCGATATCGTGAACGATAGTATTGGCTCGTTTACGGTAGTACTCAATCACTGGCGAAGTGTCTTCTCGATACCACCGCAAACGCTCCTCGATAGAGGCATCAGTATCATCGGCACGCGCCCTACTATACATACGCGCTCGAACGACTTCCTCTGGTGTAACTAAATTCATCACCTCCACTGTTACTCTGGCAAAAAAATGAAAGGCATCTTCGAGGTCCGGGATTTGCGCTACAGTGCGCGGGAAACCATCAATCAAGAGATGGCTCTTCGGATCGAGTTGATCCACCATGGCTTGCCCCCACAGCACCGCCGAAAGAAAGTCTGGTTGTAGTGAACCTGCATTGAGGGTATCGGCCACTTTATCTTCGGCATAAGTCTCTTGCTTGGCCGCGAGCGCGCGAAAACGTCGCCCTGTCTGAATATCTACCACTCGACGACGTTCATCATCTGTTTCAAGAACAATTTTTAATTTTTCTATCTGGGTCCCCTTACCACTTCCCTGTGGCCCGATAAAGATAATAGTGTGTGGTTTTAATGTGTGCATTATTATTTATTTAAATAACTAAAGATTTTTCCTTGAACCTCATTTGGGGTTAGTGAGCCGTCAATATCAACTAGAGTACCTTGCTGGCGGAATAATTCAACTGACTTGGCGGTATGTTCGTGATATTCTTCCAGTCTCTTTTCTACTGACTTATGATTATCGACTACGTCTCTTGAACGTTTAGCACTGCGTTCCTTTACTATCTCGTCACTCACTTCGAGATTAAAGACGATATAAGGGCGACCCAACCAATCATGAATTTTATTAAACATCTCCGCCTCATTTGGCTTTTTTGCTACGGCTTCAAAGATAATTAAATCATGTTCATGTTCAGACACCAGAGCGTGTGTCATCCAGTATGAAGCCAGCCATTCTGGCATTAAGTAACCCTCTTCGTAAGCCTGCTTAACCTTTCGACCAAAGTTACTATCTTCCTTGGCAGCAGTACGAGTCTTGTCACCATTGGAGTAAAATGATCCACCAAAATTAGTAATTATCGCGCTGGCTTGTGTTCCCTTGCCAGAAGCAATTTTTCCCATCAAAACAATACTTTTGTATTTGGTTTTATTATCCATAATCCATCGAGGTTAACAGTTTTTAGTTAGCTCCGCAACCAGTCATGTTATGCTAGTGCCATGGACAGAAAACACATCATCACTATTTCCGGAAAACCCGGCAGTGGCAAATCATCAACCGCTGATAAAGTGGCGGATTTACTAGGCTATACCCGTCACTCTTCTGGTGACATGGTTCGTACTATTCTCCAGCGCCAAGGCATGACCCTGAGCGAGTACAATCGACAAGCCATGGACGACCATACCATGGATACTAAAATCGACGAATATCTGCGCAAATTTCGTGACAAGAAAGACGTCGTGATTGATTCGCGATTGGGTTTTTACTGGCTTCCCGAGTCATTTAAAGTGTACCTTGACCTCAATATCCAAGTAGCGACAGTCCGTATTTACAAGGACGCGGTAAACAACAATATGCGCCTAAAGAGTGGCGAGCGAGTCAGTTCACTAGACCTGGTGGCCAAGCAAGTATTGACCCGAATGGAAACTGAGCAGAAACGTTTTAAGAGTCTCTACAGTGTCGATCCATACAACTTGTCGCACTTTGATTTAGTCATCGATACCTCAAGGCACAGCCCTGAAACTGTTGCCCTCACTGTTTTTGATGTTTATCGTCGTTGGCTTAAGACCGATAACTGGAAGCAAGAAACTAGCACTGTGCCACTGGGTTACTCTTTCAAAAACCAGTACTAATAAAAAAATCGCCCTTCAGGCGATTTTTTTATTAGTACCGAGAATTTTTTAATATTCCCTTAACGATAATTGCGCGTCGATTCGTCGAATCAGGTCTAGAACCACTGACACCACAATCAGTACCGCTGTACCACCAATGGCTAGGGCGGCTATGCCGGTTGCCATTTGCATACCGATTGGTAAGACCGCAATGAGACCAAGGAAACCTGCACCTACCAACGTCAAACGAGTGATGAGGTTACCTAAGTATTCAGAGGTATGTTCACCCGGTCGAATACCAGGAATGTAGGCCCCATTTCTTTGCAGGTTCTTGGCAATGGCATCTGGGTCGAAGGTGACCGCAGTGTAGAAAAAGGTAAACAAAAAGACCAAGAGGAAATACACCCCACCGTAGAGAAGCTGATTAGCCAACAGAGCGTTTACAGTCTCGGTGGCTCCGGCTACCCATGGTAAATCAAAAGCCGCGAGAATATTAAGCACCATCTGTGGGAACAAGAGGATTGATAAGGCAAAGATGATCGGAATAACTCCAGCTTGATTAAGACGCAGTGGCAAGTAAGATGAACTACCACCATAGGTAGACCCCCCACGACTTTGCTTAGCGTAAGTAATCGGCACTGGTCTTTCTGCTTCGGTCATAAATACTACCGCGTAGATAATAGCTAGGGCGATAAACGTAAAGCCGATATAAAGTGGTAATTGAGAAGGATCAAAGGTGAAAAGTAGTTGATTCATGGTTGATGGTAAAGTCGCTACGATACCAGCAAAGATTAAAATCGAGACTCCGTTTCCGATACCATACTCTGTCACTAATTCACCAATCCACATCAGGATAATTGAACCAGCGACAATCAAGACCACGTTGACCGCAAAATCAAAAGTAGTTAGTCCAGTAATAACACCTTGGCTCTGCAAGAGAGTAAGAAAGCCAAAACCTTGTAGAATCGCTAGTGGTAGTGTGAGTAAACGGCCATACTGCGTAAAGCGAGCCCGTCCAGCCTCACCTTCTTCGGTATACATACTCTTAAGCCTAGATGACATCACTGTCATGAGCTGCATAATGATAGAGGCAGTAATAAAAGGCCCAACACCAAGCATCACAATAGATAGGTTAGCCAGTCCACCACCAGAGAAGATATTGAGTAAACCGAGGAATTGATTATTACTAAAGAATTCTGATAGTACGGCTTGATCAACGCCCGGAATTGGAATGGCTGCCAAAAGGCGAAATACTACTAAGGCCGCCAAGACAAACAGGATACGATTACGAATAGCTCTGTCAGTGAAGATAAGACTGATTTTATGTAAGAATTTTGGCATATGTACTTATAGTACCTTATTTAGCTACCGTTCCACCAGCCTTTTCAATCTTCGCGACAGCCGTTGCCGACATAGAGCAACCCTCAAAGGAAAGTTTCTTCGTGAGTTCGCCAGTGGCGAGAATCTTCACAGTCGGCACCTTCCGGCTAATAGTTGAAATAATTCCACGACTGACTAATGTCTTTGGTGAAACGACATCTCCGGCAGTAAAGGCCACTTCAATCTTGGCTAGGTTAACAACCGTCGCCAGTACTCTTTCACTATTTACAGTACGGGCTCGGTTCTTACCGAAACCACGTAGCTTTGGTAGCTTCTTAATAAAGTCTCGCATTTCTGGACGAGTACTATTACCAGTTCGAGCTGTCTGTCCCTTTCCACCCCGACCTGAGGTCTTACCACGCTTTCCGCCACGACCAATTCGTTTGGCCGTCTTTCGCGGAGCGGTTGGTTTTAGTTCATGTAGCTGCATACTAATTATTTTTTAGGAGCTTAAGAGCCTCGACAGCTGCTCTGGCATTATTAAGTTTGTTCTTACTGCGAGAGAAAATCTTGGCAGTAACGTCTTTTACTCCAGCATGCTCAAGTACAGTACGCACTGACGAACCAGCCACAATACCGCGACCGGGCGCTGGCATAATCATTACTTCACTAGAAGCATACTTGGTATGCACATCATGGAGGATATGACCTTCTTTGTTCATTGGTACAGTGAACATACTCTTCTTAGCATCACGGACAGCCTTTTCGATGGCGGCTTGAGTATCTCCGGCTTTACCAATCCCGACTCCGACCCTACCGCGTTTGTCTCCAATCACGATAGCGACTGAAAAACTAAAGCGACGACCACCAGCCATCACACGCGTTACGCGACGAATACTGATGATTTTCTGATCAAACTCTGGACGAACTCTTTCTGGTCTACCGCCACGTCTAGGCCGTCGCTGATTTCTTTTATCACCGCCTGGTGCCCCGCGACGACCTCTTGCTTCTGCAGGAGTATCAGATGCGGCAACAGCTGGTGCATCGGATGAGGCAGGCGTACCCACTTCAAGGTCTGACGTTACGTCAGTTGTAGCTTCCGGCTGTTTAATTTCTGTCATGCTTTGATTTCTTAATGAGTGTAACGTATTTTGAAATCTTATTCTTCAGAAAAAGTTTATTCCTAAAACTTTTTCTGAAGAAAGACCACTTTGTTACCTCTCAAGTATTTTTAATAAATAAACTTCTTACTAGAACCCTAATCCTCCATTACGCGCTCCATCAGCCAAAGCAGCCACGGCTCCCTGGTAGCGGAAACCACCACGGTCAAACACCACTTCCGTGAGACCAGCTGCCTTCGCCTTCACGGCTACTTCGGTACCAACATTGGCAGCTCGCTCGGTGAGCGTCTTACCGCTCAATTTTCGTGAATCAACCGAGGCGATAGTCTTACCAGCCTCATCATTAATCAGTTGGGCGTAGATGTAGCGATTACTACGAAAGATGGCCAGACGTGGGCGTAGGGCTGTACCAGACACCTTGGCGCGAATACGCTTGTGGCGGGAGATACGTTGATTATTTTTGTATTGTGATTTTTCCATACTTTATTTCGTATTAAAGGCTTAAGCGGCCTTCTTACCCTGCTTACGAATAATGTATTCACCGCGGTAACGAATTCCTTTACCTTTGTACGGTTCTGGTTTCTTAACCTTACGTACATTAGCAGCAAATTGCCCTAGAACATCCTTATCGGCTCCAGTTAGAGTCACTACTGTCTTTTCTACTAGAGCAGTGACACCAGCTGGTACAGTGAGTGAGACTGGGTGAGAAAATCCCACGCTGAGAACTAGGTTAGTACCCTTAAGTTCAGCTCGGTAACCTACTCCCTCAATATCTAAGATTCTGGTAAAACCTTCAGTTACACCCTTGATCATGTTACGAATATGAGCAGCGTAAGTTCCCCAGAGGGCCTTAGCCGCTACTGTCTTACCTGGTGTAAGAAGAACGGCTTCTTCAGTAATCTCAATTATTACATCATTCTTCATCTCTCGAACCAAAGTTCCCTTTGGACCGACTACAGTAACGGTACCCTTATCACTTGTTACGGTGACTCCTTTTGGTATGGTTACTGGTTGTTTTCCTAATCGACTCATATTACCAAATGATAAAAAGCGTTTCTCCTCCTACATTCTTCGCCTTGGCTTCCTCATTGGTGAGAATGCCGGCTGGTGTAGAAAGGATCATATGCCCTTGACCAAACTTAACGGGATGAATATCTGCGACCTTTGTGTACAAACGACGTCCTGGCTTACTCACACGCTTAACACCTGAGATTTTGTGCTTACCGTTTTCGTATTTGAGGACTACTGCTAGTGTCTTCTGAACCTTCTTTCCTTCCATCTTTGCACTCTCAATGTATCCAGCGGCTACTAGCTTTTCCGCTACGGCCTCGCGGAGTTTTGAGTGTGGAACGGAGACAGCTTTCTTACCAACTGCTCCGGCGTTCTTGAGGCGGATAATGAAATCGCCGATTGTATCTCCTACCATGATGATTTCGTTACGCCTGGTATATGTCCTTCATGGGCTAATTCACGGAAACAGATACGACAAGTATCAAAGTCTCGCATGTAGCCACGCTTTCGTCCGCACAGCTTGCATCGTCGTACGACTTGGCAAGCATATTTTGGTTCACGGATGGAACGCAATATTACTGATTTTCTAGCCACTTTTTAATTCTTATGTCTTAAAATTATATTAGTCGGTAGAGGCCGGGGCGCACCAGCAAAAGACTGTGAGCCGTACAAGTGTACGGTGATTAGTATTTTGCGCAGGGCAACAAAGCCATCTGCCACTAAGCTAATTTTTGAAGTAGTATTAGAGAGAATCTCTAACTCACTCCCTGATAATCGCTCAAAAACTGACGTTTATAAGCAGCGAGTACTTAGTTTTTATAGAAACCCCAAATACCACGCCTTAGGGGCAAGAGTACCAAAAAATGACCCAAAGTCAAGGAAATTAGGGGTGTCCTAAATTCCTTTCCCTCCATTGAAAATATAACTGAACTTCCGGGGGTACTGACTTAAAAATCAAACCATTGCTGATATAATAACAGTGAGGTTAAGGCGCATAAATAATAATTTAAAATTATGATCAAAGTACAAAATAACAAAACCATTTTAACCGCTGCTTTAGTAGCGATTGTTGGTTTGGTGATGGCTAGTAGTGTATTGGCTAGTAATGGTCAGGAGGAAGTAGAAGTTTGCCACAATGGTGAAAACACCCTATCTATAGGAGCACCGGCTTTAGACGCTCATTTGGCTCACGGCGACACAGTAGGAGCTTGTGGTAGTGATGACGGCGGTGGAATCGGAACTGATTAGTCTATAACTTACGATACAAAAAACCACCTTCGCACCCATGGGCGCGAAGGTGGTTTTTTGAGTGATTCCTAGGAGGAGGTATTATTTAACTTGACTCAAAGTTTATCTTTAGATAAACTTTGAGTATGGCTACTAAGGCAAACAAACCAACTATTGTTGGTCTCAAAGAACTGCGAAATAATATGGAGGAATATATTACGCGGGTAGGCAATGGTGAAAGTATCATTGTCTTTCGTCGTAACACTCCATTGTTTCAACTAACTCCCCTTTCATCCGGCCATGAAGCTGGCTGGGAAA
>JAYTMA010000003.1:0-8556 GCA_043728975.1 bacterium
TACAAGATGACAGTCGATTTATTTTTTAGAGACAGTAAGTTGCCGGCTTTGGATTTATGGTTGGTCACGTTGTAAGCTAACACTTCCCAATTTTTAATCTTTAACTTTACCGGCTGTAATTCTAAGGACTTGGCTATCTCTCGCTCTATTTGACCAGCCAATATCTGACCGATTTCTAAGTACTTATCTAGATTACCAAATACTAATTCCACAAAAACTTCAGGCTGATCTTTAAATTGCGCTAAAAACAAATGCATCCACTCGGATTCTGGTAGTAGTTCATTTTTCCAAATATCAATATCTCTTATGTACGAGAGTAGGGTTGGCATTTTTTCATCCGGGAAAAAATGTTTCCAAGTCAAAGTGGCACCAGACTCACCTAAATTAAAAATGAAAGTAACATTCGGATAATTTCTAGCGATTTCTTCTACCCGCTCCCGCTCGGAAATATGATGGTCTACGACTAGTACTTCGTTACCCAATTCTGCGATTTGTTCTAAACGCATCGCATTATCAACATAAATAATTAAAGTCTCTGGAGTGATCTCTGGCAATGCTTTAGCCAGGTCCACTTCCACAGTATCAAAACCAAGGGGGAACACTTGTGCTTCTGGGTAGCGGCGAAAGACCACCGAGGCCGCAGCGGCCCCATCGACACATTGCTTGTGATAAAAACAAATTACTGGCTGGTGTAACATAAAATTTAATTAAGATAGATTATTCATAACACAAAACCACAGCCCGGCAAACCTTTGGTTTGCCGGGCTGTGGTTTTCTTTTGTAATTGCCACCTAATTACTAATTTATCTTATACAGCTTACAGCTTTGCCAATTGATTCTTGATTGTAAACTAGCGCCCCAGAGTTATCCATACAGACAAATCTCTCTTCATCGTGACGGTAAGCCTCAACTGCATAATTCAAACTATTTGCATTACAGACAAATAAATTATCCATTGATTTCTTAGGTATTAGGTAAGCCAATACAGGTCCGTAACAACGACGGCTATTACCTTTCATTTGAGATTTAATTTTCCCCTCTAAATCTAGCAGGTTTTTATCTTCACAAAATGATTCGTATGAAAAACCTGAGTTACTGTAGTATCTTTCTACTGTAGCAGGTAATATTTGTCTTAGAGAAATATCTACAGCCAAGGTAGTTGGTATACAACGCGCACAATTAAAAGAACTAACGTATATTGAACCAACTAAAAGTGATGCTAAAAATACACAAACGGCGATACTGATTGATCTTCTTAGCTTTTGTAGCTTTGAACCCAAGAATCCAGCCAGCGTGAAAGCACCCAGAGCAATGACTATATTCAAATAGTTATTTTGGCAGATATAAAATAATCGAACTGCAAAAATTATAACTACTAGTGAAACCGGAATTAGCGCTAGAGTATAAAGGATTGAAATACAGTAGCGCTTGAGTTTGGAATACATATTTACTTAGCCTAAATCTTGTACTTTCTTCAGCGCCACTACATACATACTTTCTGACCAACCAAGTGGGGTGTTGTCATTGGCTCTATCGGTATGTGAATAGTAAAGCTCTGGTACCAAACCAGCCGGAGTAACGGTGGCCCTGGCTCGGCGTAAGTAATAGTAGGCTTTTTCTTTTTCACCACGCTCGGCATAAATTATTGCCAACCAAGAGAGGCCAAAACACCACTCCGCCTCTTCACTGTAGCCATCTTCATTGTTGTTGTAGTAACGGTCGAGCTTGTAGCGGATGACTCCCTTATCGCGAGTAAGATGGTATTCAACATTACGCAAGATTTCTAAAGTCTCTTCTTCAGTCGTCACCGCAAACGGATAAATCAGAGTAAGTAACGCTAGGTCAGCAAATTTATTTTTAGACTCTCGAGGCAATAGTTCGCGCAAGGCTGCCTGACCCAAAAGGACTGCCTCATTTGGCACGTTAAGCCAAGGCAGTAGCTGGGCTTTATCAAGCGCCGCGACACAAGACCCGACTGAAGAAGCATGGACCTCCATGTTCTCTTCCCAGATGCCGTTATCGGGATCTTGCCAATACTCTAGCGCTACTAAATAATCAACGATACTCTGTAACATCTCTCTTTCCTCTGGTGTCTCGATAACACTAGCTCCGCGTAGTTCTAGCTCAACTAAAATATTTAGGACTTCCCCGACTGCGTCATTTTGACTATTACCCCACTCTTCCCAGTATTCTTCAAAAGTTTCGGGGTGAAAACGGGCGTGGATGTATTGCCAAGTCTCGTGTGGCTTATTGGCAATCGCCCAATTTATTTTATCCCGGTGTTTTACAAATACCGTCAGCAAGGCCTTGGCCGCTTTTTGCACCGTCTCCAGTTCGCCTGTCTCGAGAAAACCAAGCGTCATAAAGTAGATGTCTCGAAGCCAAGCCTTATCGTAACCGGTCGCAACATTATGAGCTGAGGGAGTGAAAACACCAGATGGCTTCTGTAGACTACGCACTACAGAGAGGTGCGCCACTATTTCTGCATCAAAATTAAAAGAGGACATATCTAAAGAACTAAAGCTAATAATATGATTTGGACCTATGCAGATGAGTACAATTCAAGGTATACAAGTAAAATAAGATGAAGCTTACTTGTAGTATAATAAGGATTATTTTGTGCTGTATAACGTAGAAGTGTGCCATATGCGTAGGTCTGAATTATTTATTCATCTCATCCCAAGCACTCATACCATGTAGAGCAATATGGGAAAGCGGTGGTAACTGCACCTCTACTCGAGCAGCCGTGGTTGGGTAATAACTGCGAAGCTCAGTATAAAGAGCGACGGTCTTCTCATAAGCCACAAAGAGGGCAAAGAGCTTGGCAATCGCCTGTTCACTGCGATAATCATCTTGGTCTTTTATTTCAAAATAAAGACCCTCCACGACTTCGCGGTTTTGTTGGGCAAAGGCCACCATACAATCTTCGGCACTGGTAAGGGCGTACTTCTTGCCGTGTGATTCAAAACTTTTTTTAAGTTCGGCTGGGAAGCGTTCAGCCAACTTATCTAGGACAGCATCAAAAGCTTCTTGGCGTTGCTGCTCCACTAAAGACATCTTTTCTTGCCTGGCCACTTTTTCCTTCTTAGGTAGTTTTTCCATAACTCTAGTATACCAGTGCGGAAGTGAAGATTAATCCCCTCCTCGGGATAGTTCTTCATTGACACGAACTAATTTTCATATAGTGTAGCCACAGACCCTCAACTTCGAGGAACGGCGTTCCTCAACAACCAAAGGACACAATCATGAACACCCATGCTAACATGGAATTCATCATCCCTGACAACGTCTCATTCGTCAAGACAATTCTGAGCCAAAGTCAGCGGACTGTTATCACACTATTGATTGCCATCAGCGTTCTCATGGTGATCGTAGCCTTTCAATTGGTTACCAACGAGAGTTGGTCAAAGACGTGGCTTTGGCTGCTAATTCCGAGCCTCACCATCATTACATGCACCTTCTCACTTAGTTACCACTTGTGGCAACAAATCCAATATGTGGATGTGATTTTCGAAAGAAATCGTGCCTCGAATCGCGTTCTCAAGAACATATTCTTGGACGTAAGATCAAAGGAGACCGAGGCGAGGGAGCTCTTGTTTGATAACCTACTTCACGGAATGTTGTGGGTTGACTACGAGACCTTTGGACCTCTCTTCTACGATATTCACGCTGAAGACGTCAGGGCCTTTCGGGAATACTGCGACAAGAAACAGCGGGTCCTGCAACCGAAACTCAGTAAACAATTAGCCAGTAAGCCGGATCCTGACCACCCTCGGGGAGCCGTCAGTACAAAGCAGAATGACGATCTATCAGGAATCCTTAGGATGCTCGACTATATTCTGGCGAACTAAAGTTTCGCCTGACCCTCACCCAACCCCGCCACTTTGGCGGGGTTCGTCTTTTTGTAACTTCAATTATCTAAATGAATCAAGGGGAAAGGTCGAAAGATTTGTAAGCTGCATCCTAGTAAAATCCATTTTGAAATGAAATACGAGGCGTGGAACGAAAAAGCCGCGAGGCGTACTAGACGTACGACGAGCGGCTTTTTACGTGAACCCAACGATGTAGTTCGTTCAAAATGGATTTTACCAAGCGAAGTGGGCGAAAGCTCGGTTAGCCTCAGCCATCTTGTGCGTATCTTCCTTCTTCTTCACGGCTGCTCCTTCTTCCTTCGCCGCCAGCTTAAGTTCGATAGCCAAAGCTTTGTGCATTGGCACTCCCTTTTGCTTACGAGCTCCAGAGATGATCCAACGTAGAGCCAAAGCCATCCGTCGTTCTGGACGAACTTCACGTGGCACCTGATAGTTGGCTCCACCCACACGACGTGAACGTACTTCCATCATCGGACCAGCATTTCGTACCGCTGTATTGAACACCTCTAATGGATCCTGGGCTTCTTTAGCACTTTTGATTTCTTCAAAAGCGGCATAAACAATCTTGCGTGCAGTCTCTTTTTGACCACGAAGCATGATGTAGTTTATGAGACGTTCGACGTCTACTGACTTGTAGACAACGTCTGGCGAAACGACTGGACGCTTCTTAATTGGACGTCGCATTATTGATTTTCTTAACGAGCGTAGCGAGTCTTTGAAAATCTGTAGTTCTTAAAATTCTCTTCCGAATGAATTTTAAGAACCGGCAGTTCTAGTATCTTGCCACGTATTCTAATAACATCTGCTAAGACATTAAGAATGAGGAGTGTTATGACATTCTTCATTCTTCGCATAATTTGATTCCGAAGAGTTACCCCTTGAATCGCGTCATTTATCTGTAGCGAATATAAACTATTAAACTTTTCTTAGTGAAATCACCCCACTGACTTTGTCGTAGTGTCAGTTTTATCGCTCATCGTACAACCGGTACGTTTCGCTCTAAAACTTCTCTACTCCTCGTCATTGAAGTAATTTCTCAAAGAACACTTTACTACTTAAAGCAAAAGAAAATTGATGTAGCTGCGAGGCGAACAAAGGAAAATTTTGTGAGCCGTACCTTTTGTACGGTGAACTAAATTTTCTGTAGTTCAACAAAACAGCTGCTTTAATTTTATTTTGCTTTTGGACGCTTTGCTCCGTAGCGAGACCGACCCATACGTCTTTCGGCTACTCCGGTAGCGTCGTACTTACCACGGACAATAGTGTATTGCACACCGATGTCCTTAACGCGTCCACCACGTACTAGTACCACTGAGTGTTCCTGCAAGTTGTGCTTGATACCAGGAATGTAGGCGGTAATTTCTTGACCGTTACTTAAGCGCACACGAGCAATCTTTCGAATCGCTGAGTTTGGCTTACGCGGGGTCTTAGTGGTGACGCGAGTACAAACACCACGCTTAAACGGAGAACTGTAATAGTTGGGACGGTTCTCGATTTTGTTAAATCCAGAATGCAACGCACCAGTCTTACTTTTCCGTGCAGGATTAGTTCGCTTCCTTTTTGTTAATTGTTGTATTGTTGCCATAAAGCTCGCATACAATACTACAGATAGCATTTTTTGCAACTAAGTCAGGTCAATTTATTGACCTAGCAAAAGCGAGGCGAAGGACTGAGTGAGAGCCTGTAGAGGTGCCCCAAGGAAAAGCATAAAGGCCAAGATAACAACCGCAAAGGAAAGGGCAATATTGCGTTCCAGCATAAAACGAAACTTTTCGTACTTAATAGCGAGTTGGTAAGGCAAGAAACGGGGCAGAATTTTGGATCCATCTAAAGGTGGAATTGGCACCAAATTGAAAAAGGCTAAGAAAATATTAAGAATAATGATCTGAACCGACATCATAATGAAGGTTTCTGGTAAAGATAATACATCAGCTAAATGAACCAAAACGGCAAAGATAATGGCGATGGCGATATTCATCGCTGGTCCAGCCGCCGCTACAATCGCTTCACCCCACTTTTGGTTAGTAAAATTGTAAGGATTATAAGGCACAGGCTTAGCCGCCCCAAAAAGAAAAGGCGAACCAGTCAATATAAGAAGGCCGGGTAAAATCACTGACATCAGAGGGTCAATATGGACGAGCGGATTGGCAGAAAGTCGCCCCTGAAGCCGGGCGGTCGGGTCTCCTAACCAGTTAGCCGCATAACCGTGTGCCATTTCGTGAAGCACCACCGAAAACACCAAAGCTATAACCATCGCAATCTGCATTTCATTCATATGAATCATATAGTAACCTGCCTGGTATTTTTTGGCGAGAGATAATTGCTAAATAAC
The DNA here is from genome assembly GCA_043728975.1 of bacterium. GTDB lineage: Bacteria > Patescibacteriota > Minisyncoccia > Phycocordibacterales > UBA918 > OLB19. The sequence continues at coordinate 6,205 of JAYTMA010000003.1, forward strand.
GTTATTTGTATTACCTTAGGTTCTGGATCAACCAACCATTAGGAGCAAACCATGTCTTCAGTCGTTCCTCACTACTTACTACTCACACTGGCACTACCGGCCCTCCTCCAATCCGTTGACCTTGAGACAAGCAAGTACAGCAAGAGGCGTTTAGTCGAAATTTTGGCTTGTTGGTTGGGCAACCCAGGTATAGCCGTCCCGAAAGAGGAAAAAAACGAATTCGTCATCAACGCTCTTAAGAACCACACTCATTCAAAAGACCAGGTTTGGGCGTTGCAACAGATTCTTAGAATAGGTGTCCCCAACTTTCGACCAAACGAGTCCACAAATTAATGAAACTTCAGTTGCTCAAAAAACTTAAACCGGCCACTCCATACATGATAGAGTGGCCGTATGCTATTTAGTGAAAGCTTGCAATATCAAGCGCTCATGCTAGTATAGCGGAACTAAAAACAACGATATGGCAAATAAATGTGAAATCACCGGAAAAGGCGTACAAGTAGGTGGACGCTACAGTAACCGCACTCGTGCGACTCAATTTAACCCTTGCGGCAACGTCAAGCGTTCACCAAACCTCCAAAAGAAGCGTATCTATGTAGCTGAACTAGGCAAGAGTGTAACCGTCAAGGTTTCGACCAAAGGACTGCGCACTATCGCTAAAAATGGCGCCTACAAGACATTGAAGAAAGCCGCTTTGATCTAACAATATGCGAGTACATCAAAATCCATCGGTTAAAACTGGTGGATTTTGCTTATAGTAATGATACGTAGCTATTGTGTGTAAAGAATACTTTACATTTAATACCAAATAGTGTAAACTCAACTTTACGTGATATCACTCACGTCATTATGATGTTTACCATTGATAACAAGATCACAGAGCTGCGTTCGCAACGCAAAGTCACTCAAGAAGAGTTAGCGGTAGCGGTCGGTGTCTCCCGACAAACTATTAATGCCTTAGAAAAAGGCAGCTACGTGCCCTCACTCGTCCTAGCAATGCAGATAAGTAACTATTTCAGGATGAGCGTCGAAGAGATATTTACCCTTACAAAACTTAGTACAGAATAAATTTATGAAATCTATTTTCGATGACATTAAAAAAGAACTTGATATCTTACTTTGGATCATCTTAATCTTTGCTTTTAACTTTATTTACCCACTCGAACAGGCGATAAATTGGTTCTCTGATTTATTTACCAAATCATCTTTCATGTTTAATTATAATGAGGTACCAGTCATCGCACTGTGTGTAATTATTCTCTTTGGTCTCTTCTATAGCGGAACGAAGTATGCTACAACACAGTCAGATGAGGAATTAACACGGATGGATGAGCGAGAGGCATTGCATCAGTTTGAAGTAGCTAATATAGGGTACCGAGTCTTTGTTTATGCAATTGTCATGTATATGTTAATTACCGGTATTAATAGTTTACTAATGCTTTTACTTATACTAGTTGCCACTACTCGGTTTATTAAGAGATATACAATTAGGAGCCGAGAAGCGTAAAAAATATTAGCGTCGCGTAAAAAACACCAATTTATACTGGTGTTTTTTGCTTCCCTATTCTACCCATACGCTTTTTCCATCACTTTTAAACACTATCGCTCCGAGCTCCGCTGTGCTTAAAACCTCAATGCCCTGACTCTCTACCCTATTCATCACTTCAGTATGCGGATGTCCGTATCGATTATCCTTGCCGGCTGATACGACTGCGTACTTTGGCATTACCTTACTTAAAAATAATTCTGAGGTGGAAGTTTTTGAACCATGATGTCCAAGTTTTAAAACTTCACTTTCTAGGGCCGCACCATAAGTGTCAGCCAAATAATCCTCAATGCCCGAAGGGGCATCCCCGGTCAACATAAATTCAATCTCACCATACTGGAGCTTAACTACAATCGAAGAGGTATTACTCTCCCAGTTACTTACGTCCCCCTCCGGTGAGTAAATAGTCAGGGTCGTAGAAGCACCGAGCACTATTACCTCACCGGCTTTAACAATCCGCAAAGCCGATCTCTCCTCATCGGAAGAAAATATAAAAGCGGAAGCGACAGCTGTATCACTATCATTTTCGGTCCGTATAATATTATCTACTTCATAACGATTCAAGACATCGACCAACCCACCGATATGATCCTTATCCGGGTGAGTAGCCAAAATAACATCAAGTCTCCGGTCCCAAAACGACATCTGCCGGGAGATCTCGCGCAAAATAGAACTATCTGGCCCGCCATCGATTAGCATTTGTATCCCATCTGGTGTTTCTATATAAATGGCATCCCCCTGCCCCACGTCCAAAAATGCTACCGTTAAATGACCACCCTTAGTATTTTCTCCGCTCCCAAATACAA
>JAYTMA010000004.1:0-11352 GCA_043728975.1 bacterium
TGGCGCTTTATTTTACCGATAAGGCCCAAATATTTTCCCATCAAGAAGCCAGTGATGTGTTGATTACCACTCCGGAGGTCTTTGATTGGATTAAAAAAGTTCTTCCTAAGACGACACTCACACAAGAAGTGATTCTGGCTGACTCCTCCATCTTACCGGAAGACATGCTTCTATCGATGCCAGGGGAACATAATCGTCTGAATGCTACCTTGGCCTATGAGGCTTTGAAATCAGTTGGCCTGAACGAAGAAGAAATTTTCGATGGCTTGGCCACTTTCCCGGGGGTAGAAGGGAGGTTGCAGTATATGGGAGAAAAATTGGGGGTGAAAATTTATAACGATAATAATGCCACTACACCAACCGCAACAATGATGGGAATAAAAGCCGTTGAGGATGGGAAAAATGTGATCCTACTCATGGGTGGGGCAGACAAGGGGATTGATATAGAACCACTCTTAACGGTAATTAAAGAACATTGCAAACAGGTAGTATTACTGCCCGGCACCGGCACCGACCGACTCCTTAAAACCCTAGAAGAAAATAGTACGGTTAACCGTACTATTCTGGATAAGGTTTTGGCAAAGGATTCCCTTAAGGAAGGCGTTGAGGCCGGGTTGGCCGTAGGCCAACCCGGCGATGTTCTTCTGTTTTCTCCGGCTTTTGCCTCGTTTGGTCTGTTTAAAAATGAATATGAAAGAAATGATGAATTTGTGCAGATAATTGAATCGCTTAAAAATGATCCAGAAAATTAAACGACTTTATATAAATTTCGTCTTCCAACTATTGCGGTTGTATTGGTTCATTGCCAGGCCATCGGGAAGAGGAGTCAAAGTGTTACTAGAATGTGAAGGAAAACTACTTTTTGTCCGACATAATTATGGCCACCATTTATGGACCGTCCCGGGTGGGGGAGTAAAGAAAGCTGAGAGGGCAGAATCAGCCGCCCGACGTGAGATTTTTGAAGAGCTCGGAGTAACTCTTCTGGAGTTAATATACCTTGGTCAATATAAAAGCGATTATGAATACAAAAAAGTGACAGTTGATTGTTATAAAGCAACTGTAACCACGGATACTAAAATTACTATAGATAATTTTGAAATCACTGAGTATGCTTGGTTCCCGCTTAGTTCACTACCAAAGGAGAAAGCAAGTTCGGTTAGTAAAATAATTAGTATGTATGAAGCATCCTAATCCTAACTCAGATCTGGAGGAAGGTCCGACCTTCCTCAAAAAGACGGAGAATGAGATTGATAAAAACGCCAAGCTAATTTGGGACTATATGCTCATGAAGCATGAACTTAAGCCGGCGGATGCTGTTTTTGGTTTAGGATCAAATGACGTTAAAGTTGCCACGCGTGCAACAGAGCTTTTCTTGTTAGGATATGGAAAGTATCTTATTTTTGCCGGTGAAAGCGGAGCTAAATATGGCAAAAATTCTCATTTTAAAAAACCAGAAGCCGAGGTGTTTGCTGATGTTGCATTAAGCTTAGGTGTCGAAAAAGAAAAAATCATTATTGAAAATAGGTCTTCAAATACAGGAGAAAATATTACATTTGTACGTGCCTTACTAAAAGAAAGAAATATTTTGGTGGAGTCATTACTTTTAGTTCAGAAGCCGTATATGGAAAGGCGGACCTATGCCACCTTTAAAAACTTTTGGCCGGAGGTAGATTGTCAGGTGACGTCGCCACAAATCTCTTTTGATGATTATAAACGTTTTAAGCCAATTATAGAAGGGGCAGAATCGTTTGTTGATGTTATGGTGGGTGATTTGCAACGAATAAAGGAATATCCTGCCAAAGGCTTCCAAATTCCGCAAGAGATTCCCAGTGAAGTCTGGCAAGCGTACGAAAAACTCATATCGCTTGGATTTACGCGGAGGCTAATTAAAGTTTAATCTTATACCCTAACCAGTTGAAAACTCTTCTAGAATCTTAAGGAGGCTGCTTGAGGAAGGTTGGACCTTCCTCAAGCAGCCTCCTTAAGATTTAAGCTTGGGTGTATAATCAAAAGGTGAGTACACGAGTCCGGTCAATATCAAATGAGTATTATCATGTCTACAATCGTGGTGTAGAAAAGCGAGTTGTGTTCAATCACCAGCATGATTACCAACGTTTTCTGTTGTTACTATTGTTATCAAACGATACTACTTCTGTAGACATAAATCAGTCTATTAGAGATTTTACTATTCCCGAGTTAATTGATAAGAAACGTGAGTCCCTTGTTTCAATTTGTGCTTTTTCACTTTTACCAAACCATTACCACCTTCTAATTTCCTCCTTAGTCGATGGAGGAGTGGGTAAATTCATGCAGAAAGTTGCTACTGGGTATACAATGTACTTTAACAAAAAGTACGAACGCACAGGAGTTCTGTTTCAAGGAAAGTATAAAATTAAGCACGCAGAAGATGATAGGTACATAAAATATTTATTTGAATATATCCACTTAAATCTGATAAGGGAAGAATTTGATTTAATTGATCCTGACTCGGTAGGGGCCTTGATAGAAAGATTAGAAAAAGACCAAAGATCAAGCATGTCAGTTTACAGTGGGCACGAAGAAGGAAGATTATCGGATTCAGTTTTGAGTAAGAAACTTTTTGCAGAACTATTCCCGTCTTATAATCAGCACAGACAATCATTAAAAGACTGGAAAGAAGAGCCTGGCTTTTTTTGAGGAAGGTCGAACCTTCCTCAAAACTCATAGAAAATAGTATAATTCAATTTATGAAACTCGACGATTACAAAAGAATACATTTAATCGGTGTTGGTGGAATTGGCATGTCGGGTCTAGCTAGGCTCTACCTGCATGAAGGTAAAGAGGTTAGTGGTTCAGATAAAGTAGCTTCAGCTATAACTCATGCGCTTGAAGCGGAGGGTGTGACTTTCTTTGCTACGCAGCTAGCCAGTAATATTTCAGCGGAGATTGATTTGGTGGTTTATACCGAAGCGATGGCTCATGATCAAGAAGAGATGCTGGCTGCTAAAGAACTGGGTGTGCCGATGATAAATTATTTTACGGCCCTCGGATTGGTAGCTAATGAGTATTACTTAATCGCGGTAGCTGGAACGCACGGCAAGACTACCACCACCGCCATGCTGATAGATATCTTGGAAGAAGCTGGTCTAGACCCTTCGGCTATAGTTGGCTCGCTTCGGTCTAAGACTAAGAGCAACTATCGCGCCGGGAAGAGTAAATATTTTATAGTAGAAGCTTGTGAGTATCGGCGCGATTTTTTGAGTTTGGAGCCCGATATTTTAGTAATAACTAATCTCGAGCATGAGCATGTTGACTACTATCAGGATCTCAGAGCCGTGCAGATGGCTTTTAGCGAGATGGCTAGTAAGGTGCCGGAAGACGGTTTTGTCATTGCTGATCTTGGTGATGAGAATCTTAAGCCGGTACTACAAAATCTTAAGGTAACGGTAATTGATTACCGAAAATTCTTTAACCCGATGCGCCAGCTGACCATGCCAGGTACTCATAACCAGATGAACGCCGCTGCGGCGGCGGCGGTGGCAAGCTGTCTTGAGTTAAGAGAAGATGAGGTAGAAAAAGCGCTCGAAAATTTTGCCGGAACTTGGCGCCGTTTTGAATATAAGGGAGCGTTTGTAAATAATAATGGCTGGGTGTTGGTCTATGATGACTACGGACATCATCCGACTGAGATCAAAGCGACGATTGCTGGGGCGAGAGAATTATTTCCCAACCGACCCATGACGGTAGTTTTTCAACCTCATACTTACTCTCGGACCCATGAACTATTCACTGCTTTTGTCAGGGCTTTAGCGACAGCGGACCAAGTTTATCTATTACCGATATATGCGGCCCGGGAAGAAAATCTCTCTGGTGTAAGTAGTTTACAGCTAGCCGAAGAGATTAATCAGGCAGGTACTCCTGCTACCTACTTTGCCACTAAAGGAGCAGTTGAACTTGAAATTAAGAATAAGACCGTAGCTAGTGGAGTGGTACTAGTAATGGGGGCGGGGGATGTTACTCAGGTAGCAAATAGTTTGATTGACTAGATCTATGTATGACATCTTAGTCTTGGCGCAGGGAATGTATGACCAGACTTTAAATTTACCAGAAGATTCAAAGTCACGAACCAAGGCCGCTTTAGCGTGGATTATGAAGAAGGGTGTAACCAACCAGGCGGTTTTGTATTTTGCGGCTTATAAACCGCCAGCCTATCCTGCATCTGCGCCCGCCTTATCTGGTGTGATGAGAGATGCTATTAAAGATGTTTATCCTGGTAGAGTAGTAGCATTGGAAGCGCCTTGTAATTTCACTACTAAAGGTGAAGTTTCTAAATTTCTACAAGTGTCCAATAATCAGCCTGTAATTGTTAGTGGAAGCTACCACCTCATCCGAATTTTTCTTTATTTGTGGGAAGCGCGAGGCCTTACCTACGCCAGGCGGGCGATTTATGTGACAGTCACTAGGGATAGAATTAATTTCAGACAATGGGTAACTGAGCTAACTAAAATAATACTGGTTATTTTGTTACCTGAATTTCTGCAAGCAAAACTGGAGTATTGGTATGCCAAGAGAACTCATAAACTAGTTAGTTAAATAACGTCCCGTAGAGCTGACTCAGCTGGAGTCAGAAATTTTATTTGAGGCCAATCATTCAATAGTGCCTTAGACTGTACGATTGACTTATACAACTTAATTGTATACAATGACTACATGATAAAGACCATACAAGCATCAGAATTAAGGAGTGATTTTAAGAATGCTCTTGGACATGTAAAAAGAACTAAAGAACCCCTAGTAATTACTGAGCGTGGGATACCTACTTCGGTGTTGGTGAGTATTGATGAATACGAAGATTATTTAGCTGCTCATGACCCCAAACTAGTTGCCTCTATTAAAGCCGCCCGTAAGGAGTATTGCAACAAAAAAACTTTTTCCTTTACCGACGTGTTCGGTAAGATAGAATAAAATATGTCCTACAACATCGTTATCACTAAACAAGCCAAACGTGATATTGATGATCTGGAAAGTGTAGTGAAGTCTCGTCTGGGTAAAAAACTGAAACAGGTGAGTCAGCTCGAGGATATTAAACCGGTCTTGAGGCAGTTGGTTAATGACAAAATTGGTTCATATCGTTTGCGGATCGGAGACTATCGAGTTTTGTTAGATCTAGATGGAAAAAATATTGTTATTCTCCGAATAATACATCGTAAAGATGTTTATCGTTAAAAATTTTATATGGGTCGACTTTCAGTCATTGCAACGCCAATTGGTAATCTCGAAGACATTACTCTCCGCGCCCTTCGGGTGCTTAAAGAGGTGGATTATGTGCTGTGCGAAGATACTCGAGTGACCGGAAAGCTTCTGTTTCACTATGAGATTAAAGCCAAGCTCAAGCGCTATGATGCTCATGCAAGTGTCGGTGTGCATGAGGAGATATTATCTGATCTGGAAGCAGGGAAACACATCGCCTTAGTGTCTGATGCTGGTACACCAGGAGTGAGCGACCCGGGGGTATTTTTGGTCGCCAAAGTACGCCTGCAATTACCGGAGATAAGGATTGATGCTATCCCCGGAGCGTCAGCTATCACTACCGCTTTTTCGATTGCTGGTATCACTGGTAATGAATTTGTCTTCTTGGGTTTTGTACCACACAAGAAAGGACGGGAGACTTTTTTCAAATCTATAGTCGATTATGACCTCCCGGTCATATTTTATGAATCAGTCCATCGGATAATGAAGACACTTGAGTCTCTGGTTAAACACCTCGGGACTGAAAATAGTACGATCGATCGTACTAAAATGACTCAGGTGACAGTGGCGCGTGAGCTAACAAAGATGCATGAGGAAGTGGTACAGGGGGCTCCCGAAGAAGTCTTGGCGTACTTCACTGAGCATTCCGATCATGTTAGAGGAGAGTTTGTGGTGTTGGTGAGTTAAAGGGGCCTCAGGTATTTTGATTGCTATCTTTACAAAAGAGTGGTAGAGTATCCAAGTGGGATACCCCCCAGATGAGCCTCCGCAACTCTGGTGCTGGGTACGCAAAATGTCAATTCCGAAAACAGCCTCCGCTTTCTACCGAAAGCGGCCAGTCCTCCCTCTGGCGGGAACCCGCCAGAGGTGAGATCCTCAAAGAACCCGAGCCTGTCAGTCTTCTGATGGGCTCGCCTTTTTTCCAAGGAGAAATGATGAAGAAGAACAAGAAGAACAAGATGAAGCAGGTGCTACGGAGATTTTACGCGACTAAGTACCCACAGCTGTCTCAGTCGGCTGCAAGTCACCGGAGTGACCGGAAGGCCGAGGATCAGTCGCTCCTCAATCATCTGAGCCAGAGTGCTCTGGATACACTCATGCCCTTTATGTTGCGGGCAGAGATCTACATAACGATGCATCTTGAGCTCTATCCGGCGCTCAACACTACTCAGCCGGAGGCCATTCTGACTGAGCTGTCTCGCATCGAAAGGGAGACCAAAGGGTGTACAGTCTTTGGCGATGGGAGCTTCCTCAAAATCGCTAACACCCAAATTGATCGGGGAGGCGAGGAGTACGGTAATAAGATGCTGACCCTGATTGGTCAAGCGATCGTGCGAGTCGACGCTGATCGGTACGCTCGGTTTCGGCAAGGTGACGAATTTGTCATGCTGCACTGGTCTACTCCGACCGATGACCTGCTTCAGCGGATAACTACCGAGCAGAAACGATTGGGAAAAAGACAAGTCTTACCTGGTCTCCCGGTTGGCATCGATTTTGGGTACGCTCGACATGGCGAGGTGGCTGATACCTACAAGAGACTTATTGAGGAAGGTTGGATTCCCCCAGTTGGTCGCACCGGTAGTAAGATCTTCTTTGATGTTGCCCTGAAGATCGCCAAGGTACGCTCCGATGTGCAAAAGATCTATAACCGAGCCTATCTACTCCTCGCTCTGTTTCGTGTTCTTTCCAGTCAAGACCCTGGTCGGTACGCGGAGCTGGAGGACAAGTTGACTAGGGGTGACCGGTACATCAAACCAAACGCCTCTTGGTTGACCATTGCGGAGGAGTCTTTTCCAGATTTTCTTCGGAAGCTGGTTCTGGAATTTCTGGCCGCCGAAGAGCGCGAAGAGCTCTTTATTCGAGTAGTCACCGAAGTGGCTGAATCAATCTACGAAGCCCCCTTAAAGAACTAAAAAGCGAGAGGGGCCAAAGCACACGCATTTTGCGTGTGCTCTTTTTAAATGTTTGTCCCGATGATTTATCCCCAGTTTTCGCATCAGGCGAGAAACTACGGTATACTGCTCACATTCTGTTATGACCAAAGAAACCCTTGTCTTTTTTTCTGGAATTCTATTAACCCTGATACCTTTTTTAGGCTTTCCTGAGGTCTGGCGACAATATGCTGTGGCGGCTGTAGGAATACTGTTAATCATTGTTGGCTATATTTTGCGTCGAGTAGTTTACCTGGCCCAGATTGATAAGGGTAATGGTGAGCGAGGAACTGATTCATTTGTGGAGACAACGCAACCACTTTTTGATGAGAACGAGTTAAAATAGTCTGATGACTAAACTAGTGGGATTATCAATAGCTAGCTCGACTCTAGTCTGGGCATCTTTGCGTTATATGATGGTACCAAACTAAAGTGGCTTTGCTAGAGCCGGGTGTTTTAGAAATTGTGTCGTTAGGGCAATAGTTAATCTGTGGCTAAGAGGTCATAGTGGGCAGTCTCTTGGGGTATGATAAAGGAATGTTGGATGATGATTCACCTAAGAAGCATTTTTATGCTGTCAGCTATAAAGATGACATTCCCAAAGACGGGAAGGGGTCGCTAATTCCGTACCAAAAAAAGTTACCAATGGTTAAGCCAAATAATAGGTTAGACCATTACGCTGGTCTTGTTTTGGTACCAGTGGCAGCCCTACTCTTTATCTTTACCGCTAGTATTCTTGGCGTAAAGACTTTAGCGGTAATTAATACCGCCTCACTACCTGCTGTGTCGGTCATCAATCCGTTCACTAATGAAGTCAAGCCCCTCAACTATGGAGTGCAAATAGCTCTCGCCCAGAATAACTTTTTTACCGAAACACGAGATGCCTTTATCGACGAGGCAATTACTTTTATTGAAGTTGATTTAACGTCGATGCAACTGCGCTATTTTAAAGACGGTGTCTTAACAAAAAGTATACCGATATTAGCTAAGGGTAAGGAGAGTTCCTGGTGGCAAACACCAGCTGGTTTGTACAAGATTGAAGTTAAAAAAGAAAATTACTATTCTTCTTTTGGTTATATGTATCAACCTTGGAGTCTGACCTTCCAAGGCAATTTCTCCATTCATGGTTGGCCAACCTACGCCGATGGTAAAGAGGTCCCAGCCGATTTTTCGGGCGGGTGTATTCGCTTAGCAACAGAGGACGCTGAACTATTGTACAAATTAGTGTCAGTCGACACACCAATTTTGGTGCACGAAAATGAGAGTGAGGAAGAAGATTTTTTCTATGAGCTAAAAGTTCCAGAATTAGAAACAACTAATTATTTGATTGCTGATATTAAGAGTAGTACCGTACTAGCTTCTAATAACGTTGAACGAGTATTGCCGATTGCTTCAGTCACTAAGCTCATGACAGCGCTCGTGGCGGCGGAAAATATAAACCTCGATAAATCCGTATTAATCAGTGAGCAGACATTAGTTCATTCTCTTATACCTCGCCTAGGTGAGCGCAGTAAGGTTTCCCTCTATAGCTTACTCCAGCTACTCCTAGTGGAGTCCTCTAATGAGGCAGCGGAGGTAATATCAGCAGAGCTCGGACCAGATGAGTTTATAAAACTAATGAACAATAAGGCAGAGTCTTTAGGCATGAAAGACACTAAGTTTGCCGATGCTTCTGGTCTTAGTTCAGATAATGTCTCCTCACTTCAGGATTTACTCTTATTGGCTAAGTATATTTACGAAAAGCGCAGTTTTATATTTGAAGTGACGGCTAACCAAAATCTGCCAACCGCGTACGTCAGTGGTGAGTTTGGTGAACTAGTAAATTTTAATAAAGTTGATGAGCTCGATAATTTAATCGGTGGCAAAGTGGGTGAAACTATCGCCGCTGGCCAAACTTCCGTTACTTTGCACCACCTCAAAGTAAAAGACCAAAATCGAGTGATAGCTATTATTATCCTTGGTTCAACTAGCCGTAATAGTGATGTTAATAAACTTTACGACTACGCCGAAGAAAAGTTTGCGAGATAACAATTAAACATAATTTTAACTACCCGAGAAAATAACCACCCGAGGAGAGACCTCGGGCTAGCCCGAGGTCTCTCCTTTGGTTTAGAGCCCAGAAATTCGCCTAGGTCGGACCTTTGTGTTTATGCAAACAATTGTCCTGGCGTCATAAGGTCTCCGGGTAATTGTTTGTTATACTATATAGACTAATTTCATGAGCTTTGATCCAGAAAAAATAACTTTTTTTGCCAAGACCGATGCTCGGGGTGGGCAGGTACCTTTTGGTATTAGGGCCAAAGACAGGCAACGACATATGTATGTGGTCGGCAAGACTGGTATGGGTAAGTCTACGCTCCTTGAGAATATGGCAGCGCAGGACATCCAAAATGGGGAGGGCATGGCTTTCATTGATCCTCATGGTTCAGCCGCTGAAACTCTACTTGATTATGTCCCAGAGCATCGAGTGAATGATGTAATATATTTTGCCCCGTTTGATTTAGCTAACCCGATTTCTTTTAACGTGATGGAAGACGTCGGTCCCGATAAACGCCATTTAGTAGTTTCGGGCCTCATGTCAACCTTTAAGAAAATTTGGGTGGATGCCTGGAGCGCACGTATGGAATATATTCTCACTAATGCCCTTTTGGTGTTGATTGAGTACCCAGACACGACGTTACTCTCGGTCAATCGTCTTTTTTCTGACAAGGCCTACAGAATCCAAGTAGTCAATTACTGTAAGGACCCGGCAGTGAAGGCTTTTTGGACGGAAGAATTTGCCAATTACACTGACCGTTTCGCCGCTGAAGCCTTGCCCGCAATTCAAAATAAAATTGGTCAGTTTACCGGTAACCCGCTGATTCGTAATATAATTGGTCAGCCACATTCTAGTTTTGATATTCGTAAAATCATGGATGAGAAAAAAATTCTCATCATGAACCTGTCTAAAGGTCTGGTCGGGGAGACCAATGCCAACTTGCTCGGATCGATGCTCACTACCCGCATTTACTTATCCGCGATGAGTCGCGCTGACTTACCACTTGATAAAATGCGGACGATGCCCAACTTCTATTTTTATGTTGATGAATTTCAGTCTTTTGCTAACGCTACTTTTGCCAACATCCTATCTGAGGCACGTAAATATCACCTAAACCTAATTATTGCCCACCAGTACATTGAACAAATGGAAGAAGAAGTCCGCGACGCGGTATTTGGTAACGTCGGTACGACGGTGGCTTTTCGCGTCGGACCGTTTGATGCCGAAGTCCTGGAAACAGTCTTCACTCCGCGTTTTTTGGCGGCGGATTTAGTGAATCTTGGTTTTGCCCAAATTTACCTCACCCTGATGATTGATGGTATCGGTTCCCAGCCTTTTTCTGCAGTAACTCTTCCTCCCGTGATTCGGCCCCAAGTTTCTTGCAAAGAAATGGTGATAGCAGCTAGTCGTCGTAACTACACAAAACTACGAGACGAAGTGGAAAAAGTGGTGATGGACTTACATACTCCGGTCAAAGTAGAAAAACCGGTATCTAAGTCGACTCAGAAACCAGCTTCCGATGTAGTACCTAAGATAGCGGTAGACGCGACGAAAAAACCAACCATAACTCCAACTACAACTCCAACTCCAACTCCAACTCCAACTACAACTACAACTACAACTCCAACGACAGCTACAAGTGTCAATTCAGCGTTGGCACCCATAACAACAGCGGTACCAAAAAAACTCGAGGAGAGGTCGCGAGAGAGAAGGGTTGAGTCAGCTACTCCGATCAGAAAAGACGAACCAAGAATAAATGGTGAAAGAAGAAGTGAAGAAAGACCCAGTAGAGAAGAGCGACCGGGTGAGCAAACAGGTGACAAAGATAGTCGATCAAAAAATAAGACTGAGATAACAAACCAACTACCTGGTAAGTCTTTAGAAGATTTACGGTCGGTTTTAGCTAGATTAAGTGCTTCTGAAAGCAAAACTAATAAAGAAGATCAAAATAAGCTTGACGCTAAGGAAACAGACAGAAAAAATAATCTGGCCGACGCCTTGGGAAAAATTTCTGGTAGTAAAATTGAGTTGGTTTCAAATAGTGGAAGTAGAGACATAAAAAAAGAGGAAGAAAATATAAGTCGAAAAATAAATGTCGTACAAAAATCAGATGAAGTTTCTAAGTCACTGCCAGCTCCCGAAAATTTACTGGCT
>JAYTMA010000005.1:0-2490 GCA_043728975.1 bacterium
TAGTGGCTGTTAAGGAAGCAATTAGCGATGCTAAAACACAGCTAAACGGAGTATCTGTAACAACCGCTTTATTATTTGCTTCCTCAACTTATAGTCAAACCGATGTATTGCAAACAGCTCGGGCTGAACTGGGTGAAAACGTAATTATTTTTGGCGGGTCAACGGCGGGTGAAATTTCTCAACATGGACCAAGTATGAGTCCGTCGATTGTGGTTATGCTACTCTCCTGCGGTGAAGATATACAGGTTGGGTCAGCTCATATTGTAGAGGCAAATAAAGAACCTGAGGCTAAGGGTAGGCTACTGGGTGAAGAAATCTCCCGTTCGGTTACAAAAAATATCGTCCTGTCTATGTTGGTGGCTGACGGACTAACAGTTAACCCAAGTGCCATTTTACGTGGACTGCATGAACGCTTACCGGGAGTACCGGTGGTAGGTGGTTCTGCTGGTGATGATGGTAACTACAAACAAACTTTCCAATACACTGGTGATGAAGTCCTATCTTCAGCCGTCTCAGCCTTAGTTTTTGCAGGTGATTTACGATATGCCGTCGGTGTTCGACATGGCTGGACTCCAATCAGCGGTTTTAAAAAAATTACCAAAGTGACCGGCACAGTAATTAATGAAATCGATGGTAAACCGGCGATTGAACTATACGAAGAGTATCTTGGTAGAGAGAAAGCAGACACATTAAAGGAGGTAACCCTAGCAAAATTAGCTCTATCATATCCTCTTGGGATTAAGGATGCTAACAGTGGCGAAATGCTGCTGCGCGCGCCTTTTTATGTTGATGCTCAAGGTTCCATTACTTGTGGTGGTGAGGTCAGGGAAGGAGCTGAAGTACAGCTCATGATGGGTACAAAAGAAAGTGCCATTGAAGCCGCGCGTAATTCGGCTCAGACTGCCCTTGAAGCTCTGGGTACAAAACCTAAAGCGGCTATCATCTTTAACTGCCATGTGCGAGACACTCTATTCGCTTCACGTGAGCAATCTAAAAAAGAGATTGATGCCATCCAAGAGGTGATAGGTAATGATGTTCCTTTGGCTGGCTTCTATACCTATGCTGAGCAAGCACCAATTAATAATTCAAACTTCAATATCAAGACTTGTAATAATGTTAATCACAATGAGACGATAGTCATTGTATTGCTAGGGGATTAGTATGACTAATAAATTAGAGGAACTGCAGGCGGAAAATACCACCTTAAAAAAGACTATTCAAGAACTTGAACAAACTTCTAAAATGCTGGTGCGACGTGATATCGACTTGCGCCAGGCTTATGAAGAGTTGAAACAGCTTGACAAAGAAAAGTCGGAATTTGTGTCCATCGCAGCCCATCAGTTGCGGACCCCTCTGACTTCAGTGCGGTTTGCTAATCAAATACTCGGAGAAGCTATTCTTGATAAATTGGATGAAACGCAAAAGAGAATTCTTGATCAAGCCAAACAGGGAATTGACCGTATGTTTCTGATGATTGAAGATTTACTGACTGTAGATGCTCTTGATTACGGTAGTTTAGAGTTCTCACTAGAAACTGTAAAAATTGAGTCAATTATTGATACAATTATGACTGAATTTGCAATGGTCATTAAGCATAAGGCTTTGCTTGTTGAAAAGTACTTCTCTGATAATAACACCCTGATCTTGGTGGATGCTGCCAGACTTAAAGACGTCATTTCTAATGTCATTGACAATGCTATTAAGTACACCCCAGTCGGGGGAACGGTTACCATTATTACAGAATATACTGCTACCGGTGTATCAATCTCAGTGAACGATAATGGTATTGGGGTAGAGAAGGAAGACATTTCAAATCTATTTAAAAAGTTTTCCCGGAATGAGAACGCGCGTCTAGTTGATGCTAATGGTTCAGGCCTAGGTTTATACATCAGTAAGAAAATTGTTGAGAAACATCGAGGTGATATCAGTTTTGTACCAAGTATGGGGGGAGGGGCTACTTTTATTATAAAATTACCATATAATTAGACTAATCATGTCAAATGAACCACAACCTAACCTTGAAAAAGTCTTGTCTGATTTTAGCACTCGTGAGCTCGGTAAGATAAAAGTCTTTATTGTTGAAGACGACCACTTCATTAGTGAATTAGTAGTAACCAAATTAATTCAAAATGGTTGTATTCCTTATAGTACTACCGATGGAGCAGAGGCGATTGCTTTGGCTAAATATTATATGCCAGATGCGATTATCTTAGATTTAATGCTACCAGGGCGAACTGGAGAAGAAATACTGACTGAAATCAAACAAACTGAGGATTTGAAACATATACCAGTTATTGTATTTACTAACAAAACTGAAGAGACAGAAAAAAAGCGGATAATGAGTCTCGGGGCATCTAGTTTCATTGTTAAAGCTATGACCGACCTGAACGATTTAGTTAAAGAACTACAAAATCTAACTAAATCACCAAAATAACTGAAACGTCCTCGTTATCCCTGGTATGTCGAACGTGACATTGAGTCACGTTCTCC
>JAYTMA010000006.1:0-1604 GCA_043728975.1 bacterium
TGCTTTAATGAATGCTCAGTTAACTGAAAGTTTTGACAAATCAGTGAAAATTGATGGGTTGGATAGAATAGCTAGTCAATTTGATTCTATGTCAAAAGCCGCAGGCGGTATGGGTGAAGGTTTTAAAAGGGCAACCTCAGCATTAGGTGGATTCTCTGGTGCGTTTAAAAACTTAGCCGCCGCTGAAAAGAATCATAAAAAAGGTTCAGACGAGTACATACAAGCACAAATAGGTGGGTATGGTGATATGGCTGGCGCAGCAGCGGGTTTCTTTGAGGAGAACTCCACTGGTTATAACATGATGAAAGCTGCTGAACAAGGGTTTAGAGCTGTTCAACTTGCCTTATCAATCGCTGCAATGATTCAAGGAAAAGCTGAAACAGTTGCTGTTGTACAAGATAATACAATAAAAGGTACATCATCAATGTGGGCGGGTGTCGCTAAAGCTTTTGAGCAATTAGGTATTTTTGGTTTTATTGGAGCAGGTGCAATTTTAGCTTTCCTAGGAAGTAAATTTGGCGGTGGTGGGGGTGGTTCAGTTGGCACAGCAGGTGCAGGAAATCAAATCGGCTCAGATGGACGAAAGGTATCCTATGGTGCTGATGACAATGGTGAAGGTGCTACCAATTACAATAAGGCAAATGGTCGCTACGACTTAAATAGCAAACCTCAATTAACAGACGCAGAAGTAAAAGCCAGAGCTGACGCAGCGGCTATTGATGCTGCAGCTAACGCTGTTGCAAATCTACGTATTGAGTCAATGAAGTTGACCAAAGGCTCTGAGGAGTTAGAGCAGTCCTTAGCTCGTGCTAGATTAGCCGCTGGTGGTATGGGTAAAGCTCACCATGAGTTGGCAACTCAAGGGATGAGTGAAGCGGAGCTTGCAAGTTACAACTACAATCATGCGTTAAAAGCGCAACTATCTGTACAGATGGATATTGCAAACGGTACTTCAAACACCAGTGAAAATATGAAAAAGCTAGCAGGGGAAAGCCGTAAACTAGCTATTGACCTACTTATGGCATCTGGTGATATTGCCGGTGCAAGAGCTATGCAGCGTGATGATGATACCGTTGGTTTTTCAAAAGAAGAAGTCGCTGTATATGACCACATTCAACGGCAAAAAGAACAGATTGAAGCAGCAAATGCCGGAGCATCTGCAGCCAGAGAAGCCGCTCAAGCTGAAGAACAACTTGCTCAGGCGCGGTACGAACTTGCAGGTCAGTTGAACATTCTCTTAGGTAGAACCACGCAACTAGAGTTCGACAGGGCTACTCAGTTAGCTGCTACCACTGACACTGCTTCTATTGAAATGATGAAGTTGATTTTCCAATTGGAAGACCTAGCATCTGTAATTGATGCAAGCTATGCAACTCTTGAAAGAAGTATAGCCGCTGAACGTAAGTTAGCCGAGACTAGGTTACAGTCTGCTGTAGCTTTACAAACAATACTGAAGTCCGCTAAAGATGCAACCTCTCCTAAGTTAACAAGAGCTAATGCTCAAGCTAATTTAAAGGTGCTTCTAGCGCTTGCAAAGTCAAGTGGTGTCTTACCCTCTGCTGATGCTTTAGCACCTTCCCTTGCTACCTTGAGAGAGCCATCAG
>JAYTMA010000007.1:0-1499 GCA_043728975.1 bacterium
AACTCCAAATACAAGACAAAAAATTCTTTCCACTATTACAGTGGACAGTACGCCTAGCCCAAAAAAAGCTATCGCCAACGTCCCTATAATCAGGGACAGGACGTTTCCAGTCAGGGCATACATGCCCAGACTGTTAGCATAAGTTTTTTGACTTTTCATTTTTAGTTTCCTTTCTGCCATGTTATACTCAAGTATAACATGGCACTGATCTTAAATATTCTGGCTTACCACCAGAACAAAAAGAAGAAAACCTCCAATAAGGAGGCCTGTCCAGTTTTAATGGACAACATCCCTACGGCCGTAGCCATAGAGATTAGAACAGAGTAGAGTAGCACACAGGCTACTAAGAGAAGAATTAACATTTGTTTATATACTTTCAGATTATTTTCAGTGAGGGATTTGACTCATCAGTGAATAAGTAATCAACTTACCCAGATCACACTTGACTACTTTGGTAGTCAAGTGTGATTTCGTCTTATTTTCTTTGAGCTAGACGATGTGAGATCTCACATCGAATGTTGAACTCCACTTGCAAAGTGGATTTCCCCGATATTCCGTTTTTACGGATATGTTGTGCAACCAGGTGCACAATCATTTCTTCTTTCTGCTCCGGAGTAGAGCCGAGTGCAACATGTGCTGTGGCTAACGTAAAGTTGAAATCAAACATTGTTTTATTTTCCTTGGTCGTTTGTCTGTGTGGTTTCCCTCATCAGTACCTAGATAACCAATCTAGATAGACAACAAACAGGCTTAGTGACATTACTGTTTGTTGTTTCGGGATAGAAGCAGTCTATAAGACTGCTTCTAGTTTAGCAGTGAAGAGGCTCTGCAGCCACCTCCACTTTTTTGTCTTCTTTCTTGTCCTCCTTCTTGGAGAATATTCCCATGAATCTCTCCCAAAGGCCACAAAGGGCCTTCCAGAGTTCCTGACACTTGGCTTTCGCCCAGGTCAGGAACTTGCCCCATAGGGCCTTCAGGGCTGCTAAGAAGCCCTCGGAACTCATTGTGTGTTTAAACTCTTTACAGAGCTCTACCACACTAGCCCAGAGAGCTTTGCAGCTCTCCTGGGCTAAAAGGCCCAACCACCTTAACCAGGTATTGTGGTCCTCACCCACAATACCTTCTCCGAAGAAGACACCTGTGAAGGTGCCCTCCTCGGAGGTCTTGAATATTCTAAACCCAGAGAACTTTGTCTTGATGTCTGGAGAAGACATCAAGACACTTCCCTTGGGCATCTCTTGCCCAGTCTCGATAGTAATCGAAACCTTGTTCGGTCCTAAGACCGAGACCACAAACATTAAGTTTTTCAAACTTCCAACCTCCTTGGTGGCCTCAGCCACCTCTGTCCCTGTTGTAGGGACGATTAAGACGGGAGCTGAAGCTCCCGTCTTAATATTTTTATTGACATCAACGATGGCCGTAGCCACAATATTTTGTTTCATTTTATTTTCTTTATCTGATCTATCATTTAGATGACCAGGGTCAAGAACTGTTTGTTT
>JAYTMA010000008.1:0-1004 GCA_043728975.1 bacterium
CCGCCTTGTTTCTTTGGAATAAGCACCGTTTTAACAGCGGGTGGAAAGTAACTGCCACTACTCATCCTGTTCCATAGCTTGTATAGGTTCTTGGACATCTCCTTGTCGAAACCTTTTATGGTCTCGCCATCTATTCCAGAACCGCCGCCATTTGACTTGACTTGTTGGTAGCTTTTCCATACCATCTGTTTGCTTATCGGTAATGATTTTGTCATTTCTTCTTTCTTCATCCCACGGTTGACCGTGGTTGGGTTAAAGTAATTTGACCAGATAACCTAAGTCCTTCGCTCCTGTTTACTTTCATAAACTTTCAGCACTACTATGACTTAGTCCGACGCTCTGTAAGACATCGCCTGCCTGTGGCATGGCTTCTCCAATAATCTGAACAGTAGGAATCCTCTCGAACTGTCGCCAATACTCATTGACTTCTCATTGTGCTTGCGCTCATCCTTACAGTAGCCTCTCCTGTTCCATAAATAAGCCTGTGCTTAGTTCTTGCTGCCTTAATACCGTTTGCCTTGTAGCCAATATTCAGACGCCCGCTACAATCTTCCTATACTCACAGTAAAAAGTATAGTTTTGACAAAAATTAGCTGTTTCGATATGTCATCAGTCAGTTCGCTCTCGCTCAACTCCTAAGCACGTACCTGATACTTTACAGTACCTTTTCCTTAATCGCTCAATACCTTAGCTTTTGACTAAAGCACCATAAGGTGGTTTATACACTCCGTCTGAACAGCGTGTATGATGGACCTACCATCATCTTATTTATAGCATCTCAAAGCCTTCGCTTTGGGTTCAGGACACACACCCGAGCCAGCAAGGGCGAACGCCTCGCACGAATCTTATTTCACTCTATTTCCCACTTTCGCCGAACCATGATTTTCTATTTTACTTTGAAAATCAAAGTGTAAACTACTGTTCTGACAATTTGATTTTGTAAGAAATTATTTGCTGCAAATCGTTGATAACCAATTGATTACAGCCAGTTTTTACTTTCAAAA
>JAYTMA010000009.1:0-16715 GCA_043728975.1 bacterium
GTTTACCGGGCTTAACTCCTCCTAGAAAAACCTCATCTATTTCCACAGTTCCAGAGAGCAAATCGGTGGAAGTTTTAGTCATCGCTTCTCGTATTCTCTTCAACATAAACCAACCAGTCTTCTGTCTTTTAATACCCAGTGCTCTTCCAAGACCAAGTGCCGATACTCCTTGTTTCTGCATCACTACAAACCACATAGCTTGAAACCAGAGATTTAAGGGTATCTTGCTGTATGCAAAATGAGTACCCGCAGTTACAGAAACATCTTTCCTGCACTTTTTACACACACGGATACCACTCTTCTTGATCCAAGCATCTACACTTTTACAATGCGGACAAACAAAACCACCAGACCATCTTGTTTTAGCTAAATAATCTCTGCATTGTCTTTCGGTCGCAAATTGCTCTATGAAATCTTGCATTGTCTCAGGATATATTTCCTGTATCAATTCTAGCATTCTGTCAGTTTAGCATGGGTGGAGGTGGTATGTGCCTACGCCAGATATATTATATACCAAAAGGTCTGAACATACTGGGTTTGTCCTAAAATACCCTAATAAATATGGCTACTTATTTTGTGACCCCACGGAGAATCGAACTCCGATTTCTTGGATGAGAACCAAGTGTCCTAGCCGTTAGACGATGGGGCCGGCTTTGTATGGGCTGATTCAGCTTTTGTTTCTACTCATTTGGCTATTGGGCGATGGTGCCAAATGAACCGCCCCATAGTACCAGTTTTTGGGGAAACTTCCAGTTAGTTAAGATATTTTCAGGAGAATTATTTTCGCGTATTTTTATCTAAAATTTAGTGAAATTTGGTTAAAGTCACCAATAAAAGTCAAAAGGCTATACCCAGACTTTTACTCAGGTTTATACCTATGTAGTCAACAGTCTTATACAGATTTTATGCACAGGTTTATGCACAGAAGGTTTATAAATAAGGCTTTATTTAATCGTTGACTCTTTTAGTGGGTATGAGAAGCTAGTAGAAGGTTTGTGCGGTGGTGAAGTATCCCCATACAACGCTCAAGGCTATGAGCAAAGCGTGCAAACCTAACTCTACGTTGTACAAAGTAAAAAGCGCCTGGAGGGGCGCTTTTTACGTATCTGGTTTTTAGAAAGCAGTCCTAGCGAGCTCTGAGGGTTACGTAGATATCTTCAAGAGCACGCACGGCGTCTCCAGCGGCGATGTTGTTTTGGTGGTAGAGCACATTGGTGCAATCCCCGGCAGCCCAGATGCCGGGAGTGTTGGTTTTTTGTGTCCAAGGATCAATTAGTACTCGACCGTAGCCATCTCGGTTTACAACACCTTCTAGATAATCAGTATTTGGTAACATACCAATTTCAATAAATATGCCAGTCACGGAAAGAGTACTTTCAGTTTCGTTGGTACTATCTTTATACTTCAGTCCGGAAACAAACTTTTCCCCTAAAATTTCTAGTACATCTACATTGAGTAACCCCTTCATGTTTGGGTGAGAAAGAACTTTATCTATAGTGACCGGATCGGCTCTATAGACGCCACTTCTTTGCAGAAGAGTTACATCTTTAGCGTAGGCTAATAGCTGGGCAGCGGTTTCAAAAGCGGCATTCCCACCACCAATAACGGCAACAGATTGCCCGGCAAAAATTGGACCATCACAACTAGCACAATAGGTAAGTCCTTTGTGTTCAAATTGCTCGGCATTTTTGGCTGCTAGCTGACGGCGTTTAGAACCAGAAGCAATTAAAATGGCTTTGGCCTCATAACTTTCCCCAGAGCTAACAGTAATAGAAAAGTGGTCATCTTTTTTTTCTACTTTAGTCGCCAGTGAACCTTCTTTAATAGTAACAAAATTACCGGCGTAAGTAGTGAGGTGTTTTTTTAGATCGTTGGCTAGTTGTTGACCGCTTAAGGCTGGTGTACCAATCCAGTTTTGGATTTCTTCCGAGACGACACTTTGCCCGCCCCACTCTTTAGTAATAAAGAGAGTGTTTAGCTGTTTTCGTGACGCATATACCCCGGCCGCTGTACCAGCTGGTCCGCCACCGATAATCGCTAGTTCATACATATCGTTAATATAATTATTTCTTAGTGGAGCTATTGTACCTTATGAGTAGCGAACAAACAAAAACCTTCACTAGAGTGAAGGTTTTTGTTTAAATTTAAGATGAAGGGGAGGTCCACTCATTGGGTCTTTTGTTTTGTGAATGCTCACAAAAGCCCTCAATGAGTTCGCGGTACCCGCCGCTTTTTTACTAGTCAAAACTACTTTAGTTTTGAGCGACGAAGGAACGCTGGGACTGCCCCCCAATCGCCATCGTCGTCTTCATCCATCGGATCAACTGGCTTTGGGTCACGCTTGGGCATTTCAATTGGGCGTGGCTCACGAGCTAAAACTGGTTCAGGGGTAATTACTGGCTCTGCTCGCTTCGGCATGGAAAGAGAATTAAAAATCTTTCCCTTGCTCTCTATCACCACTTCATCTTCTGGTTCCGGATGGTGGATGGGTGTAGCCATTGGTGCTCGTCTGGCAATATTGCCACCGTGTGAAGTGGTAGAGGTCTCTTCTGGGAAGCCGGTAGCAATCACCGTGACCTTTATCTCATTTTTCTTTAACTTCTCGTCTTTAATAGCACCAAATATTACCTTGGCGTGTGGATCAATTGATTCAGTAATTACTCGTGCTGCATCTTGTACTTCAAGCATAGCCAAGTCATCTCCTCCGGCAATAGCAAAGAGTACTCCCTTAGCGCCAGTAATAGAAACTTCCAGTAGGGGAGAGTTGATAGCTAGTTTGGCGGCTTCTTCAGCTCGCTTTTCGCCGGTACTAACACCAACACCCATGAGAGCTGATCCGGCATTTTCCATCACGCTACGGATGTCGGCGAAGTCGACGTTGATGATACCAGGCATGGTAATTAGATCAGAGATACCTTCTACTGCTTGCTTGAGTACATCATCACACATTTCAAAAGCGTTTTTGACGGTCGTCTCGCGATCGACGATAGCCAGGAGGCGGTCGTTAGGGATGGTGATGAGAGCATCTACTTCTCGCTTTAGCTCTTCGATACCTTGAAGCGCTAAACGCATGCGTTCCTGGCCTTCAAATAGAAAAGGCTTAGTGACTACTCCAACTGTCAAGGCACCACTCTCACGGGCAATTTTGGCCACCACCGGGGCAGCTCCAGTACCAGTACCGCCTCCCATTCCACCAGTAATAAAAATCATATCAGAACCCTTGATAGCGTTAGCTATCTCTTCTCTTGTCTCTTCAGCGGCACGACGACCCATATCAGGATTACCACCAGCACCCAGTCCGCGCGTAAGATTTTTACCGACGTGGATTTTCTTTTTTGCTAGTGAATGATGTAGATCTTGGGCGTCACTATTGATAGCAATGAACTCCACGCCCTTAACCTTGTTAGAGACCATGTAGTTAACTGCATTTCCACCAGAACCACCAACACCCACTACTCGGATACGAGCAAAGGATTCAACATCAGATTTTATTTGTTCCATAACAATTATAAATTACCTACGTACCCACCCCAGAGTACCGCCATTAATAAGTAATCGTAATCATACAGGTAACTCCAGTATCTGTCACGATATTGACTTTTCTATGTTTCGTGTGGTTGACTCAGGATGTAAACTAGGGCAAAAACTGGTTAAACCAAGAGAGTATTCCGTGCTTGGTTTGTTTCACTGTACCGATTGTAGAAGTTTCTTGCGTGTCACTTGCTCCCCACATACATAGACCATAAGCTACAGCCCAAGAAGCATCTTTGACTTTGGTATTTTTCCCGATTTCTAAGGTAGCGGTCCGGGCCGGGAGGGCGAGAATTGTTTTGGCAATGTCGGTTACAGCGAATGTGTTTGATCCACCACCAGTTAGTATTACACCAGCCGGCAGTAGTCCGTCACGCTTAATTTTTTTAAGTTGAGTATCCACTAAAGTAAAAATACTAGATAGTCTGGCGTTGATTATTTCGTCTAGTCGTTTCTTTGAAAACGTAGCACTAGTCATTCCGCCACGCTTAATTTTTTCGGCTTCTTCAAGCGGAACCTTGAGACCAAGCGCAATGTCATTGGTTATATCATTGGAACCGATGGGGAAAATGCGGAGGGAAATCGGGGTAGAATCTTCAAAGACGACGATGGAGGTGGTTTCCGCTCCGATGTTGGCCAAAATGCAACCAGCTCGTTTCTGGGTCTTACTCAACATCACAAAACTAGCTGCCAATGGGGAAGCAATTACGTCCTCGACATAGACACCAATGCTTTCAATGGTACCAATTAAGTCGTTCACGTGCTGTTCGTAGGTAGTAATAAAAAGGGCGTCCACCTCTAGCTTTGTCCCGCGCATGCCCTGGGGTCTACCGAGAACTTCATTCCCATCAACTAAGTAGCGTAGGGGAATACTGTGGAGGATTTTACGATTGGGAATATGGTCAATTATTCTATCCTCGCTATCCTGCATAACTTTCTCTAAATCAGCGGTAGTTATCTCTGAATCAGCCCGAGTAGGGATAATTTCTCCTCTCGAGTAGGTTTCCTCCAGTCCGATGCTACCAATAGCGACGTGGGCCTTTTTGACTAAAACGCCGGCACTTTTTTCGGCTTGAACGATAGCGCTTTTTATACTACGAGCCACGTCAGCTTCTTGCATGATGTAGCCACTCTTTAGTCCGCGGCTCTCCGCGTAGCCAGTACCAATTATCTCGGGAATAACCCGATCGTCTTTGCTCTTGGGGATACGAGCAATCGCTACCTTTACCTGGTAGGTTCCGACGTCAATGCCTGTGATGATGCGATCAGCCATAATAAAAAAATACCTAAACGATTGCGAAGCGTTTTATAAAACGTCGCTCGAGGGCTTCCATTGTATCGCCATGGTCGTGACCTTTCAAATGTAGTAATCCGTGGATAAACAGAAAAGCAATATAGCCATCTTTGGAAAGATTAAAATCTTTGGCTTCGGGGTAAGCAATTTCCGGACAGATAAAGATCTCCCCGTTTTTATCGTCTAAAGGAAAAGAGAGAACGTTTGGGACGTAGGTTTTTTGGCGGTAGTTTTGATTGAGGGTCTGGGCTCTTTTAGTGCCAATAAAAGCGATAGAGAGGTTGTATGACTTGCCCAACACCGCATTTTTCATCTCTTCATAGGGGAATTTTGGATAGTGATTGATGGTACTCGAAAGAGAAAAGGTGTGTGGAGGCATAGTGTCAGTATGACACACCCCCAAAAAAACAAAACCCCTCGAAGTAGAGAAGTTTTGTGTTTGCCTAGCGGCGGTATGATTTTTGCTCTTTTACCTTACCTAGCTTGAGCATTTTTTCGTAAATTTCTTTCTTGGCTAGTTTCTTAAGCTTGGCCATGCGCTGGACGTTTTCGCTCTTCATTCGAGCAAAGTATCGGCCGGTGCGGACTTTTTGAATAATTCCAGCCGCTTGGACGCGCTTTTGGAAGCGTCGGATGACGTTAGCACTACTCTCGTTATTATTTTTTTCGACTTCAACGTTTGTTGCCATATGTGGGAGAGAGCATAACATTTAGGCTAAAACAAAGCAAGTTATCTGAGCTTTAGACCACTTTTGCGCCCAAAATCTGGCGTTTTAGCTTCTTAATCATTTGCTCGACCGTGATTTGTTCTTGACTGCGCTCTAACATGTCTCGTAGGATAACAGTTTGTTCCACATATTCTTTTTGCCCGATGATGATGGTGTATCTAAAACCGCGATCTTCTGCGTCTCGTAGTTGGGCTGAAAGTGAGTCACTAGCTAAGTTGTGTTCCACTGTTATACCGGATCTTCTTAGTTCGTCAATAATCATTAAGCAACGCATTTTTGGACCAAAACCAAGTTGTACTACATAGATAGAAGAAAGGGATGGTTTGGCCTTGGGCAATCGAGCCACGGCCTTATTATTTTTTAGGGTTACTACTGCTCCTACAGCTGGAGTGCGACTCTTGGTTTTGCGGAAAAAGTATTCATCGAAACGTCCACCACGAGTAGTAATATTTGTGGTCTCCTCGCCGGTTAGGTCGGTTGAGTCATCAATGGAGAATAAGGCATCTGAATAAAGTTCGTGATGTCCAATCATCTTTGGATCAATTTCATAAGGCGCTTCACTCATATCTAGGTACTCAACGATTTCACGAAAATGCTTACGACTATGATCACTCAGAAATTCTAATGCATTTGGACTTTTTTGGGCCAGTTCATGTTTTTCATTTATGAGCTCAGCTAACGCTAGGAGTGGGTGCTGCTTCATTTTTTCGCGGGCATTTGGTGACATGATATCGAGTCTCTTCCTGAGGAAGGTAGTTAGTTCACGAGTATAGCGGGTAGCAGATTCGTTATCACCAAGTGAATTGATCCGGACTACGTGATCGCTATGACCTAGTTCTAGCAGTAGTGAACGGCAGGCTTGGATTAAGATAGCCTCGGCAATACTTTTTGGAACGTTAAAAATATTGAGGGTGAGGGCAGAGTCAGTGGTGTTGGGAATGTTTTCCAAAGAATACATTAAAACCGGGCTTTTTAGAGCATGTAGGTTACTTTCACAAAAAGTAATGACCGAACCTGGCCAGATGCCACCATGCAAATCATCGTCGGCCTCACTGTCAACTACAGAGTGAGGAAGCTCAATACTACACTCACGACAGATTGGATTTTTTTTTAAGCGGTCAGCGGTTTTGAAACCAAAATGTTCAGCCGTCAAGGTAGCTACTTTTAGAAAATCGGTAGTTGAGTATTTCATAGCGCTCCAGTTAAATACTTAATTAATAACTCGGATCTCGTTTCCACTTATTGCTCCCGGCAGAACTTCTACTGCCGTTGGTGGGAATAGACGCAAGAAAGCTCTGCCGACGATTCGTTCCTTTTGCAACACTCCCCAGGCTCGGGAGTCTGAGCTTTCGTCACGGTTGTCACCCATCACAAAGTATTCTCGACTACCAAGAATTTGCTCGGTACGCTCGGGGGTACGCATAGACCTTACGTATGGCTCATCTAAATAAAATCCTTCTGGATAGTCAGCGTTTTTTATCATTACTTGGCTATCTTCTATAGTAATTGTCTCACCCGGCAGTCCAATGACTCGTTTTATAAAATACTTAGAAGGATCCCTGGGATAACGGAAAATAATCACATCACCGCGACTGGGATCATTGAGGTAATAGCTTACTTGGTCGACTATTAAATACTCTCCAGTGTGGAAGGTCTCAGCCATCGAAGCCCCGGAGACAATGAATGGTTGGGCAATAAACATGCGTATCGGAATAACAATCAGTAAAGCGATAATAGAAAAACGGATGATTTCAATAATACCATTTTCTTCCTTGGGAGGGTTTTCGTTGTGGTCTTCATCAGACAAAATCAACTCTGAATTTTCTTCGTGATTTTGTTTAGAGAACATGTTCATAGCACTGTGATTTCACTATTATACGTGAAGTTTTTTTAAAGACAAACTTTGTAATTTAATCGACCAACTATATGGTTATGCTATTGTATTAGTAATGAATTACATCGTGGCGCTCGGAAACCCGGGTGAAGAATATACTGGTACTAGACACAACATTGGTTGGACGATGGCTGATGCCTTGGTCTCTGAGTTTAGTCTGACTGCGCCAATCTCGAATTCTAAATATCAGGGGTTATATAGTTACGGCAGTATTGGTAGGGAGGAAGTGAACTTACTTTATCCGACTACCTTTATGAATAACTCGGGAGTGGCGGTAAAGAAGCTGATGCCAGCTAATAAACTCTCGCAATTAATTGTTTTGCATGATGATGTTGACTTGCCGCTCGGAGAAATAAAAATATCTAATAATAGGGGAGCTGGTGGGCATAATGGAGTGAAGTCTATTATTGCGGAACTAGGGAGTAATGAATTTTTACGGATTAGGATTGGGGTAGCGCAGAAGAGTTTTTTTACCGGTAAAATCAAGCGACCAGTGGGGGATAAACTACCACGTTTTGTATTGGCTAAGTTCACCCGGAGCGAAGAGAAGGTGGTAAAGGAGATGGAGAAGCTGGTGGGTCAGGCGGTCGCGCTCATAGTGAAAGAGGGCGGGGCAGTGGCGATGAATAAGTTTAATTGAAGGACCTACGCAAATGGCACAATTATAAAATGACCGGCCCCGTAGGGGGCCGGTCATTTTATATACTCCTACTTTATATTACTTCGCTACCTCGTTAGCTCCTTTGTATGAGAGTGTCATCCGTTGTTCATTTGGCTCAAATAGAGTGATCTTGAACTTGTAGACGTTACCGAGAGATAGAGTCGACTTTAGCATTTCTTCCTTTTCAAATTCAGAAATGTGTACCAAGCCAGCTACACCTTCTTCAATTGAAGCAAGAGCTCCATGACGGTTGTATTTGATAACTACCGCGTCAACCACTTGATCCTTTTGGTATTTCTTACTCGCTTCCATCCATGGGTTTTCCTTAAGCTGTTTGATTGATAGTGAAATCTTGTCGTCTTTTACTTCAATCACTTTCACCTTTACTTTATCACCAACCTTATAAAGGGCGCGAGTGTCTTCCACTAGTCCCCAATCCAGTTCAGAGATGTGAACCAAGCCTTCTAGACCCTGTTCAACCTTCACGAAGATACCAAAATCAACCGCACCGGTAACTTCTCCGGTTAGGACATCACCAACTTCATACTTACCAACTTTTTCTTCCTTTTCCTCTTTTTCTTGGAGACCCTTCTCAGAGAAGATTAGTTTGTGTTCTTTTTGATCGGCGGTAATCATTACCACACTGAGGTGCTTACCAATAAGTTCATTGAGAGCAACTAGGATCTTATCCTTATCACCATCAGCTACGCGTGGGTAATTGTCCGCTGATAATTGTGAGGCTGGTAGGAAGCCTTGGATACCTTGCCAGTCAATAATAAGTCCACCCTTGTTAGCTTCTTTAACCAATAGACTAAGCACGGTACCTTTCTTCACCGCTTCTTCAGCATCAGCCCAGATGAGCGCTTGTCGAGCCTCCTTGAGTGAAAGTTCGATGTAGCCATCCTCATTTTCTGGCATGACTACCTTGGCCGCAATAGTGTCGCCAACCGAAACTTTGCGCAAAATATCGCGCGCATTCATGTACTCACGACCATAGATGATACCAGTACCAAATGGTGGTAGATCTACGAAAACTCGCGCTCGGCCGATAGCTGAGACGGTTCCTTCGACTAATTGATTCTCCTTTGGCGCCACTGGGGTGTTGCCAACAAATGTGTTCATGACGCCACTTAAGGCTTCATGAGTAGCCACAAAGCCACTGTTTACTTCTGACATAATTATTCTTTTGTTATTCCGACGACACGGGTCCGAGCAAACTGTCTCTCATAGCCATGTGCATGAGCCCGGGATTTAAACGTGTGTCGCTAGGAACTGATAAATACCTTTCGGTCCGGAAAATATAGCATAAAAAGCTAATGTGTCCAGGATTTTTGTTGCCGGGGCAAAATTGTTCCGTATTCAGTAATAATATCGTATACTACCTACTATTATGGTTATCACATATCACGGGGGGCAGTTTTTTAAGGTGTCGTTTGGGGACACTACTTTAGCGTTTGACCCAATTTCGAAAAGTTCAAAGTTACCAGTGGTGAAGTTTGGCGCTGATATTGCTTTTGTTTCTCTTAATCACCCAAATTTTAATGGGGTAGAGCAGGTAGCTCATGGCACTAAGGAGCCATTTATCGTGCAGGGTCCAGGCGAGTATGAGTTTGGTAATGTTACCGCTCGCGGTTATGGGGTAAAAACGATTTACGAAGACGTTGACCGCTACAATACTATTTATCAAGTGCGGTTGGAGGAAATCAATATCGTTTTCCTTGGTGCTTTAAGTTCAGCCGAGATTGACCCAAAGATCCTGGGTGAGTTTGGTGATATCGATATTCTTTTTGTCCCAATTGGCGGCGGGGACGTGCTTGATGTGCCAGCTGCTTCTAAGCTCGCTGTTAAGCTTGAAGCTAAAATAATTATCCCGATGCACTATGATGCCGTTGCTGGTCAGGCCTTTCTCAAGGAAATCGGTGCGACTGATCAGAAGCCACTGGATAAATTAACTCTTAAAAAGAAGGATCTGTTGGAGATTGAAGGCGGTGTGGTAAGAATTCTCTCGGTCTAAGTAAAGGAAGTTGGGGTGATACATAAATAAATATGCTTAAAAGTGTCTTGCGCTACATCAGGCAAAAGCCAAAAGTAATACGTAATCAATACGCGTTGGCTTTGGCCTCTGTCTTTACGGCGGGAGTCGTCTTTATTTGGTTAGCTAGTGGCGGTTTTGGTCTAGATGGAACCGGTTCATCACAGCAGGCGTCAGAAGGAAATACCCCCTTTTCTAACCTAATCAAACAAGCTAAAGACCAATTTGCTTCCTCTAAAGAGGCCTTAACCAAGGCAGAACAAGTAGCCTCGACTACAAAGATGGTCACGGCCAGTTCAACTGCGGGAGAAATGATTTTATCAGCTGAGACATTAAAGGGGGTTGAT
Source organism: bacterium (assembly GCA_043728975.1). Classification (GTDB taxonomy): domain Bacteria; phylum Patescibacteriota; class Minisyncoccia; order Phycocordibacterales; family UBA918; genus OLB19. The sequence continues at coordinate 10,488 of JAYTMA010000009.1, forward strand.
CAAACCAGCCGGATTACTTCCACTACTGCTTCGACCACGGTCTCAACGTCTTTTAATAATTTTGGTTTTTCGAGTGTAAGCGAGGCGACCTCTACTCTGGCTATAAAGTATATTGAGGTACGAATCGCTACCACTACCAGAGCTACAGAGACGGCCACAACTAGCCCACAATAATTCAAATTTGAGGGTTAAGTTTATGAAATGCGTGTGCTATAATCTGCCATTATTGTAACGACCAACTGCATAACCTTTTAATATGCCGAAAAAGACTATTGTCGACCCAACACCAGAATTGCCACATCGTGGCGTAGTAGCCCAAGACATCACTAATGAGATGGAGACGGCGTATCTTAATTACGCGATGTCGGTTATTACCGCACGTGCCCTACCAGATGTACGCGATGGTCTTAAGCCAGTACACCGACGCATACTTTATTCGATGCGGCTTAATGGTCTCACCGCCAGTGCCCGGTTTAAGAAATCGGCGACGGTGGTAGGAGACGTTCTTGGTAGTTTGCACCCACATGGCGATTCTTCGGTGTATGAGGCGATGGTTAAGTTGGCTCAGCCTTTCTCGACCCGCTACCCACTAGTCTTGGGTCAAGGAAACTTCGGTTCGATTGATGGAGATGGGGCAGCTGCTTATCGTTACACTGAGGCCAAAATGTCTAAGTTGGCGGAAGAAATGCTACGCGATTTAGAAAAAGATACCGTCAATTGGCAACCAAACTTCGATGGCACTAAAAAAGAGCCGACGGTTCTTCCAGCGGCTGTACCAAACCTGCTTTTGATGGGGTCTTTGGGTATTGCGGTTGGAATGGCCACTAATATACCACCGCATAACCTGCGCGAGGTAGCCGGTGCGGTGGCTCACCTGATTGATAATCCCGAAGCTTCAACCGATGACTTGCTTAAGTTTGTGAAGGGGCCAGATTTTCCAACGGGAGCCGTGGCTTTTAATCAAAAAGATATTGCTCACGCTTACGCCAATGGTCGTGGTGGCGTGGTGGTGCGGGGTGAAGCAGAAATTGTCGAGGATAAGCGCGGAGCTTTTTCTATTATCATCACTTCGATTCCTTATCGTGTAAACAAAGCTGAGTTACAAATAAAAATTGCTGACTTGGTCCGGGACAAAAGAATCGAGGGTATTCGTGATATGCGCGATGAATCAACCAACGATATCCGCATTGTGATAGAGTTAAAATCTGGTGCTCAGCCACAAACAATTTTAAATAAGTTGTACAAACACACTCAACTGGAAGATACTTTCCACTACAACGTAGTGGCACTCGTTGATGGTGTACCACAAACACTCTCCTTAAAGGCTATTCTTGAAGAGTATGTTAAGCACCGAGCAGAAGTGATTCGTCGCCGCACTGCCTATGACTTGAGCAAGGCGCAAGATCGCGAGCATATTTTACTTGGTCTGAAGAAGGCACTTGATCATATCGATCAAATTATCAAACTGATTCGGGCAGCTAAAGACGTACCGACCGCCCATGCCGCTTTGATGAAGGAATTTAAATTCTCGGCTGTCCAAGCCCAAGCCATTTTAGATATGCGCTTGCAGAAATTGGCCGGTCTGGAGCGGAAAAAGATCGAAGATGAGCTGGCTGAAGTACAAAAATTGATAGGCGAACTACAGGCTATCCTAAAGAGTAAGGCTATAATGATGAAGATTGTTAAGGACGACTTACTCGAAGTGGCTCTGAAATACGGCGATGATCGTCGGACTAAGATTGTGAAAGGTGGTGTTAAGCAACTCTCACAAGAAGACCTGATTCCAGATGACGAGAGTGTTCTGGTCTTGACCCTGGGAGGTTACGTCAAACGTACCAATCCTTCTGAATACAAAACGCAAAAACGAGGCGGGGTAGGAGTAGTCGACTTAAATACTAAGGAGGAAGATGTGGTGACTACACTCCTCACTACTTCGGCTCATAGTGATTTACTTTTCTTTACCAACAAAGGTAAGGTGTACCAGAGTAAGATGTTTGAAATCCCGGAGGGTCGCCGGGCTACTAAGGGTAAGTCTATTATGAACTTCCTATCATTAACCGGCGAGGAGACGGTTACTTCGGTCCTGGCGGTACGAAAAGAAGAATGGGCGGGTGATTGGAGTCTCATGATGATTACCAAAAATGGGGTGGCGAAAAAATGTGATGCTGGGGTCTTTAAAGACGTGCGTCGTAGTGGACTAATTGCCATTACCCTCAAGCCCGAGGATTCCCTAATCGCCGCTTCTTTTGTGGGTAAGGGTGATGATATGTCTCTGGTTACTTATAATGGCCAAGCGATTCGCTTTAAAGAAAGCGATGTGCGCGAAATGGGTAGAACAGCCGGCGGAGTGGCAGCGGTACGTCTCGGGAAAAATGACGCGGTTGTGTCAGCTGATGTAATCAGAAAGGGTGATAAAAATACGGAAATTTTGATTGTCACCGAGCATGGTTATGGTAAGACGACTCCGGCCAAGGAATACAAGATTCAAAAGCGCGGTGGTTCTGGCATTAAAACGGCCAAAGTAACCACTAAGACCGGTCCGATTGTCTGCGGAATCGTGCTCAAAGAAGAAGAAAGAACTGAAGGTGAACTAGTAATTATGAGTCAAAAGGGACAAGTGATAAAATTGCCACTGAAGGATGTCCCAAGTCTTGGTCGTCAGACTCAAGGTGTGCGCGTAATGAAAATGCGTGAAGGCGATGCGATTGCGAGTGTGGTGTTCGTTTAGTTCGTAGACCGAAGTTTTAAAAACACTAGTTAAAAACAAAAACAACTGCCAAACAGTTGTTTTTGTTTTGGGTAGGGAATAAGTCCAAAGCTAGCCTTTAATATTTGTGTATAATAAGGACATATGAATTTTGCACTACCGGGAAAGTTTGTGGTACCAGAAATAGTTACTAGTCAGTTTCTTTTACATGAGGGCGACGTCGTAGCTGATTTTGGTGCTGGGAGTGGTTTTTTTCTTAAGGCTCTGACGGGTGCCGTTGGACCATCGGGTAAAGTCTACGCTTGTGAGATTCAGAAGCCCTTAGTTGAGAAACTGGGCGAATACGCCCGTCTGCAAGGCCTATCCAATGTCAGTACTCTTTGGTGCGATCTAGAAGAGTTAGGTGGAATCAAGATGGCCGATAACACGCTTGATGCCGGGATACTGGTTAATACGCTCTTTCAATTACAAAACAAAGCAGTTGCCCTCCAAGAAATGTATCGTGTCATCCGTCCCGGTGGCATTCTTCATATCATTGATTGGTCAGAATCTTTTGGTGGGCTCGGCCCACAACCGAGTGACGTGGTGACTAAAGAGATGGCAATTGATCTAGTAGAGTCGCAACGGTTTGCCTTTGAACGAGAGTACCCCACGGGCGAGCATCATTATGGCTTTGCTGCTAGAAAAATATGAAACTGAGACCTTTTGAACTGGCATTGATAGTTATATTTGGCATTTTGATGGTTTTATCATTGATTTTGCTAAAACTATACAAGCCGGCGGTAGATTCTAAGGTAGTCACATTTGGTGGGCCAGTAACGATTTGGGGAACAGTGCCAGAGGACGCCTTCTACAATTTAATCCAGGATTTAATTTCAGTTAATGAAAATTTTCAATCGGTTTCCTACTATTATGTGCCAGAGAGAGATTTCAGTGCCAAATTCGTCAGTGCTTTAGCCGATGGGGCTGGTCCTGATTTACTTTTCCTTAACCAGGAGTCCTTGGTTCAACATCGCGGTCGATTAGAAGTCATTCCGTATGCTTCTTTCCCGGTCCGAGATTTCAAAACTGCCTACGTCGAAGGGGCCGAGATTTTTGCTCTCACTGATGGTATTTATGGTTTTCCAGTCGCGGTCGATCCATTAATGCTCTATTGGAATAGAGACTTATTTTCTGGTGTAAATCGCCTAGCACCGCCGGCAACGTGGGAAGAGGTGGTGGGTGAAGTAGTGCCCGCGCTGACTGCTCGTGATTTCAATCGCAACATATCTCAGTCGGCAGTAGCGATGGGGGAGTACGAAAACATCAGAAACGCCTTCCCGATTATATCTATGCTATTACTCCAGGGGGGGAGTTCTTTAGTATCAGAGAGTAATAACAAATACCGAGTAGCACTAGATGAGAGGATGGGTTCTATTGAAGCAAAACCCTTCTCAGACGCTCTAGCATTTTATGTTAATTTTAATAACGTTTCTAACACTTTGTATTCTTGGAATAAAGCCTTAGCGAATGATCGAGAATTGTTCCTTAGTGAAAAGTTAGCTTTGTATTTTGGTTTTGGTAGCGAAGCAGCCTTGCTAGAAACAAAGAACCCCAATTTAAACTTCGATATTGCCCCAGTGCCGCAAGGGGCCACCGTTTCGGCTTCCGCTAAGCGAAACTACGGTTTATTCTATGCGTTTATGATTCCTAAAGGAGCGGTAAACAAAGCTGGTGCTTATGCTGTCATGCAGGAATTAGGTTCAGTGACTAACGCCAAAAAAATAGCTGATGCTTATAATATGGCACCGGTGCATCGGTCAAGTTTGATGGCCGGCAGCAATGATGTTTACGGCCGCGAGATTTATGCCGCCGTGGCTCAGTCTAGAGGGTGGCTAAACCCAAGTAGAGCTAAGAGTGATGAGATACTCGGGCTTTTATTAGATGATATAGCCGCTAATCGGAGCAATTTATTTATAGCTACTAATGATACGCTCCTAAGATTACAAAAGGCCTATTAGTTTTATAATATGAAAATTATGAGAAAAACCTTACTTTTATTAAAAAACAGTCGTTCAGTAAATTCTAAGGCAATCTATTTTTCAGTTCTAGCTTGGTTCTTAGGTACTGCTAATGTTTTTGCTCAACCAACACCAGTGGGGGTTTCCTCTGTTAGTTTGAAGAGCCCCCTAAAAATGTCGACCGCCGAGGAGTTATTAACCACCATTCTAGAAATCGTCATCATCCTCGCTACGCCATTTATAGTTTTCTTTATTATCTACGCCGGCTTCCTTTACGTTACCGCGCGTGGTAATGCCGAGCAAATTACCCAGGCCAATCGGGCTCTTACGTACGCCATCATTGGTGGCGTGATAATCATCGGCTCAGTCGCCATCGCAACGATTATCAAAAATATCGTCTTAGCTTTTTAGTCCTCTAATATCATGACAACACCAACTTCTTTTGCAAGCTTAGTTGATGGCCTCCTTGGCTTAATTAATTTAGCCATACCACTTATCATCTCAGTTATTTTCCTCGGGCTGGTCTGGAAGATATTTGATGCTTGGGTGATTAATGCCGCCGATGAGAAGAAGCGCGAAGAAGGGAAGCAGACAGCATTGGTGGCGGTAATTGTGATGGTGATCATGCTTAGTATTTGGGGAATCGTAGCTTTACTCCAAAAATCACTATTTGGCTAGCCCATAGTTTTACACATAGTTACGTATTTAGTTGCTTTGAGTAGGGTTTTCTGGTGTATAATTCAATTTGGTAGTTTAGATAATTATTAAATTTAAAATATACAGTTGTATGCGACGTTTACAAATACTTACAAGTTCTACAGCCCTATTCCTTCTGCCATTCTTAGCGTCAGCTCAGATAGCAGAGAAAGCAGATGGTGGTGCCTTCCAGACTCTATTGTCCAACATTCTAGCTTTTACTAATACAGTTTTGATACCTTTTATCATCGGTATTGGATTCCTGGTATTCGTTTGGGGAATGTTCCAGTTTTTCATTGCTGGCGGATCAAATGATGAAGCTAAGGAGAAAGGTAAGAGTCTTATGATTTACGCTACCCTTGGTTTCGTGCTTATCATTGTCTTCTGGGGTGTGATTAATCTACTGACATCGAGTACTGGACTACAAGGAAAGAATGTAAACAACCTACCAGTAACCAAGACAGTACCAGTCGGATCATAGTAGCTCTAGTTTCGTTTCTAAAACAAAATCCCCGTTTGGGGATTTTGTTTTGTGTTTATTACCAAATATTTCCACTGCTGGTAGTGCTACAATAAATCCATATGACACCACAACAAGAAGCCATGGCTTTTGTCGACAAACTCAATGACGTGATACTTTTCCCTTTGATTGCTTTACTCTCGGGTATTGCTTTGCTTTTCTTTGTTTATGGTGCGGCTGAATACATCCTCAATGCCGATAGCGATACCGCCAGGGAACAAGGTAAAAAGCATATTACTTATGGCTTAATTGGGCTAGTCGTGATGCTTTCAGCCTATGCTATTTTAAGTATTGCGACCGGTACC
>JAYTMA010000010.1:0-1541 GCA_043728975.1 bacterium
AATCGAACCTGGTGAGCAAGTCGTCAATGATCTCTGCCTGTTTTAGACTCCGCCATGTCAGTTATACCACGCTTCCTGAGAGGCATTCTACAAAAAGTGAATTTTCAGAAACAAAGATTACAGGAAATCGCTATCTTCAATTTTTCTAGTTTTTAGGGAGGCACAACTATCGGGATGCAAAGAAGTTGCTCAAGCTACCTAGGATATCCAACAACGTCGAAATTTTGTGAATAGTTGGTGTGATGACATCACCTTTCGAGTATGTAATTACCTCGTCGATTTGGAGCCCCGCCCTGCTGAAGTCCACCACAAATTACGTACACATGTACGGTCTAAATACACCGACCTTCGGTCGGTTATAATATCCGGATTAGACTAGGATCCTGTACCCTGTGTGATGCATGATTCACGGGTGTACGTACATTTAGCGATAACATTGACCGCAACCCTCGCACTCATGTTATGCTACCTAGATGTAATCGACAGCATGTCACTGTCGTTTAATCCAACTTACCGAATAGAACGTTGTCTTCTCTTTTGAGCGAGCGTTGCTAGCAGTCGGAAGTGCAGGGATCGTTTGGGAACTCGGAAGAAATTCCGTGTAATTCGCCCAGAATTCCAACAAAGCCCGTTACTTACAGCATCCATAATCTCGTATCCAAAAACGGTAATTTTGGGTTAAAATTTGTTCATTTTTTTGGATACTTAATTCTGGATGGCGTCTCTTATAGCATCCAGAATCAATCTTCCAAAATCGATCATTATGGATGATGTGCCTTACAGTAAGAGCCAGAATCTTATCTAAAAACTTAGAATCGGTTCAACTAATTTCAAATTTCAAATATTTTATGGTTGTCAATAGTAACATGGTTGTCCTATTCTGGTCTTTCAACACAATTTAAACCACATATCATCATCATGGAGGATGTAAATGTGGGTAAAGCACTCGAGGACAGCATGAATCGTTTAAAGCGTAACTCCGACATCTGGGATGCTATTTGTGATGTCAGAGATGAGGACGACGTGCTTGTGAGACAAGATGGAAGAAAGAATAATCCTTTCAAGGAAAGACGATTTTATGAGAGGGAGCAATTTAAAGACAGCTTCTGGTTCAAGTTTATGAAAAGAGATTTGACCGACATCAATAGTAAAGATGGGAGACTCTTCAGATTACGGTTTACTGTTCCCTACCAAGTATTTACGCAGATCCTATACTTTGCTGAGTTGTGGTTCCCTCAAAGAGAGCGTCACATCTGTGGATATGAATTAGCACCGGTATATTTAAAGTTATTGGGTACCCTGAGAATGCTGGGAAAAGGTTGTAGTTGGGATCTGTTGTATGAGCTATCTGGTGTATCCGCTGAAGTCCATAGGACTTGGACATTATCATTTATTGATAAGTTTAGTAAGGAACTTTATCCTGTCTATGTACATGGACCAAGAAACTCTGAGGAAATAGACTCTGTAACAAGCCTTTATGCTGCCTGTGGATTCCCTGGGTGTGTGGGATCTACTGATTGCGTGCACATTAGGTGGGATTT
>JAYTMA010000011.1:0-23147 GCA_043728975.1 bacterium
ACTGAAGCCACAATAATTACATCACTACGAGTTAGTAGAGCCTGCGTTGAAGCGTGACGAAGGCGGTCAATTTCTTCGTTGATCTGTGCTTCCTTTTCAATATACGTATCAGAGGTCGGCATGTATGCCTCTGGCTGGTAGTAGTCATAATAGGAAACAAAAAAGTGCACGGCATTCTCTGGAAAGAAATCGCGGTATTCTTGCGCTAGCTGAGCCGCTAGAGTTTTGTTGTGAGCGATAACCAAGGTCGGTTTTTGCACGTGCTGGATGATATTGGCCGCCGTAAAAGTCTTTCCCGAGCCAGTCACTCCCAAAAGTGTCTGGTGTGTATACCCAGCCTCAATCCCCTTAATCAACTCCGCAATTGCCTTTGGCTGATCCCCGGCCGGTGTCTTTTCGGTTGAGATTTTGAACATAATTTAAAGCTCAGTATAGCACAAAATACAAATTGCTTGACACTCAATAATTAGTAGTGTATTAAATAAACGTTGCGATGGTTGAAATCGGTGAGTTCTCTCTCTGTGAACAAGGAGTGACCCTAGGTGATTTATTACATTATTAGAAGTTGCTGGCGGAGTTGTTTGGTGAAGTTGACGATGTAGTGTAGGTTGTGGATGGAGGCTAGTTGGGGGCCAAGCATTTCTTTGGCTCGAAAGAGGTGGGCTAGATAGGCTTTGGCGTAAGTAGTAGCGACGTAGCCTTCACTTAAGGGATCAAGCAGACTAAGGTCGTTACGATATTTTTCATTATTTAAATTTATCTTGGCTGTTTCTGGGTAGGTAATTCTTCCGCATCGACTTTTAACCAGGTTGCCAGTAGCAACATAGATTGTTCCGGTGCGTCCAATGCGGGTTGGCGCTACACAATCAAAAGTATCACAGCCTTGCAGTACACCTTCGACAATATCTTCTGGCTCCCCTATCCCTAGGAGGTGTCTTGGTTTATCCTCGGGCAAGATTTCGTTTACTACCCGTAATGAATCACCTAAGTCTTCTTTAGAAAAACTACCACCAATACCAAAGCCGGCGAAGTCCATCGCCGATAGCGTGCGGGCACTTTCTTGACGTAAGTCAGTGTAGCGACCACCTTGAACTACGCCATAGAGCCCCTGCTTTTTAATGGCTTCATAGTTCTGCTTATGGGCCATAATACTGCGTTTGGCCCAGCGATGGGTTCTATCCATCGCTTCTTTTTGGTATTGATAATCAGCAGTTGGACTAGTGCATTCATCAAAAACAACTATAATATCTGCTCCGATGGCTTGCTGAATCTCAATTGAACGCTCAGCGGTAAAGCGATGCATCCCGCCATCAATGTGAGAAGTAAAAGTAACACCTTCCTCATCAATAATACAAAGTTTACCGTGCTCACTAGCAAACTCTTGCGAGTAAACATTGAGACCATGAGTCTGCTTTGTGACCGCTTCGTCAGCTTCACCTTTAGCAAATTTAGTCACGCCCTTACCAAAAGCCGCTCCGAGAGAAAACACTTGAAAACCGCCTGAGTCAGTCATGGTCGGGAGTTGCCAGTTTGAGAATTTATGTAGTCCTCCAGCCTCCTTAATAATTTCATGTCCCGGTTGAAGAAATAAGTGGTAGGTATTGGCTAGAGCTACTTGATTTCCAACATACTTAATCATCTCCTCTGGCATCACCCCTTTAATCGTTCCTTTAGTTCCGACCGTCACGAAAGCCGGTGTTTCAATATCACCGTGTGGAGTATGTATAACACCAGCCCGAGCCAGTGTACCCTCAATTTTTTTAGCGATTGTGAAAGCAATTGGTTCTGACATATATATGAGATTTGGGTATTAAAACAATTACCCGAGCGGAAACTCTGGAGGCTATGAGCCCGATCATTTCTCGAAATGTCATAGCCGAAGCGTTAATGCCTGCTCGCAGGGAGTAGGCATGCCAGCGAAGGATAACTATTTTAATACCCTACAACTTACTTGATCTCGAGCAGTTCAATTGCAAAGACTAGAGTTGAATTAGCTGGGATTGGTCCCATCGCTTGTGCGCCATAGGCCATATCAGGTGGAATAACCAAAACTCTTTGACCGCCGACTTTCATGCCAACAAGGCCTTCTTCCCAGCCCTTAATGACCCGTCCTTCACCAACTGTAAATTCAAATGGCTCACCGCGCTTGTTTGAATTATCAAATTCTGTTCCCTCTGGTAGAGTACCAATGTAGTGTACTAATACTGTATCTCCTTCTTTAACTTCCTCACCCCCTCCGATTACAATATCGTCAATCACTAATTTCATAAGATTACCCCTAGGGTCTGATGCTTCTGTTAAGGCGTTAGCTCGTTCTTGGTTCACATTATCTCCATTACCAACAATTACCAATCCACCTTTTGCTACTTGAGCAGTTTGGACATCGCTTCCTACTTCAGTTAGGAGGGTTGTTTCAACTCTAATCAAATAGAGAGCCATGGCCATGAACAGCACACTGATCCCAATTCCGACAAATTCAAATTTACTTAACATACGTATTAGTTTATGGGTTCATAATAGCTATTTCTGTCGAAGTTGCAAGTGGCATTGGAGTAAGGACTTCACCAGTTATAATCATTTCGTGCATATTTTTATCGCTATATTTAGCAATTTCAGTTAAAATTGCGACCTTACTCTCCCCTTCAATTAGCCTAGGTTGAGCTTTTGATTCTCTGCTGGAGTGTGGCATGAGAGTTACTTTTAGGTTATCGCCAACTCTAGTTAATCTAACTGCCAATCCCTCCATTACCTCTCTACTAAAATATTGGTCAAATACATAATTTCCCAGAGAATAAAAAACCAGAGTATCATTTACCTTTTCGATTGACTGGATAACATGTGGGTGGTGACCAATAATAATATCTACTCCGGCTTCGGAAAGCGATTTAGCAATCAAACGTTGTTCTTTGCTTGGTTCATGTTGATATTCCGGTCCCCAATGTATATATACAATCTGCACATCACTATTTTCACTCGCCTCTTTTAGAACAGGATTAAGTGTTATTGGATTGATATCCATTTGAGTCTCATTAAGTCCAATTAAAGCATAAGTAGTATTACTCGCACTCAGGTAGCTGACGGTATCTTCGCCGAAAGAATCAGGTTCACCAAATGGTACAAGGAAATTTTCACTAAGAACTTTTTTGGCATTGTTATAGCCATCACGACCATAATCAAAAGCGTGGTTATTTGCTAATGACAAGTGAGTAAAACCGGCTTCTGTTAAACCCCTAAGGTAATCTTTATTTACCGAGAATTGAAAATTATAATTAGGGGTCTTTTTGTGTTTGGTGGGAATTGAAGCTTCAAAATTTCCCACGATGTAGGCTGGCTCACTTATTAAAAAGTTACTACCCAAAAATGGATAGTAATAACCATTAACAGACATTAAATGCTCTACGTGGCGGGCCAGCATTATATCGCCAACAAAGACAAGAGATTTGTTGTCAGATAATACATAATCTTTATCGGCAATAAGTGTTAGCGTTTCAGTTTTCAATATGGACAAACTAGCAAAGGTTGTATCAAAAGTAGAGACGGGTACGGATATGTTTAGTATGTTAAATGAAGTAAAGTACACTAAAAAACAGAGCGAATTTACAGTGACGAACAATATTAAGGGTTTACTTATGGCGCAATTCATTTATATGCGTAGGTGTAGTCGTAAAATGGTCCCGTTTCATTAAGATACATCACAAAAATTATCCCACTTAAAGCTAAGAGGAGTGTGAGTCCGATGATAAAATATAAGTACGAGGTTGAGACTCCTTGCTTTCGATGATTATCGGCTTGCCAATAACTGACATCTATATCAATCCCCAGCAGAGCGGTAATTTCGGCCGGATTAAGATGATTATTCGCCCGATAGATCTTATATAGTCCGTCATGGTGAGTAATGTTTTCCTTAATTTTAGATTTTTGCAAGGTAGTAATGGCTGAGTTAATTTCATCGATATGGTAACCTGCATTTTCTAAGAGAGATCTAATCTCTTGTTCAGGGGCGTGGGTTGTAATTCCTTGTATCTTAAGCAAGGACTCAATGATATTAAAATCAACCATAAAATTACTTCTTATTCCTAACGTCCTTCAGAATGTATTGGTTATATATTTCCAATAGAACAATGAAGAGTGTGACAATAACCGGCCCGATTATAAAGCCGATCGGTCCGAAAGTCGCAATACCACCTAAGACGGAAATAAGTACGATAAAAGGATGGATGTTGTTACCTCGACTCATTAGTTGTGGGCCGATAATATTATCTACCACAATGACGGTGGTAATAGTCCAGATAAGTAATCCGGAAGCCGCAAAGACTGAGCCACTGAGGAACAAATATATGATTCCAGGGACCATTATAGCTAGTGTTCCTACCCCAGGAATCATCGCAAGAATGGCACCAACAGCACCCCAAAGTACTGCTCTATCTATACCAAATATGGTAAAGCCCAGGGCTGCTAAGGTACCTTGTATCAGAGAGACTAAAAGCACCCCCGTTGCGACCGATCGAACAGCCAGTGCTAGCCGACCAATAATTGCGTCATCTTCCCTATCAGGTAAAGGACTAATTTTGATCAAAATCTTTAGAAATTCCCTGCCATCCTTGAAAAAGTAAAAGGAACCGATTAAGGAAATTAAAATTACAAATATTGTTGATATCGTTCCGGCAAAAATTGCTCCCAAATTTCCAACCAACCAGCCCGCACTTTGTTTTAATTGTTCGGTGAGATTTAATTCAAACTCCGGAATATACTGTTTGATTGTTACTTCAATATTTGTCAGATACGTATCTACTGATAGCTCATTATCGGCACCAAGTGTCTGGTAAAAACTCAGTAATTCTCGAATAAAAATTGAAGAGATGAAAACTAGAGGTAAAACTATTAGGAAGACGACTATTGCTGTAGAACAAGCTGCTGCCAGTGTCTTATTCTCCTTATAAACAAGCCTTTTAATTTTCTCGTGTAGGGGGTAGCAAATAGTGACTATAATAACTGACAAGGCCAAAGCAGAAATAAATGGCGACAGTACCATCCATACCATGTATCCAGAGGCTACAAGTAAAACAAAAAAGAAAACGTATTCAACAACACGATTTATAGGCATGACATAAATATAACAAACAAAATCAAAAAGGACTAGGTAAAATACCTAATCCGATGTGTCTATTTCTCAGTCAGCCTTTGTTCTGCAACTACAGCGGCCGTTCCTAAAGTTTTGAAACTTAAAGAGGCGGCCGTGTTTAGTTCAGACATAGCTTGTCCGAAAAACTGCGATAAACCCCAAAGGACGATTAGGAAACCAATTGCGCTACGCATACACATTTGTGTTGCAACCCAGATCTTACTTCGCAGTAAGTCTGTCTAAACATCAGATGGGTCGCGAGTCGGTTCTGGTTTCCTCTCCTTTTAATATAGCATAGACGCTATATTATGCAATAGCGTCTACGTGAGTAATTAGTTTTCTTGTTCCAAGAGAGAATCAACCAACACTTCTAGGTTATCTTTTACTATTGTCCCTCTGATATGTTCGATAACTTCTCCTTTTTGATTAAACACTAGGGTTTCAGGCATGGCATACCCGCCGACTGATTTATAGAAATGATCAGCAATATCAATCACCAAAACTATATTGGTAAATTCCGGCATAGTCGTCATGTAACGTTGCGCTTGATCTCTTGTTTCCATACGGTTAATACCAAGCGCTACTACCTTACTCCTATCATACTTAATCATTAAATCGTTGAGTTGCGTCAGGTCGGTTGTCGTAAACGGTGACCAACTAGCCCAGGAAGTAACAATTAAAACTTTTCCCAAATACTGCTCTAAACCAACTGGATTCCCTACTGTATCAGTATAGGTTACCCCATCGGCCTCTCCGGCAAACAGGCGTTGAGTTTCTTCAGAAATCTCGTTAGACCTTTCGTATCTGATATAAAAGGTCGTAGCCGAAACTAATAAAACTATAACGAGTAAACCAACAAGAATAAACTTATTTTGTTTTAACATTTTATAATAGTCTATCTTATCGTGAACTTATGCTAGCCTTTTATAAACAACTCAAAGTCAGCCGGTAACTCCCCCTCTAAGGCTGGAATAAGATTTAATTCTACTACTCTACCCATAAAAGAAGCTGAGACAGAGGCTTCTTTGCTGGCTCTAGCTTCGACTAGAAAACGTTGGGCAGTAATTACATCAACACACTCTTGAGAATTATTTATAACAGTAAAATCTATTTGGACTTGTTCCGGAAATGATTCTCTGACCATTGAATTAACGTCAATCAAATCACACGGGGTTGGCATTTCTATTTCACCAACAAAAGTATGTAGCCCATCAATGAAATAGTGTTTGGCCTCAATCCGCTTGATGTTGGGATACGGCACCACTTCTTCCACCACTACATCTGTCGGAACCTTGACTGCAACTTCTTTCTTCATCAAACTGGTGAAAGTAAACATCCCAATAATTAGTAGAATAAAAATAACGACAATCAAAATGATAGTACGACGGTCCATAGCTATATAGTCTTAGGTTAATAATATTCTTACTTTTATTATACACCTAATTTCCTCCAGTATCTTCACCCAAGTAAATAGTTATTGGGGCTAAATTTTCTGTAGATTCCAGCACTGAAACTAATGCATTGTTTAGAAGTTTGCTTAGAACTAAAGCCTCTTCATAATCGCCTCTGGTAGAGACAATAACTGTTTTCTTTTGAATTGTACTAAAATCTGCTTCTAATTTGTTTATTTTATAGCCTAACTTCTGTAAATCTAATTTACTCTCAGCTGCCGCTCCTCTTATACCACTACGATTTATTATAGCTATGGCTGGAAGGCTACTATCAACTTTAATTGAATCTAAACTGGTACCCGAAGCTCTCAGTGCCTGCTCATAAAGGATATCTTCTGAGGTACGTAAAGTGGTACTTTCATTATTACGATACACTACTTCGTACGGCCGGTGTTCTGTATTAGCACTAATTAGATACCAAATAATTATTCCGAAAAATATTACGGCCAATAATATACCGCCAAAGAATAGCCTATAGTGGTTAACAAACTTGGTTATTGTACTAATTCGCAGACTGAGAGTTGAACTATTTCCTAGTCGCATGGACAAGTCCAGAATACCGGCCTCAATCGGCGCACGGAATCTAAGTTGGGCTCCTCTCTTTCGTTTAACTTCGAGTTTAGCTGCTGAGGAAATAACTTGTGATCTTCGCTCGTCCACATTGATACCAGCCATTGCTAACACGTGTTTTATATACATCCTTACTAGCCAAGATATGGTGATGAAGAAGAAAAGCAGTCCCAGCAAAATTCCACTAATCAACTTAAATGGTATAACCCAAAAATATGTTTCGGCGGTGGTAAATTGTCGCGCATCTGTACCATAACCAAGTGTAGCAATAGCTCGATAGCGCCCAATTTCAGAAATTGACCACTCCCCTTTCCAAGAAAGGACAAAATTTCTAATACTAAGAGGTAGGACATTACCGAAGTTTGAGTTTTGGTTGATTGGTAAAATCCCTCGTTCGTGCCCCCACATATTAAAAATTTTAATTTCTCCTTGGGGTTGTAAGTGAACATTGCCCTTATTTTCAAAACGCATAGAAAATGTTACTTCTGGACTATCCAAATAGGTGTCTGAAGTTGTAAACTCACGAATGGAACCAGACTCTACAATGTCACCCGCCACTTTGGCAAAGAACAAAGAAGTGACTATTTGAGCAGTTTGAATACGCGATTCGTTGTCTTTATTTTCTATCGGTCTCGTACCAACCAGAATCGCCGCAAAATGTCCTCCTGGGCTCGCATCTATAGGTACACTAACGGTAAAGGGCACGTCTACAGTTTGTTCAGCTGGGACAGTCACTGGATCAGAAGAAATAGTAAACCACTGCGCCAGGGTAGACATATCGCTTTCAGCATTAAATACTGGTATAAATCGACCATCACCACCCTCTCCTTGTGGAGCAAAGTTTACCACCTCAACATAGACAGTGAGGTCATAGCTATTTACATTTACTACTCGAAGGTTACTCTTCCATGACTGTCCAGGTTCTGCTGTCATGTCAAATAAGGTCGGAGAAATACTTAAGGTAAGAGATTCTTGAGCATAGGAAAATGAGCCTGCAAGAAAATACAGTGTGACTACAATTAGAAATTTAGTCAGGCTTTTGTTCATTTTTTAAGTCGAGGTCATGATCATATTTACTATGATCATGAGACTGTTTAACAAAGAGTGGTAATTCGTAAACCCCGTGTTCTAACGTATCTGCGTTATTGCTAAACTGCCTTCTGATTAGGAGAGATATGACTATGATGAGAGTCAACAGCGATATGAAAAAACCAGCTATGTAAAACCATGGTACCGAATAGTAAAAAGTTGTATCAAACACACTAGCTTGGTTTTTGACTCCATAATTTAAAGAAAGATAGGCTTTATTCCTACCCAAACTATTAACGAAAGGCAGTGTTTTTGAAAACTCAACTCTTTCACCCGGACTAATAATTTTCCCTTCTTCATTGACCGGGATTGAACTTAACTCAGTTCCTTTGGTGTTGTAAATAATGACTTCACCATTTGGAGCTAATGGAACATCTCCGGTATTCTCCAGAATATAAGTCAGTTTACTATTTGTGTCATTGTAACTGAACCGATCAGCTCTAAATGAAACCAGGCTGATTTGTTCCTTGGTATCATCAGCAATAGAAATTTTAAGAATTGTACCATTGCCTTGTCCGGATTTAATTTTTTGCTCAATCTCGTCTACATTAGCGCCGCTGGCAAATCCAATGTAGGCATAATATACACCGGAAACTGCCCTGGGATTAATTTTGATTTTAAGAGGCACCATCAGTTCACCATTAGCCGGCAGCTCCAAACGAGCCCGGGTTATTTCTAACCAACTAGTTACTGATGAAGTTCGATCACTCATTGAGGCTGGGACAAAGTCGAGAATTTTTGTATTACCGTCCACATTAACTTCATTAACCGAGGCATAAATTCTAGTCGGTCTATCGCTTAGGTTAGTCAGAGTAATTTCATGGGTGAAGATATCCCGCTCTTCAGCTGCTTGATCAATGAAAATTGGCGCAACTGCAAAGGTACTCGACGCATAGACTTTAGACTGAGTGAGGAAAGTAAATGCTAGTATAATTAGTATTATGCTATTCCTAGAAATTTTCAATTTTTTTAATGTCATAAATTAGTATGATGGTAGACTCAGATATACAATTTCAGTTTTGTAGTCACCGGCCGGTTGCAACTCATTTACCCGTATTCTGTACACTATATCATGGGTATCTGTAGCTGGAATAGAGCTGTACATAACTTCAACCGGACTTGTTTCTAGACCCGCATAGGTATCTGGAGGACCAAATCTAGTCGACCCTCCCCTTAAGGTGGCGTCCGTTGTGTGGTACCCAACACAACCAGTACTACTCGCTAAACAACCAGTCGCCCATCCCAATGGTGTGCTGTTTGTCGCATTTATCGAAGGTATAAAAATACCACTTTTTCCGATTAACTGTTGTCTGGCAAAACTCAAAATCTGATACCCTTCAGAGGCATTTGTTTCAACCCTCAGTCGATGAGCTCCAACGTACTGAGTATTAAATGCCATTACACCAAAACCGATTGAGTTTGGTGATGTAGTTACATTTGTCACGACACCAGCCGTAGTCGTGCCGGTTGTTAGACCTGAAACGGTTAATTGTAGTTTCGATCCTTCAGTGACTAGAGAGGCGTATGACTCTCCTGTATCGAGACTAACCGAGGAACCATTGGTGACGTCGTATAACCTGAAGTAATAAACAGCATTTACGCGCGCCGCAGCATGTTTAATTGTAAAGCTGTATTCCTGCGTTTTACCGGCCAAATGATTGTGCAAGGCTGCAGGATTTGGTGAGGAATTATGTCTCCCGCAACCATTGCCAACTCCAGAGCTACAACTGTCGGCATCGGTCAGTAACTTATTACTGATAATAGTATTATCAGGCACAGCGCCAGCGGTATAACACCATAACGATAGGTCTGCACAGGAAGATGTAGCCACAACATCTACCGGGTTAGCAAAACTAATGTCCTCAGAAAATTGTAGCTTAAATTTCACACCATCACCTTGCACATTTCTTTTCTCTCTAACAGAGATACGTAGCGCAATAGTGTCAGTATTCGCAATATTTATCGGGGCCACTGTTTCATTCCCTAAGGGTAAAACTGGTGTCTCCACGGTCTCATCGCTGTACCAGCGCCAATTTTTTGTGACTGGTGAAAAACCGGCAGTGCGAATTTGTGGGTAATTACTATCATAACCATCAAGTGGGGTACCGTCACTTCTAACCGTTCGGAAGCAGTAGGTATTTAGAGGAATAGCTCCGTTGTGTTGTAAGTACCAATCATACTCCAAATAGTCCCCTTCCAATACTTGATACGGGTTTACCGCTGATGGATTTTGCTGCTCCAGGGTACCAGCACGATTTGCTAGCGAGATTTTCAAGTCTCCTCCGGTTGGGGGATCAGTTGATAAAACACTACCATCTACGGTACCAGTAGCGGCATAGCCTCGCCAAACTGCTCCAGCTCCAGCGGCCCCCACATCACTCCAACTTAATTCTCCTAAGGCGGTACAGGTAGTGGAACGTAGAGCGTACTGTAACTTAAAATTTACCAGGCCTGCTGGCATGTTGGCATTACTAGTGCGTAAAGCAATTCTCACTCTTACAATATCACCATTACCGGGGGGCTCATCAGCCACAGTAATGGCGGTATTTTCGCCTAAATTCGCTAGGCCAAGTGGCCAAGGATCATTCGGAATAAGGGTATTATTATCAACAAAAAATTGGTAGTAGCTCTGCCTTATAGCCAAGTCAGCCACCGGCCACTCAACTAACTCAACTCTATAAGTAAGTAACGAGCCAGTATTACTTCGCCAAATTTGGTAGGTTGATGTGCTGGTAATGGTAAAACCGGCATTAGGTCTTGGGAAAAAAGTACCTACATCTGGCGCGCGAGTATTGGCAGTAATTGAAGTGTTATTGGTAGCCGCTAATGGTGGGGAGATAGAAATTGACAACGAAAGAGGCCCGGTACCACCATTAGTGGAACCAAATGATCTCTTTACATTCATTGCTCCAGAACTGGTTTGGGTATTCTCAATTATCCAAGCCACTGAGGTTTGTTCTACTGCCACCGAAGCTCCCGCTTCTAGAGCAAATGAGACCGCACCAATACTGGAAAGCCAGACCTCATGACCATAGTGAATTACGTTAATAGTCGCACCCATACGCTTCTGGGCATGAACAAAAGTACGCGCTAAGCTATTGACTGCCGTTATTGACTCCGTCTCTGTTGTCCCTGCGGCCACAAAACTGTGTTGTGCTCGTTGCACTTTCCAATTTGCACCCACAAACTCAACTACTGCGTAACTGACTCGGGCGATACTGGCGCCGTTAGCGCCACGCCTAAAAACTGGTAAGTTACTATTTGGTTCCCACTCTGATGTTACCTGACTAGCGTAAAAATTTCGAGAAATATTTTCATTACTAATTCCGGTTATGAAAACAACTACCTGATTATCATTACTAACCGACACACTCGTACCGGTAGCAACAACTGTAGCAGTGGTATAACTTACCGTACTCACATCACGTACTATTATTTCATTATCGGTGTTAGCACTACCAATAAATTCTACAATTTCCCAATCCACACGAGTGTCGGAAGTTGCAAGGTCAGGTCTCGCGATAGTAAAACTAGTGAGGATATTTTGTGGGTTCAATATATATGCAGTTATATCGTCAGCATTTTGACCAGAGACAGCAGCATTGTTTCCCGCTCCGGTATAATGCGAATTTGTAATTCGTACAAAAGCCCTTGTGCTACTGGCCGGGGCAGTATAGGAAACACCGGCACTAACAACAGTTGAAGTTCCAGACACTTGCACTGACCCACGCTGAATTTTGAAATCTCGTTTAGGAGCAGTAGTAATTTCTGCATACTGCGTGTATGTCTGAAATGACTGACCGTTGGCGGAGACTCTGAAACAATAGTTGGTACCGAAAGAAGTAAGGTTGGTAGAAGTGATACTAAATTCTAAATCTAAGTAATCATTACTAGGGATAGTAGTCGTTGAAGAGATTGCTTCAGTGTCTCGCACCCCTCCGTTAGCAGCAATAAAAGCTCCTACTCCATTAGTAACTCCACCGGAAGGAATTGCAATATCCGTAGTATTTTGAGCATTAGCTAGAAACGTTGAGTTAAAAACGTCCCAACCATCGTTTGCCGCATCAATTGCCGTCCAGGCACTAGCGGCAGCACAAGTGGTAATCTTGGGAGAATATTCAAGTCGAAAGCGTGCTGGCACACTAGTAACTAAACCAGTGTTAGTAACAGCTAAGCGTAAACGAATTGGCGAATTCTGGGAAAATTCAGTCAGTGGTGTATTTTGATTTCCGCCCGACGCTGATGTAGCGCCAGTTTCATTTCCGTCATCGTTTCGCCAATGGTAAGCTAGTTGGGTTAATACAGCACCTTGAATTGTAGTGGTGCCACTAATTTCAAGCGGTGTTGATGGTCCAACACTGCCACCGCCACTAACCACTATATCAATGGCTGGAGAGTTTATTGACAACTGAATTACTTCATTATTTGAAGCCGAAGTATCTACGTCGTAAACAACATAGAGACATAAAGAGCTAGTAGTGGTGATATTTACTGTATCGGAAAATATAGCTGTTTCTCCCGGATCGGAAAAGGCATTAACTTTAGTACTTCCGTACTGACTTTCCAGACCAGAATACGATTCACTAGCACAATTATAAGGATTAGTGGTGTCTAAGTCATAGCGCAGCCTTAAGTTTTTAAGTCCGGTAGTGCCATTGACTGAGCCTGATTCAGTCAGTTTAATACTGGTAATATTTCGATTACTTACATTTTCAATAAAGCTAAAACCACCTCCGCCATAAGCGCTACTAGTACCCACACTAACATTCAAAGTCTGTGTTCCAAATGATTGGACTGTAACATCAGCATTGATAGTAACTTGTGGATACTCCGAGTAAACACTAAAAGAGGCACCAGCAGCTGTCAGACGAAAACAATAAGTAGAACCCTGCGAAGCGGAAGTAGAGGCAACAATAGAATATTCCGCTTCAATAAAATTATTTATCGGAAGAGTTAGTATTCCAGTTGAAGAAGCAATATCTTTAACAGCACCATTACTTACAATAAATGATGTACTTGGAAGATCCGTCAAACCACCAGAGGAAGTTCCGATATTTGTGGTGTTGTCTCCGTCTGTTAGGTTAGCTGAGTTAGATAAATTCCAAGCCGAATTATTACTTCCTACTACCACCCAACTACTGATACCAGCGCAAGTAGGAGCAGCTTCACCGTATTCCAATCGGTAAGAAGAAGCGAGAGTTGAAGTTGAACCCTGATTAGCTACACCAACCCGGATACGCCTAGAAGATCCAATTTGCAAGGCCGGCAAGGGTGTATTTTGAACCCCAGCCGTGGCTGAAGAAGCGGTGACCTCAGTACCATTATCAAGACGCCAATGGTAGCCAAACTGGGTTAGATTTGGATCTACGACAGTTGTCGTCCCGGCGATGGTGACAGCGGTTATTGGTTTAACATTAATTCCACCAGAAACTAAAACATCAGTTGGTGGGTTAGCAATGGATATTTCTAAAGTATTACCATTTACTGCCGTCGGTTGTACGTCCATCACCGCATAAAAACACACTGCCGAAGTGGAACTAAATGAAACTGGTGATGCCGTAAATGAAGCGGTGCCATTAGTACCGGAAAAACCGGAAGAGACAGTTGAGCCAAACTGCGTCTCGCTACCACCATATGTTTCACTAACACAGTTGTAGGGATTTGAGGTATCAAACTCATACAAAAGTCTGACATTCTTAATATTTGACTGAGCATTAATTGTGCCGTTTTCCGTAATTACTACTGAGCTAACGGTGCGGCTGGAAAGTGTCTCTAAAAGAAAAGCCCCGCCCGAATAAAAGTTAGTGGTACTAGCTCTAACTACACTAGATTGCGTCCCAAGTGAAGAAAGTCTAACTTCTGGACTGATATCGGCCATAGTATCGCCAATAATATCAGTGCCAGTGACGTCATACCAACTAGCATATAAACGCTCATCGGACATAATATTTACATCGACACCATACATATCCGCTGAAGTTGAATCCATTGGACCCACCTCTACTCCCCATGACGTCATAGAATCTGTTGATCGTTTCCAATAAACGTTAGCAGAGGCTACGGTACCAATTGTGGCCCGGGCGTTATAGACAACATATATATCACCATTATTTTGATTTCTAGCGATCGCCACATTTAAGAGTCCGCGACCAGCTACGTTAGTTAAAATATCAGTTCTGCTTGACCAAGCACCGCCTGAATAGATACGGGTTCTAATATCATGGTCAGCTATCGTAAATTCATTATTGTCTGTTACATAAGCTATGTAGATATCACCTGAGCCTATATCCAAAGTAGCCGCTACACCGACGTCGTAGGGGTTAGTATTTTGTACCGCTGCTCCATCTATTGTGATAAAAGCCGACCAGCTCGTACCATTCCAGATACTTGAGCGAAGAACGTTAGTAGTACTACGATTTATCAACATAACATTTCCAGCGGAAAGCGGCATCAGCATACTAAAGCTATTATTGTTTCCTTGTGGTGGAGTACCTGGTGTAGACCAGCTAGCAGAAAGATTACAACTAGACGCACAGGAACGAAGCTGGGTACCATTACCATCATCAACCACCATGTAGATTTTTCCGTCTGTGGCTTTAGTAATACTATTTTCATTTGTACCGCCAACAAATGTACCGGCCACTCCTAAAGCCGCACTAACTGAGTTAGCTAGAAGGAGAGAGTTATTAGTAGTGTCTAGGCGATTATAGAAAAGTTCGTCATCAGTGGTATCTATGGTTGAAATATGGATAAAATCACCACTATCACCCGGTGTCCACTTATCATGCCAAATACTAATACTAATACAGTCAGCCCTTGTATCGACCACTACAAATTGACCCCATGATGTACCGCCATCAGTGGTTGTAGAATAACCACAAGTACCACTACTAGGGGCTGTACCGTGCCGGTAAAATTTATAACCCACCTGATCACTGATAAAAACTGTTGATGCACCAGATTGGATATGCGAAGCAGCCGTTGTGTTCGGACCGCCTTGTATTACTACCTGAGCAGCTTGCGCCACATTGGGCCTCAAAATTAATGCCGAAATAAGCGCTAAGCCTGCTGCTTGTACTATAAATGACAACACCAAAACTAATGATACTCCATTTTTTAATACAGAAAATAAAGCGCGGAATTTCATACCCGTTACCTAACTATTGTACCCTATGAACTATTAAAATTGGTTATTCTTGCACAGTTTGATGATGTAGCTCTAAAGGTGGAATAATTAGCTCATATTCGGCCATGGCAGGAACTTGAGGTACCGGAGGCGTAACTAAATCTGAAGAGGTGGCAACCGTTAAATCCAATGTTAATGGATCAGTAGAAGCAGGCGGGAAAGAACCAGGCGGAGCAAAACCAGAAGAAGTAGCATTATTATTTTGCACGGATTCATCGGATTTAACGGTTGGTTTACTTTGGATTAAGGCTCTAGTTTCTCCAGTAGATTCACTTTCAGGTAGCTCATCTGGCAATTGTCTAGGCAAGGTATCAAGCTGAATGAATTTGCGTGAAATCATATCATAACCTTTAGTTACAACATCACCATTAGGATGTAGAGAGTCATAAACAAAGACCATACGGGGATTAGTGACTGAAAGTCCTTCCGGGTCATCTACTGTGACATAAGTCTCACTAATCATGTCGTACATCTCAATTGTTTTATCTTTTCCGTTATTATAGCGATTCCATACCACTAAAGACCCATGAACGTAGGGGGCAATGTCATGAGCACTAGATTCAGTTATAGTTCTCCGCTCATTACCATCAAGGAGGACAATGTTCCAATTATTATCTGACCAGCTTTGCCAAACGGTATACTTACCTTGGCGAGTTGGTTCCATACTGTTATTTTCCCCCGCGGTCAGCTGGGTTTCTATTCCCGAAGAAATATCGTAGGAAATAATCTGATAGCGGTCAGCTATCAAACGATGCCACACCATAGTGTCGGAATTTTGATCAAAAAACGGCGCCGCATCATCAACCAGATTGCTAGTTACCTGGGACTGTGTTCCGTTCCTCACTAAATAGATTTCTAAATCACCATCAATATCTGGAGCTGCAAAAAGAGCGTCTTCGAGTTGTTTGGTATCGTCTTTAAGGCAGTAGAAAGAACCACTGGCTAGAGTAGTACACTCATCGTGATTAAAGGTAAACTCGGTATCATTGCCGGTTATAGTGACAGCCTCTTCTAGTACTAGGGTAGAAGTGGCTACCTCTAAGGTTGTAGAGGCGAGTTCTGATTCAGTAGTTGATGCTACTTTATCATCTGGATTATCTAAGACTTCATCCGGTGGGGTTGAAGTTGCCGTACTGGTCGAGATAACCTCCTCAAAGGGAAAAACTTCCTCATTTTCAGGTACTGGGTCAGAGCTGGTACTGCTAATAACTAGGTCGTCGACAGTGATTGGTAGATCATAAAGTGGTGGAGGTTCGTCAGTGGTAATATTGCTTACAATACCGGGCATAGCATCCACCTCAAACAGATCACTAGCTATTATAACCTCATTTACTGTTGTATTATTGATATCTTTTTCAATCGTCTCGAAGTTATGAGTGTCATCTTGAGTGAGTTCACTTTGCACCCCTCTAACTTCTTCCTGTTCTACTAAGCTTGAAGTTATTGCTTGGCTTGACTCCACTGACTCAGTTAATTCATCTGCATAAGTTAAAGAAGTGCCTTGAAAAACAAACGATAGAAGCAAAATAAAGACCGTAATAAAACTAATTCTTGAGAAGTAAACAAGCTGATATAAAAAAGGTGCCGAAGCACTTCGGTTTTTAGTACTAGAAAAAGGCTTGGGAATTTGTTTTTCCAAACTTACAGCCTTATTTAGTTTTCTCTTATTATTTATTTTGGTACTTGTTTTACTCATCTATTTAGCCATTCGTAGCGGAGAGTAAGAAAATCCCATCACAAGAACATGATATCAAAAAAACGCAATGTGCTTATGTTACTTATCAACAGTTTATCCCCCGGTACCGATAAATGATTTTGCCAAGATTATTGAGAAATCTACAAAATTCATTTTTTTGTCATCATTAAAATCATACACTTCAGACCCAGCGTACCAAGCACCCATAAAAGAACTTATATCTTTTAAAGTTACCTTTCCATCTCCATCTATATCAGCGTTAATCTTTAGACCTAATTCGGCCGATATTTGGTCTGGCTCATTGTTTTGATCATAAATTATAAAGCTCTGTTTAATATTTTCCGCGTCACGAGAAATTGTGACCGGGGTACCCTTTCCGTCTCCGGCTAAAAGATTAGCTTCTTTGATTGCAAACTCAGTCTTACCACTTTTTAAAGCTCTAACATTTATAGTGGCCACCAAATGTTCGCCAATAAAGCCGCGTCGGTAGGTACCGCCGCCAAAACTGATGGTACTACTTTCAATCTTGGGTTCTTGCGACCAAATTGTAAGGACTGACTGGCCCTTATCAACCCCAATTATTTCTACTGATCCAGGGGTAAAATCTATTTTTATATCCAGGGCATTAACTGGCACATGCGCATAGGCAAAAACGTCAATCGAAAACACTTCCTCACTCATGACAATTGTCTTGGAAGGAGTTAGTTTTAGATATGAGGAGTCATTACTAGAGATAACTGATGCTCCAAAAATTGCCAAGGCACTTAAAAACACCGGGAACATATACCGTACTGTTTTACTGGCGTTATTACGGGGTACGATAAATTTAAACCACTTTATCTTAGGTAGTTCCATGTTTATTTTAGTCCTTTGTGTAGTAAGGATGCTTCACTAACTAATTTGCTTAATTCCAGTCGGATTAGTTGACCTTGGTTCTTCAATTCATCAGCCTCCTTTGAATCAACCTTAAGTCCAGAAATGAGTTGTCTTACTATTTCGTACTGTAAGTTCAATGAATCAAAAGAGAGTTTAGTGATTTGCCTCTCTGCTTGAACTAACGCTTCCCAACTTACTAGTTGATTATCATAATTATCATATGTCCCCACTACTTTTCTTTGCTCCACTAAAAGGTTTAATACTTTATATTGTGCTTCTAGTTGCACGACCATGGCAGCACGTTTAATTATCGCAGACGGAGCACAGCGACTAAACAGAGTATCCAGTTCTCTTAACTCAGAAATACTTTGACCGGTGTCTAATTTACTTAGACGGCTATCAAATTGTGCCTGCTCTATTTGAGAACACTCCTTAACCGTCATGGTGGCAATAGTATTAGCTTCACCTCTAGCTATTTCTCCAGACAAATTGTCAAGTGACTTCGTAGCAACTTTAATATTTGCCTCAATATCACCCTCGAGGTTCTCTAGTCTTTTTTCTACAATCAGCGAGGAGATGAAAAAAATTGTTAGCGACCCGATAATTACTCCAGCAAACAACTGTCTGTTCTTATTAAAAAAATTTTTCATATTTTGCTACGGGAATTATAATTTATTTATTCACTGCCATGTTTCTGACCAACTAACTTTTCTACATCAACAATCTCCTTCAATATACGTGTCCTAGCTTCATTCTGAGACTGTAAGATGTTAGTAAAGACAGCCTGCTCAGTTTCGGTCAACTTTTTAGTCCTTTTTGAATTCATCAGGGTCTCTTCAAGCAATTTTAGCTTATCATTTAACTGGTTAAATTCACGATTCAATATCTGATCAGCTTCGGTTGATTCCACACCCACTTTCTGCCTAAATCTCCTGAAATATAGGTACAAACCCCAGAATGATAGTACCAGAATTATAGACATTGCTAAAAGCGGAATAATCACTGACAGCACTCGAACCAGCTTGTTCCCAATCTGAATAAAGCCAGGTTGTTGAACAGCAATTCTGATAACATCTGATGTTTCAGACCGAGCGCCGTTTTTATCAACGGAGTAAGCTCCGAGCTCATATACTCCCTGACTCAGGGTTCCTTCCGGAATAAAGATAAACTTTCCAGATGCATCAGCCGTCACCTTATAGATAACTGCTTCACTACCAACTTTTACCAGGTCCAACACGACTTCTGCTCCAGGTCTGGTGTTGCCCTTGATAACAGGAATTACTTCTTCGTTAATTTCGTTGGGATAGTCAGTAAATACAGGTTTAGTAAATGCTGCAATACTAAATGAGAAGGTATTAATGACACTATTTAAAGCGGCATCGTATGCTTCGATTACTACTAAGTGATTACCCGGATTGAGACTTGAAAGAATTATCTGTTTCTCAAGTTTTTCATCGACATATTCATACTCTTCACCATTGTTGATTTTAATTTTGTAGAGTTTAATTGGCGAGGCATCGGGGGTGTCCTTGATGTTCATAACCAATACCTGGACAGGGTTAGAACCATCACTATCTGGAGCTAGACTAATGGTAAATTCAGCTGGATCAATAGTGTCTACACCCAGTCGATAGTGGGCTACTCTGCCCCATCCTTCATCATTTTTATATTGAATATGGAAATATGATTCCCCTTCTTTAAGGTCTTCTAGGGTAATAGTTTTAATCGGAGTATCGTAAACCTTGGTGGGAATTGAAGTTGGTAAACTATCGTATAGAGTCCTGATTCCGACAACGTCAGCTGGGACAGACCAATTGAGAACCGCTTTATTCTGAGCATACCAGGCTGCTGCGTCTGGATGGGTCGGGGAAGAGACCACTGGTGTAGCCGGGGTATTAGAGGGAGCGACATATTCAATCACTTCAGCTTTTGGCTGCTCGCTCGGTGCTTTAACCGTATATGTTCCACCATTCATTTTAGATAGGACGTTGCTCCCTTGACCATCATTAGCGAGGACCGAACCTCCCGTGAATGAAATTCTTGGTGTTCCAGCTAAAAGTGACCTAAAGGTAACAGAAAAAACAGTACCTGAGGAACCAGTGTAGCCTGAGGGTAAACCGCCACTAAAATTTATCGTACCAGCGGTATTTGAAAAAGTAGGTTCCACTACCCAAAGATTAAAGATTGAACTACCACGATTAACTGAGACCACTGAAAGCTCTTTAGGGTTGTAGGTCAAAACGCCTTCAGCAGCATTGATCGACTTACTGTCTGTATTGACTAAGACAGTGACTACAAAATTAGCACCGGTGGTATAGACACCAGTACTGGGATTAGCTGAAAGAGTGGCTGCATCTACGTCATTGAAGCTAAGAAGGCAAAATAAATATGCAAAAGTAATAAAAGCCTTCTTTAATTGAGACTGCTTTTTCATCATATTACAATATCTTCATCGCTACCCTTTACACTTTTCTCTATACTTAGAGCCCGAGTCCTTCTTTTCATAAACCAAATCAACAATCCTAGACTTATTCCTAACACAAACAAGAAACCTGCCCCAACTAACACATAGGCGATAGTCTCCCGTTTAGAAATAGTACGTAGTGATTCCTCTGGCACTAAAGTGGCAACGTACTCATTTCCCGCTTTATCAAACGCTTTAACTCTAATGGTGCTATTTAGAGATTGATCTTTTAGTACGTAGGGACTACTCTCTCTTATCCACGGTGCATCAGTTCCTCCCCAGTTAAATTTAGAAAATTCTGATGATGGTTCTTCCATCACTTCATAGTGACTGATTCCGGTTTGTTTGTCAGTAGTACTAAATATAATATAGTAGCGACCAGAAAAAGCTAAAGTGTCTCTCTCTAAAGTAATACTAAATTGCTCTGGCAGTATCTCATCTTGCTGAACCGCTTCTCGCCAGTTATCAATGATACCCGACCCGGCAGTGGGTTCTAAGGTCAAAGTACTACCCAAGGTAAGCAATGGGGCTTTAGTACCTTGTCCGTCGTTTAAGTAAACTGTTGTTTCTGGGGCAAAATCAATTAAGGCGGTGTTACCACCAGGAGTAGAGCCGATTTGTAGGCCTGGTGATCTAAAGATGATATCCGCTACAACATTGGTAAAACCTGGGTCTCCTTGCACTCGACCACAGTAGCCATTTGGTATGCCACCAGCAAAAGTGATGGTTCGATCTTCTTTATTAATAGTGGGAGGTTCTACCCAAACACTAAAAATTGATCGTCCAATAGACACATCAACTGGCTGAATGTTTTCGGGGTACCTAATAACAGCATCAACAGTGTTGATGCATTCACCATTATTTTGATCAGGCATCAAACGGACAGAGGTAGTGATAGCATCTCCACGGTATATAGTGGCTACTCCTGGATCAATATAAATAGTAGCTGCTTCTACTTGATTTGATAATATAAAACAGAAAGCTACTACTACAAGGGATCTGTTAATATGCATAATTAAAGTATAACAGAAGAGTATATTTATAATCGAGTACTGTTCACACAAACAAAAAACCCGTCTCGTGGTGGGAGATAGGGTTTTTTGCGTTAGCTCCAAGCTTGGAACCAATATTAACTAAAATACTGGTGTTGCTACGTATGTCAGCGTAGCAGTGTAATCGTTTCCTGCTTCTTGCAAAGCAGATATTTCAACCGTGTACCCAACTCGGGTCAAACCAACTCCTTGGTTTGTACCATCTGAAGGGCCATTGTGTCGAAATATTTCAACTGGTGTAGTAGAGGCCGAAACAAACCTTTTGCCGGCACCATTTACATCGAATGGATTAGTGAGTCCAGGTGTAATGGTATTGTCGTTTGTAGTAATACCCCAATGACCATAGGTATTCTCTTGCCCTAGGGTTGAGGTTGGTGGGTTACTTGTCCAACTTAGTGGTGTTGTGGTGTAACTACCGTTGGCAAACCCATCAATGTCTGCTCCGTTTGCGGAGGTCAACTGTCGGTCTGTGACTACTGTCACCACAAAACCATTGGCCGCATTAGTACTCACTTGTAGATCTTGAGCAGCGGTTGCTTGAGTATCTACTACGAGAACACCAAACGGGATTGTGGTTTGTGTTGCATTAACTGTAGTTGTGGCACCATTCACTATTAGACCTGAACCGACTCCACTGACTGTGAAGTCAAGTATAGTTGGTACAGAAGCAGTTACAGTAACTGCATTAACTATAGCTACTCGTGTTGCACCAGTATCGCTACTTCCGACCGTAGTAGTAATCTGATATGAGCCTACTGGTGGATTAGTGATTTGTCTGACGCCTGCACCGCCAGAAGTGGCATTAGTACCAATTCTGATGATAACGGTTGAGCTAGTTGCTATAGTACTTGTTCCACTAGTAATGTCGATGACAGTACCAGCGGTAGAAACATTCCAATTAGCACCACTAGGGGCTCCGTCGATGAGAGTTTGCTCGACACCATTAACCCTGAGGTCAAGGTCTTGGGCTACTAGCGGATCTATTCCCGCAAAACTAGTAGTTCCAAAATCGATTGAAATTGCCTGACCAGCAGCTACCCCACTAGGGGTCACAAACGTTAGAGTGTGGTTACTTTTAGCGTTTGGAGCTGAATCAGATAGAGTGTTACTAAAGGAGGTGACATTTGCAGCTTCCGCAAAACGGAATGCGGGAAATCCAATTGACCATAAAATGATCGCCAGGATTGCCACTACTGCGGTTGCTTGGAGCATTGAGAACGTTGTATTCGTTCTAATCATATGCTCTACGTTGTATTTAGCATACAGTCCGAGTTATGCCGCGACTACACGACATCAAATGAGTTTTTTCTCATGCGACAAAATAGTCTCCACACCATTTGTCTTAAATGCACTGTAAACATACTTATTTCTTAACACTCGGCTGAAGTGTCCGGGTAGAGCTTACACACTACCCGCAGCAAGTCTAAAGGCTTACCTCCAAAATAAGTACTTAATTATTGTAACGTGTTTTAAATTTATCAAAGCAAAAGTTATACACAAAAAGCAAAACAACGAGCGGAAGCGAGTATGATTTTGCTTTGTTCCCGATTTGCCCTCACAAGGCAAATCGCTGGAACTAATAATCCAACGCATAATCTAGAAAATCGAAGTCAACCGGTCAAATTTAGATTGCGACTATGG
>JAYTMA010000012.1:0-4528 GCA_043728975.1 bacterium
TTAAGGAAGTACTTGGTCTTGGCCTCAAGGAAGCCAAGGACCTCGTCGACGCTGCTCCGTCAGTCGTAAAGGAAGGAATGAAGAAAGAAGACGCTGAGACTCTCAAGGCCAAGCTCGAGGCAGCCGGTGCAAAAATTACGCTTAAGTAATACGTTTAAAACGTTAGAAATACACAAAAGTCGGGCTTCTGCCCGACTTTTGTGTTGTATAATTGCAGAATATGAAATTTTTATATGGTCTCCCATTTTTGTTGCCGCAGGTAGCCTCAGCGTGTGTTGGGTCCAACACAGATACGAGTATGGTCATTGTTGCGAGTATGGCTATTTTAGTCGTGGGCATTTCACTAGCTATTAACATTGTACTGCTGATAGTTATGAAGCTGTTGCCTAGTAACAAAGGCCTCACTATGGCAGCCGTCTTCACAAAAGCTAAGAAACCGATGTTGATTGTTATAGGTTCCGTTACGGTGACAATTTTTGGTTATATTTTTGCTTTGTACACCGTCTACGCGTGCCTCTAAGACACATAAAACAAACCCCCACATGATGAAGTGCAGGGGTTGGGATGGGGTGTCATAGAGACTTTTGGGATGTTGACGTAATTAGTCACGCTTGGCCAGTCAGCTTCAGCAAGATGGCTTGAATCATTTCCGCCAGTTCGGCTTCGCTCGGGTATTTGATGAAGTGGCTCGCAGCACCGAGCTGTAGCCCCCGTAGGACGATTTCCTGGCGTCTTTTACTCGACATGAGTACGACGGTGGTGTGCCTGAGGTTCTCGTCAGACTTGATAGCGGCGAGAAGCTCAAGGCCGTCCATGTTCAGCATCATGATATCGCTCAGGACGAAGTCGTAGTGACCATTCTTAACCATGGCCAGAGCGACAGCACCGTCTTCAGCCTCGGCGACGTGCTGGGCGCCTATTTTCATGAGGAGGCCACGTAATATGTGGCGCGTGACCCTAAGTTCGTCAACAACTAAGAAGTTGAGTTTGGATAGATTGGTCATGGGGTACTTTTGGTGGGGTGGAAAGGAACAGATGCTAGCCTCATTAAACTCCTTTTTACTAATTTCGCAACTATTTTGATGGCATAAACCTCTCCTGCTACCGTTTTCTGCTTTGTATCGTTAAAAAGCAACTGCCCCGCGCAGGCGGGGCAGTGAGTGTTCAGGTTGGGATTGTCGACTATTCTTCAGGTGGCTCGAACCTCGACTCTTCGGCCGGAATTCGGTCACCCGTTCGCTCCTGCCCGAGCAAGATTGCCCTGGTGTGTTCTTCAGGACTCCATTCTCCCGGAATGGTGAAGTCCTCAGGCTCAGTTCGCGCCCCATCGAATCTTTTTTGTCTTGTGTCTTTTTCCACGTTCTCGCTCCTGGGTTTCATCAATTTAGACGGCTGATGATTTACCGTGTACTGCCAATGTAAATATACAGATTTTTAAATTTAAAGCTACTGCCCAGGCCTGAATTTGCACGCTAATCGCACAGAAGTTTACCAGCTAATTGCACCGGCTAAAGGAGCCTGTATATTTCGTAATTATCAATTTGGGATTAGCCAGATACAACTGGTACCTCGCGGAAGGTTGCGGGGTGGTTTCTTAAGTAACTATCGTGAGACTGTTAGTGCGGATTTATAAAACCTATTTGTCATTAATTAAATAAATATTTGCTAAACCGATGAAGGAGTAGTATCGTTGTAGTAAAGAGAGATAAAGACTATGAAGTACAATCCGTATTTGGATGCTTGGGTTGTATGGAGTCACTAGCATAACCGGTTATCTCGCGTTTGCGCGCTATAACTCTCTCGATTGATTAACAAAGTACACATATATGTGTACAACATAAAAATATTTAATTATGAGAGTAACAGTTAAAATCCTGGGTCTAGTTTTTGTTTTATTACTAGCTACAACTAATCAAGCTTGGGGCCAGACAATAACGCCCGCTGCTGTTATGGCTGAAGTCAATCACGCAAGAGCTGAGAATAATCTAAAACCATACACTATTTCATTACCACTTATCCTGGCATCATTACGTAAAGGGATTGATATGTATACATCAGGGTATCTTAGTCACGTTTCACCTGGGGGTCTATATCCGTGGGATTTTGTTAAAGGGGTAGGTTATAAGTACCAAAGTGTGGGTGAAAATCTAGGCTTTTCCTATACCGATGAAGTTGCTTTGGTTAATGCAATGCTAAATTCTCCCTCGCACCGAGCTAATCTACTATCCAAGGAGCATAGTGAAATAGGAGTTGGGGTGGTGCCGCACCCTACTTTGGTGGGAGAGACAGTCGTGGTGATGATCTTTGCCTCACCGCAGAAATAATGATTGGATCCTATAATCAATAATATTCAGTACGACACACCCTCTTTTTCTGTCCAGATTTGCACTTCCTCCTCGCGTGCTATACTCAACGAACTTCAGTATGTCTGACCCACTTTCCATTCTTTTTGGTAGCACGGCTCGTGTAAAACTCCTGCGGTTTTTCCTATTTAACCCATCTAAAGAATTTACCTTTGACGAAATAAGTAAGCGAGCCAAATTGGTCCGAAGGACCGCTCGCACAGAGATCTCAGCGCTCGAGAAGGCCGAGGTGATAGTGAAGCGAGTCGTCTACATCGATCAACCCGGTAAAGATAAGAAATTAAAGGCCTTGGGCTTTGCGGTCAATAAAAAGTTTCCGGAGCTCCAAGCCTTGCAAACTTTCCTGTTTGAGACGGCACCGATTGATGGCAAGAATTTACTGACGCATTTGCGTAAGGCGGGAACCATAGACTTCTTGGTGGTGGCCGGAGTATTCGTGCGGGAGTTTGAACAACAGCTTGATGTTTTGATTGCGATGAAGAAGGTCTCACAATCTAAAATCGAAACAGCCATCCGTTCGCTCGAGGCAGAGATTGGGATCGAGATTCGCTTTGCGGTTATGACCTCGGACGACTTGCTGTATCGAGTCGGGATGAACGATAAGTTGACGCGAGATTTGTTTGACTATAAACACCA
Source organism: bacterium (assembly GCA_043728975.1). Lineage (GTDB taxonomy): Bacteria > Patescibacteriota > Minisyncoccia > Phycocordibacterales > UBA918 > OLB19. Next base: position 3,000 of record JAYTMA010000012.1, read on the forward strand.
GGTACTAGTAGATAAAATAGGCGTGCGTGATGAGAGACATAATGGTTCGTATCCGGGGTAGAGACAAATAAATTTGAGTAAGCTAGCACAATGGCGCCTTTTGCATTCGCAAAAGGCGCCATTGTGCGTTTAGGCAATACGTAAGTCAGCTATAGACATAAGCTTTATCTAACGTACGCTAAGGCTAATAAATGCCTCTAAATAAATACTTATTGGCTTAAACAAACACTATTGTTCACTTGGGTATAAACCTGTGGATAGAACTGTAGACAAATAGCTCGATTTGACCACAGTAAACGCTTGACTTTATTTTATGATTGTATACAATGGCGCCTACGTATTTATGAGATTTGGAAACCTAAGCAGCTAACCCGGTAAGAACTTCGCTTTGCGAGTTTCTTGCCGCGGTAACGCGGTCTTTTTTATCCAGAACTCAAGGGGGTACGCGATCATCGACAGATCCCACGATTAAGATACTCATTGTTTCAAGTTTACTTGAGGTAATAAGCATATTAATCACACGTGGGAGTTGTATGGTAAAACATACAATCGCATATTCTAGGAGTCAGATTTGATAAGGTCTGACTCTGAAAATCCACGTGTGTTCGACGCACACGTGGTATGCACGAAATTACTTCGGTAATTTCGTGCAGTAGGTAAACGATTTGTCGGGTAAAGATTTATGCTGATAAAGCAGGGTCTTTTCGTCCCCGACAAATCAAACACAACTGTCAACTTAATTCTTGTAGGGTTAAGTTGGCGTCTGGCTTTGATTAATGTATTTTTCAAAGAACCAGACAAACACTCAAAAAATTGTACAGCGGTGTACAGCATTTAAGTAAGAGAACATGTCGCCTTTACGGTGTGCAGCGTTCCTTACAGGAATGTAAGGGTGTATGGTGGATGCCTTGGCTTCAAGAAGCGATGAAGGACGTGGTATGGCTGCGATAAGTTTCGGCGAGGTGCCAAATAACCTTTGACCCGAAAATTTCCGAATGGGGAAACCCTCCTGTCATCGGCAGGAACTCTTGTATGAGAGAGCTAACCCAGCGAAGTGAAACATCTCAGTAGCTGGAGGAATAGAAAGCAATAAAGGGAACTTTCTTTCTGATCAGATTCATCGAAAGATGAGCCATTATGATCAGGAAGAAGGTTCTTGCGATTCCCTTAGTAGCGGCGAGCGAAACGGGAACAGCCCAAACCGTACGTATTTATATGTGCGGGGTTGTAGGGCAAAAACAGCATTTAGTTGCGAAGAGTTACAAACTGTATATATAGAAAAATGTGTTGGAAAGCACGACCCCAGTAGGTAATAGTCCTGTATTCGAAATGTATACGACTCTTTTGTTTTTGTTCCTGAGTAGTTCGAGACATGAATAGCTCGAATGAATCTGGGAGTACTAACTCCTAAGGCTAAATATTCTTGGAGACCGATAGTGAACAAGTACCGTGAGGGAAAGGTGAAAAGAACCCCGGAGAGGGGAGTGAAATAGATCTGAAACCATACACCTACAAGGAGTCGGAGCCTG
>JAYTMA010000013.1:0-1491 GCA_043728975.1 bacterium
GTGTTTTTACCCATATCAATAGTTGTCCAAATTTCACCCCTGCTTCCCCCATGCCCTCACGCAACGCGAATACCATCTTGTCTGCGTTAAAGATGTAGAAGGCATTCTTGCGTTCGAGGTGGGGAATGACAGCGTCTATCCAACCTTTACTAAAGGCACGGTACTCGTCGTCACTCTGTAGGTGGTCACCAACGATGGGCTTGTTCTTGGCTAGTGTTTGGAATCCTTTTTTACTTTCAGTCAGACTGACGCCGTAAGGAGGGTCAGAAATTACCGCTTTAATCTTGTGTGAACCTACTAGTTTAGTAATTAAATCTTTGTCCCTCGAATCTGCACAAAGAAGTAGATGGTCTCCTAGCCTAAACGCATCCCCGTATTTAATTAAGTTTGATGACTGGCTCATGTGAGATTTTCTTAAAACGATTAATAATCACTTGGCAGAACACTGGTTCAATTTCAGACAGGAAAGCTTGGCGTTTTAGCGCGAGGCAAGCTCCATTTAATAGGTGCTACCACACTTAATGAATACAGACTACACGTTGAGAAAGATGCTGCTTTGGAGCGACGTTTCCAACCCGTATACGTTGATGAACCAGACGCCGAAGCAACCCTCGCAATTTTGCGTGGATTGAAAGAAAAATATGAAATTCATCATGGGGTTGAAATAATTGATCCTGCTTTGGTGGCAGCGGTTCGATTATCTAATCGCTACATAAGTGGTCGCAAGGCTCCTGATAAGGCCATTGACCTGATTGACGAAGCTACCTCAGCTATCAAAATCCAAATGGAAAGTATGCCTACTGATCTGGACCGACAAAATCGTCAAATTACTCAGTTTGAGATTGAGCTACAGGCACTAAAGCGTGAGAAAGATGTACAAAGTAAAACACGTAAAAAAGAAATTGAACAAAAGCTGGCTTCCTTGAAAGAAGCATTTAATGCTCAAAAATCGCGGTGGGAGCGAGAACGTAAGATGGTACAAACGCTTCGTGACTTTGCTGAGCAGATTGATGGTCTAAAAGTTGAAGAAGAACGGGCTGAGAGAAATGGTAAGTACGAAGAAGCAGCCGAGATAAAATATGGAAAGATACCCGCTTTAGAAGCTCAGATTGTTGAAGCTCGTAAAAAGTTAGAAGCTATTCCCCCTAATGAGCGATTGATTAAAGAAGAGGTAACCGAAGAAGATGTAGCACAAGTGGTAGCTCGTTGGACTGGAGTGCCGGTAAATCGCTTACTTGAAACTGAGTCTGAGCGTCTCCTCCACCTAGAAGACGAGCTTCATAAACGCGTGATTGGACAAGATGAGGCGGTAAATACCGTAGCTCGGGCAATTCGTCGATCTCGGGCTGGACTTAAGAGTGGTAACCGACCAATCGGCTCTTTTCTATTTCTCGGCCCTACAGGAGTTGGTAAAACAGAATTGGCCAAAGCCCTAGCTACGGAAATGTTTGATGATGAGAAAGCGATGATACGCATTGATATGAGCGAATA
>JAYTMA010000014.1:0-4351 GCA_043728975.1 bacterium
ATTCTTAAGCAAAACTAACGACTGAACTACTGCTTCCTGGGCAACACGTTTATGAAATATTTTAACCAGTTCATCATTATTTGGTACACTCGTCTCTTTTTCATTAAAAAGTCCCAGCGCGAATTTGGCATACAGTATTCTCCCTACCGCATCATCAATACGTTCATCAGAGACTAACCCTAATCGGTTGGCCCACATCATATGTTTCCTGAAGGTCTTATAATCAAACGGCAACATCTTGCACTACCCCAGGATTATTACTCGCCCCCAACCCAATAGCATGGGGGAAAACGGTAGCACCAAACATATGCGCGTGTCCATGCACAGCATCAACGCCATAGAGAAGCGGTATGGCGAGTCTACTCTTATTAGCCTCGGCCTGATACCCGTCAATCATCTCCTTCCACCCCGCAGTCGTATTAGTCTCTGGCTTGCTACCAGCACCACTTAAAAGACCACCAAGATGATATTTAGCTATATCACTTTGTTCTTTAATACTATTGTTTTCAACCAATGTCATTTGTCCAATCTTCTCTTCTAAGCTCATCTGAGACAGTAGATTAGCCACAAAACCTCCAACAATAACCAGAGCCAGCAACAATAGTAACTTCGACTTATTCTGCTTCATTGATACAGTATACATCTCCTCCAACTAACCAGAAATATATCCATTTATTCGACCCAGGTGAATCCAAACCGCAGTTTAAAAATAGAATTGAGCGTAAGATTAACCCAAACTGGTACAATAGGCTAAATGACTGAAATTTACTCTCCGAAAAAGAAGCGCGGTGTTGGGCGGGTAGCTCGACAATACAAATACCTTCTCTTTGTGGTACTTATTATTATCTTGACTATGGCCCTGTGGTCAGCTTCCAAAGTAGCCGATAAACGTTATCAAGCCCTACTTTCCACTACTATCTTTGACCGTTATGGTACTCCACTTAGTATCAAGGAAAATAGTAAAGGCCACTATGTAAATACTCTGGAAAACTTACCGGAAGATTTTAAGAAATTATTAACGCGGAAAGAAGACAAATACTTTTACTATCATCCCGGTATTAATCTCTTAAGTACCATTGAAGCAATTTATCAGTATGCGAGAGATGGGAAAACCGGTGGTGCTAGTACTATTACCCAGCAACTAGCCAAGAATTTATTAAGAAACGAACTAGAGAGAAATCTAACTAATAAACTACAAGAAGCTTTTTACGCTTTCGGGATTGAGTTATTTTACACCAAAGACGAGATTCTGATTATGTATGCCAATACGGTATACCTCGGCAACCAAGTCCAGGGATTTGAAACCGGAAGCTATGCCTACTTCAACAAGCCCTTAAAAGAAACCTCTCATGGTGAACAGTTGTCTTTACTAGCCACCCTATCTCATCCTAATGCTCGCAATCCCTGGACGGAAGTAAATACTGATTTTGCTCTCGCCCTGAATGAAAGAATTGCACCTGAAAAAGATTTTATTGAACCCAAAAAAACTACTAATTATTCTTTTCAGAAAGATTCTTGGTTTGAACTAAGGACCGCCGGGGTTACTTGTGCGGAAACTTGCTACACCACCATCGATGAAGCCTTGACTGAAAAAATTAGAGGGGTATTAAATCGACATATTGAAACCGAACGTGATCGTGGTGCTCGCAATGGAGCAATTGTGGTAATCGACCCTAAGACCTCAGAAATCATAGCTCTGGTCGGTACGAAAAATCCCAAGAACACGCAAGATGGCGACCAAATAAACATGGCTTTAGAACCAAGACCAATTGGTTCTACTATCAAACCCATCCTTTACCTCAAAGGCTTCATGGAGGGACTACGTCCCTACTCACTGGTTGTTGATAGAGAGTACAAGTACGGAATTGCCACTGGTTTTCCGCTTTATCCCAAAAATTATGACGGTCAATATCGAGGTGAGGTTACTCTTCATGAAGCGCTGAGTAATAGCTTAAATGTACCGACAGTAAAGGTACTTGAGTTTATTGGTCTTAATAATTTCTATGAATTTCTTGGTGGTAAACTTAGATTTGAACCGATTCAAGATTACAATAGCTATCAATACGGGATTGCGCTTGGAGGTCTCGAGATGGACCTTTTAACTCTCACCCACTACTTCACGCTATTTCCCAAACTAGGTACCCTAAAACCCATCCGCATTCTGAGAGACAGCGCCGAGAATTTTTCTCTACCACCACAATCAAATATAAAGACCGAGCAAATAGTCGCTGATGAAAAATTTACACAACTGATTCACGCTATCATCAGTGACCGCCTATCGGGTGTTGATCAGTTTGGCCTCAAGAGTAACTTAAACCTCACAGCAATAAATTACGGTGTTAAAACTGGTACTTCTAGAGATTTTCATGACAGTTGGGTAGTTGGTTATACCGGAGATTTTGTCGTCGGAGTCTGGCTCGGTAATACTGAGAATAAACCTCTAGAACAAATAACCGGTCAATCAGGCGCCGGGGCTATTTGGCACGACACCATGAGTCTATTATTGGAAAGCTCGTACAACCAAGGTACGCCGATAACCAGCAAGCTAATAACGATGTTTCCAATTGGAGATTCTAATGAATGGGGCCTCCCTGAAGATATTATTGCGGAACACCAAAAACTCATGCTGGAGGATACACTTATCCTGAGCCCTTATCAAAACGATGCTTTTGAATTCTTTCCTGGAATCACTATTCCGCTAAAGGGAGCCCAAGAATTAGACTGGTCAGTTAACGGTAAATATTTAGGAACTGAAAAAAGTATTGAATTCAAACCAGACTATGCCGGAAAATTTGAGATTATGGCTACCGACAAAAATTCAGGGGAGCGAGAGATAATTTTAATCTCAGTGCTTAATCCGCAGTAACCGTCACTATATCACCTGAGGTCCGACCAAATACTTCAGGGAAATATAATTGTTCCGCTCGAGCGGGAAGGTGCTGGAAGGTTCCTGGTACCAACGCTCGAAGGAAGTACTCGTATTCATACACCCCTGGTTCAATACTACTAACATAGAGGAAAACTCGATCGTCATGAGACTCAGTATGAGTCGGATACAGGGTTCGCTTCGATTCGCCATAGCTTCCACCGTAATTATATTGACCATAGACCTGCGCTGTCTGTGAACCACTCCAGAGACCACTGAACGAAGAAAATACATTAGCCATAAAACTCTGCTCAGTAGAGGACCATTCGTCATAATAGGCATCCTCGGATTGATTTAATGATTGATCTTCTGTACTGAGATTGAAGTTAACAATCTCAAAACCAGCCGGGATAAAGTCTTCCACGGCCAAATGAGTGTAGCTCTGGGGAATAGTAAGTACTAGCTTGCCTTTTACCACATCTCCCACCTTTGCTTTACTTAAACTGTTTTTTTCTTTCTCATCATCCAAAGCATACATGTCTCGGGTAATGGTAATACCCTCATCTCTAGGCGGGAGCGCTTCCGTTGGTAAATAATATTTAAGCGCCATGTCATAATAGAGATTGTTCTCTCGTCCGTTCTTATCTTCCTTTTCTAGAGCTAAAGGTAATAACTTATCCTTGGGTAACTCATCAATTCCGACAAAGCGTGTAAAAGTCTCAAAGACATTCTTGGGATTAAATTCATAGTCAAATATCTCAGTATTATCCAGTAGCCCACGGAGAGTAAAATGAGCCTCAGTTTCGTGTTGCCACTTGAGATAACCCACCATAGCACTGACTACTGTAAAAGTATTTTGCGTACTACCCCAAACCCCTTTATTATCTCGACTAGCCAATAACCACCTCAGCATATTGGGCAAGGTTTCATGCCTATCTTCATGAGCCGCAAAGGCTGCCAAGGCTAGAGCCGTATTTTTTATCGGTGTCTCGTAATAGCCATAGTTGGCATTAGCGGTCGAAGCTAAGTAGGCCCCTCGACCGTCAATATCGATACGATTTATAAAAGCCTTATAGACTTTTTCCCGATCACTCTTGCTGTAGTCACTAGCGGTCAATATTGCTAAGTAGGCCAAAGACATGCTACTAATCTTTTCGTTTATGAAAGATTCATCCTTAATAAGCTTGATGACATAATCAGTTAAAGAAGTCTTAGTATCCGGAGAAACCTTTCTTAGTAGGTGTTCGGCCAAAATAACTGTTTCTGGTCCGAAGTAGCCATAGTAGGCATGCTCAAGAGTATTAGCTTCCACAAAACGGAGGCCTCGAGCCAAAACATCTTCATTAATCTCATAGCCAGCCACCTTCAGGTCATACAAGGCCGACAAAACATGAATAGTAAGCAACAAGTCATTTGGCATACCTTTGTAGTAGGCAAAGCCACCATCAATTGTTTGCGCTTCATAGATACGCTTAAGTCCATCAG
>JAYTMA010000015.1:0-3304 GCA_043728975.1 bacterium
GGGACTGTTACGTAGGGACTCGAAAGACGGAGCCGGTACACAAGACGAGCGCAGCGAGGGCTTGGAGGGGTTTAAATAGTTTGGGAAACTATTTAAAGGGTCGAGAACACTTAGTAGATTTGGAGTCCCACGCGCCCCGGAGGCGGAGCCATAGGAAGTACTCTTGGGGTAAACAAATATACTTAGTGGTTCGTGACCGAGTCCCTGTCCAGTAGCAAATCAGAGAAGATACGAAAATGAGATTATTAAGTGAGAGAAGCCCGTCTTATTGGTTGTTAATGATAATATATATCATATGTATATACATTTTAATCAATCAGTGACTTGTCGATCATTTGGTCGCAACAGTATTATTAAAATATTCAGCTTAGTGATAGTTTTTGCCACGAGCTTATTATTTGTCGATGAAGCTTCTGCTGCAAAGTATGTAGGAAAATGCTCTAGTCTAACCAACATAACTTCTGGTCAATTAAGTTGTGGTGTCCCTCTGTTATCAGCATCAGTATCAACACCAGCAAGCAGCATTTTATTTGCACCAAGTATCATAAAAATTGAACATAGTATCGCTGACTCAGTACAAAAACCATTCACACCTTCTATTTCAATTGATAATCCAACAGATTCAAATATTTTGATAAACGTTGATGTGCCAAATAAACCAAATTGGATTAAGGAACCTGTAGTTATCAAGAATATCGGGATATCTAAAGGAAAACCACTATTCCTTCAGCTTGTTATTGATCCAAAAGGTTTGAAGGTCGGTACGTATAAAACGGAAGTCGTCATCACGGCTCCTTCCGTCGGGTATCGGCAAACTTTGCCTGTTGTGCTTGAGGTGGGAAAGACACCAGTAGCAGCATCTGGTTCTTATATAAAAATTACAAACCCGGGAGTAGATTTTGTTTGGAATGTAGGAGACAAAGAGAAATTCAAATGGACAGCAAAGAACGTGCCTCGTCAGCAAAAGGGAGGTATCTTCCTTATTGGAGCATCAGGACTAACTTCACATATCGCAGATGTGAAGAATACCGGTAGTTACGCATGGAAGGTAGGTACTGTACTTAACGGCTACGCCCTTACCCCCGGAGAGTACACAGCAAAAATCCAATTTGGTAACACCTCAAAATCTATCGGCCCGTTAACAATTGATTATAAAAAGACTGTACCAATAAAGATTGACGCATCACTTGAATACAATAAAGAAGCATACATTACAGATAACGCCTGGACCCCATATGTCATTAGTTTCTCAGGTGGAAAATCTAAAAATCCAGTTTCGCGATGGGCAGTTGAATTTGTTTGCCCAGATAATGTAGTAGAGACTTCAACCAAGGGTTCTGGAGAAATGTGCGGAGGTACTAATTTATGGGAAAGTGTGGCGAGCAAGAATGGAAATATCTCCGTGACGTTCGCTGCGCGCTTCTCTAACCAGAAAAAATCAAACCTTGGTGTGCGAGTTCAAGCAATTGGGGCTGACGGTGTTGTTATGGGATTTAAGGATTTCCAGTTTCCCATCCAACAAAAGTCAATTTAAGTAAAACACACCGGCACATCGCTTGCTGAGGATGGTGGAAATATAGGGTCCTGCGAAAAACAGGGCCCTTTTATGTTGCAAAAAAGTTCCAACGTCGTCCCATACAGCCAGCTCTTAGCATAAAATCCCCGATAAGGGGATGAGCTGCTAGGACATTAACAGTCCGGGGGACTGTTACGTAGGGACTCGAAAAGCTTTTGAGACAGATTCGACTAGAAGGAGAATCTGTCCAAAAGGTATACTGGTCATGTAAGTAAACTTTCTAATCCTGCATTCGCAGTTTGAGTATGAGTAAACCCCTGCTCAACTACTCATTTGAATTAGTAATGACCGAGACTGCCTGTCCAGTAGCCAACAACTTTTGATATACTTCATATATGAATTTGCAAGAACTTACGCAGAGAGCAATTGAGGTACGTTCAAAATACTCTGAGTTACAAGAAGAAAAAAATGGAAAAAAATGGACCAGAGCTGAATTGGCTCAGGGGTTTGTTGGTGATGTAGGAGACTTGATGAAACTAGTGATGGCCAAAGAAGGTCTAAGGGAGATTGAAAATGTTGACGCGAAACTTAAACATGAACTCGGAGATTGTCTGTGGTCAATTCTGGTACTTGCAAACGAGTACAATATTAATCTTGAAAGCGCATTTCTAGACACGATGAATGAGTTAGATGTTCGGTTGGGTAGTTAAAAAAGTTCCAACATCATCCCAGACGACCAGCCATCGGCAGGCCACAAAGGTATATACATTTGTGGCCTTTGCTGTGCATTTAAATAAGAGGTTATTTAAAGAGTTATCAGCTTTGCTATTATGCGCTTGGTTCTCGTGATATTGTTTATTAGTAATGATCAACTTTAAAGATAAAGAATGGCAGAAACGAGCCATCGTCCCTGGTGCGGCCCTGGGAGTGTTCGTCTGCATCTTTCTAATCGGTTTAATCGATTTTGGTACCGTAACGTATTCTAGGGAAGACGCTCGTGACGAAGAGAATAAGGAGCAGACAGCTGCAGAGGCGACTGAAGAGGCGTCACCGACTTGGCCTGCACTGCTTGATACAGCAGCTTATGATGAGCGCATGCTCGCTCTCGCTCAATATAAGTCTTCGTCAACCACAAAACTCAAGTACTCCAGCACTACCAATGTACGTATCGAAGGAAAGGCCTGGCCGACAAAAGCAGTATACCCACACGGCGGCGCGATTCTGCCGTTTAAGCGTATCCTCGCTTTTTATGGGAATTTATACTCAACCCGTATGGGTATCTTGGGTGAATTGCCGCCGGATCAAGTTTTGGCAAAGCTAGAGGCAACTAAAAAAATATGGGAGACCGCCGATCCTACCACTCCAGTCATGACAGCAATCCATTACATTGCCATCGTTGCTCAGGCTGAAGGGGGGAGGGATGGAATGTATCGAGCCGTGATGCCAGAAACAGAGATTGAAAAAGCCTATGCCATGGCAAAGCAATCAAATAGTATCTTCATTATCGACTTGCAGGTTGGGAAGAGTACGATTCAAGAAGAACTACCGAAGTTTCGGAAGTATCTAGAGCAGCCAGATGTGCATTTGGCGATTGATCCAGAGTTTTCAATGAAGACTGGCGATAAGCCAGGAGACGTTGTCGGCACCTATGATGCTGCTGATGTGAATTATGTAATCAACTACCTCGACCAGATTATTAAAGAAAAGCAGTTGCCACCCAAGGTGTTCGTTATACATCGCTTCACCCAAAACATGCTGACGCGCTCGTCCCTTATTGTCCCAAGCGAA
>JAYTMA010000016.1:0-1045 GCA_043728975.1 bacterium
GATTTTGCATTGATTATCGCGGTCTAAACGATGCAACTGAAGTTGCAAGTTGGCCTATTCCAAACATTAGACTCATGCTCGGTAGGCTCGGTAATGCAAAAGCAGATACCTTTGGGGTAATCGACCTTACGGCTGGTTACCACCAAGCACCGCTTGCTCTACCCACTCGAATATATACAGCTTTCATAACATTTATGGGCATATATCATTTCACAAGACTTCCCTTCGGCCCCAAACGTGCACCATCATATTTCCAGGAAATGATGGCTTCTATAGTTCTACTCGGACTTATCTATTTTATATGCGAAGTATACCTGGACGATATAATCGTATACGGTACTGGACATGAACAATTCTGTACACGTTTAGAACAAATATTTCAACGTTTAGAAGAAAAGAACATATCGCTTAAACCATCCAAAGTAAAACTTGGTATGAAGAAAGTTGAATATGTCGGTAAAGAAATATCTAAGGAAGGTATAACTATGAGCTCCAAAAAGATTAAGGGCGTGACCGACTTTCCTATGCCAAGAAAGATGACTGAACTAAGGTCATTTCTCGGTCTCACGAACTACTTTAGGGATCATGTACCGAACCACTCTAACGTAGTTGCCCCTCTACAAAAGATGATCGACCACGCAGCCAAAAAGCAAACTTTGCTCATTTGGACTGACGATGGTGCAGACGCATTTTATGAGGTTAAGCAAAGAATTGCGGAGAGCCCTTTGTTATATTTCATTCATGATACAGCCCCAATAACCTTAATGACTGATGCGTCAGATTATGGTATTGGAGGTTATCTATATCAACAAGTCGGCGATGACAAACAACTCGTCGCTCTCGTTAGCAAGTCTCTTACCAAGCCTCAACTGAAATGGTCAACAATACAAAAAGAAGCATTCGCACTTTATTATTGTTGCACCTATCTCGACGCACTGCTACGAGATCGTAAATTTACAATTCTTACAGATCATAAAAATCTTACTTTTATTGAAAAAGAAAAGAATGAAATGGTTGGTAGATGGCGAATGGCCCTACAAGAATT
>JAYTMA010000017.1:0-8188 GCA_043728975.1 bacterium
GGAAAATAACTAATCATGGCTTCCCCACCCTCTGTGCGACCTTCTTCAACTTTATGTTCCTTAGCTAACTCCCTCATTCGAGGTAAATTTAGTGTCCCGGCTAACTCATAATCGCGGTACCAATTTGGTGCCACCGCGACATCCCAAGCTCGGCCATAAGTCGGCACACCAAGATATACCTTGGACTTGGGTATATCCTTGAGCGCTAATTTAATTACCTTCTCTACCCACTCCTTATCGGCTACTGGCATGTAGGGTAAACCCGTTCTTTTGTCATTGAGTTTTAAGTCAGCTCGTTGTTGATCATAGGCCATTATTTCCACCCGATCACAACTCTTGGCAATCTCCTGATAATCATTAACGTACTTCATAACTTCTGGCACAGTTTTGTACAACGAATCGGCCGGGGTCCGTGCTTCAATCGCACAAGTCAGCACTTTGCTTCCAAGTTTTTTATTTAACTCAGCCAAAAAAAGCGAGAAGTAATCTTTGGTTTCAGCAAGCTTTTGTTCGTAGTCAATATTAATCCCGTCATACTTACCCTTTTTTACCAAATCTGCTATATCTTTGATATGAGCTGTGCGTTTCTTTTTATCGCTCAATACTTGGTGTATAGCTTCTCCATCAAACCAAGCAATAGTTGGGATAATTTCCACTTTCTCCTTCTTGGCTAATTTGAAGAAGTTTTGCCATTGCCGATCCTTTAAATTGCTCTTACTGACTATCTCTCCACTAGCGTCTATTTCATAAACAAACGGGTAGATGGTGTCAATTTTTTTAATGTTCTTGGTTGCACTCTCTATACCCTGCTTTGCTTGCCACCACGGAAGCCAAGCAGCCAACTGCAAACCAGCCTCGGCCGAGAGCGGCGTAGTTAATAAAACTACAGATAAACCTAAGGCTAACTTGATTCCCAGTCGCTGTGTCAGATTTTTGCTTAATATCATATTTTATTTAAACTGAATTTCTTTCAATTTACACCCTCCTAGCGGCTAAAATATTCTGACACTACCGACTACCACCCCCCAGATGAAACAGTCATCGTTATCAGTAATTATTATTGGTTCGTAGCCTTCGTGCTCTGATCTTAGCTCAGTAGTAGTGGTAGTCTTTTCTAGTCTTTTTACCACCATCTCGCCATATACGGCTGCCACTACAATCTTACCATGAATCGGTACCACCGAACGATCTACCACTAAAACGTCACCGGAAAAAATCCCTGCTCCTTCCATCGAATCACCTTCCACCCGCACAAAGAAAGTCGCCGTCGGATTATCAATTAACAAATCATTTAAATCGAGTGTCTTCTCCACCATATCATCGCCCGGGGCCGGGAAACCGGCCGCTGGCCTGGAACTAAATAATGAACCCAGAACCGGTTCTCCGGCTTGATAAGCGACTACTTCCGTCGCCATTAAACCTTGGTCTTTATTCATAGTAGTTAGTTATTACGGATCTCATAATTAACTGTTTCTGAAGCTATTGAAACATTGGTGGTTAATTTTGCCTGCAAGAGAAAGAGTCCACTCATAATCATCAGTAAAGCAATACCATAAGCGACCTGCAGTGGTCTCTGGTGTCGTATCTCCAATATCACCGAGATAATTAGTAGACTAGCTACCAAGCTACCGATGATGAGGTATAATAGCTGTAGTACTTGATTGGGACTGGTAGCTAAAAATCCAATGGCCGAAGCCTGGGCCATTGTAGTACCTCCACTCCCTTCAGCGAGCGATACTGCTAAAAGTCCTGAAGTAGTAGCTAAATGGGAAAGTAGGAGGGGTTTTGGCTTTGGTACTGGCTTGGATGGTTCAGTGGCCTGATTACTAGCCACTGAAGGTAAGGCCGCTGAAGCGTGCCCTTCCTCCAATACCACTTGAGCTTCTCCATTTTCTGGCAATAATTCAGGCTCTGACACTAGGCTTAACGGTAACTCAGTAACTAACTCTGGGCTGGGCATAATTTCTTCTACTGGCAGGACTGTAGGAGTTGAGACCTTTGATATTACTGGCTTAGGCTGGATGGGGGCGGCTGGTGTACCAAAAAGCTGCACCACAAACACCGTCTCCTTACCCTCAAACATTCCTTTAGCAGTTCCAACACCAATCTCGGTATAGTTTTGGTTGACTATGTTTTCCCGATGCAAGGGTGACTTCATCCAAGCTTCTACTACGGCACTTGAATCATTAAAATGAATCGCGAGATTTTCCCCAGCATGAGCGTAGGTATAAGACACTTGATCAAACCAGTACCAAGGAGAAGTTCCATCTGGGCTATAGTGATTAAAGTAACCATTTTTAGCCATATGCTCGGCTTTGAGTTGCGCCGCCTTATCGAGTACAGCACTTCGGATTAGAGGTGTCTCCGCCGAAACTCCTCTTTTTTCATTGGTTAGGTCAACAATCACCGCTGGTAAAACTGTACCCACTAACCAAGAAGATGACTGCCATAATAATGACTGTAAGTTAACCGCTGCAAAAGACAAAAAAACCAATAAGAACATTGAAAGAACGGCCACTTTTTGTAACAAATGTGGTGAGTAATCATTCTTTTTTGTCGGCAAAAAAGTGTCTTCAAATTTCACCAGGTAAGTATAACAAAGAAAACAATAAATTTAACCATGGTCAGGGTAATTAAATCTTCATCCTCCTGAATACCATACTGATAAAATCAATTTACCTGTATAATCAGATTTATGATCGCCTGGCTCCAAAATATCTTTACTACTTACGCCAACTCAGTACCGATTGAAATACTAGTATTTTTTGCTTCTTTTATAGAAGAGGTAATCCCCCCCATTCCAGCTTTCCCGCTCACAATATTAGCCGGTAGCATGGCCAGCATTCAGGGCTATACGCTAGCCGGACTACTGTTGGTGGCAATTGTCGGAGCCCTAGGGAAAACTATTGGTGCCGTCATTATTTATCTAGCCACCAAAAGAATAAGTAATGTTGTGATAGAAAAATATGGTAAATACCTTAAAATCACTGAAGCTGACCTAGCCCAGTTTGGCGCTAGGCTTGGTAACGGTAAAATGGACTACTTTGTTCTCACCACCCTTAGAGCAATACCAATTATTCCCAGTGTTCTCATTACCGTCGGGTCGGCCATCATCCATGTTCCTCTTCCCCTTTACACTATCGCTACCTTCATTGGTTCAATTATCCGCTACAGTCTCTATCTTTACGCTGGCTTCGTTGGTAACAATGTCTTGCAGGATTTATTTGCCAGACTGGAATCCGACACCATAGGAAATGTCCTCATGATCCTAACCTTTTTTGCGACTATGGGTTTTATTTTCTACTTATATTTCTCTCGTTCCAAGAAACCCGATACTACTAACGGTATTTAGGATTCTTATTTTGCATCTCTTTGATTAACGGAGCATTTACACAATGACTACTGGTGGTTGATTCTAACGTTGAAACTTCGTGAAGTTTAAAGCGATACATCCTCTCCTGCATTATCGATTTAAATTCTTTTAATTCAGCTGCTGAATAGTGTTTTTCATAAACCCAAGGAAAGACTCCACAAATGTAAAAGAGTGACTGACCGGGTTCTGGAATATGACCAATTAAGCGCACTCTTTTCCCAGTTATAAGTAAGTTTTTCTCATCTTGATTTAGTTCACTAGTGTTAATTTGCCAGATTATGTCATCAACATCAGTAAAGGATGTAATGATACTTGAACCTGCTGCAGTTTCATCCACAAGCAAAAACCCGACCATCCTCCCGTCTTGTGGTACTTGCCACATTTTTAGTTCTCGTTTACCTTGTGATTCATACATTGAAAGATTTGCGCCCAAGTGTTCGTCCATGGTAAATCCAGCCCCAACCAAATGTAACCCCAATCCACCACTTAAGCTAAGAGCCAAACTACTGGCAAGGATCTGCCATAGGGGGTAACGATAGCCATGTTTAGTATGACGAATATTGTAGACCGCAAACAGAGCCATAAACACAAAGACGAGTAGCCAGACATAAGGTAATACTTCTAGCAAGAACCAAAAAAGGCTGCCATGAGTTATTTCAAAAAAAGAATATTGGCGATACATCATGGCCGACAGACTAACCGCTACCGCAATAGCACCAATCATGGCCGTCAAAAACCAAAGCGTCCACACTAAACATTCCATACTGGAAAAAAACCATGCCGGACGCGGGGATACGTGTTCAGCCTCAATTCGGCTGAGGATAGTTTGTTTTAAGTCACTATTTGGTAATTTTGGTTCCATATTTATCATATACGTATCGCTTCGAGATTTAGTGCATTATAAAGCTGTTTTTTGCCCCGGTGAATCAGTGTCCCTACCGAACCCTGTGGTATCTTTAAAATATCGGAAATTTCGTTGTATTCCATATGTTCAAAGTAACGCAATACCAAAACCTCACGATACTTTTCTTCAATTTTGGCCAAAGCCTCGGCCACAACCTTGGCATTAACGTTTTGATCAAATACTATTTCCGGGCTATCCTCTTTAGCTTTAATAATTCCCAACACCTCTTCACTATCAAATAGTAGATGCCCCTCAGGACGTATAATTTTTTTACGGTACCAGGAAATTGCTTCATTATGGGCAACCCGATAAAGCCAGGAGGAAAAAGTGAGCGTGGTATCAAAGCTATTTAGATTGCGGTAGGCTTTAATAAAGATGTCCTGCAGGACATCTTGTTGATCTTCAAAATTTCGTACCCCCAAGCGATAAATATAGCGCTGAAGCTTTGCTTCATAACGTTCGATAAGTAACCCAAAATCATTGGGCTCTTTGAGGGTGGAAGCTACTAAGACTTCATCTGATTGTGTTTCAACCTGTTCACTCATAAATTAGATTTAATTCTAACATTTTTCAGAATAATAATTCGCAAAACCAGCAAACAATGGCAAAAGGTTCCAGAAAACATCAGAAACGTGATCACAAAAAATTGCTATTTTTATCCTCCCGTAGCATAATTTTGGCTGATTTTTTGTTCAATCGCCAACTTGGTACCTTAAACTACCAGAAAGGTCAGTCATGATCATCCTCGAAGTAGGAAAAATTCTTGGTCTCAAGGTTTACCTCGAAACGTCCGCACACGGATCGGATACCGAACCTCGCCATCTGAGAGTCGTGAAGTCCCAGGGAATCTTGTTCACCGTACAAGATGGAATGGATCATGGATTCAGCTACAACGAACTCCTTGAGGTCATTGAAAAGGCAGACCGGGCGGAGATAATTCGAGTTTTAGGCTCCGGTTTTGCGCGCAGTGAATTTAAGTCAGCCGGCTCATTCAGCTACAATGATCAACAGGAATTCGAGATGAGCTATGTCATTAAACCAGTAGGTTCGTCCCCCTACTAAACAACAGACCCCAAACCCAAGGCCGGTCCCCATGACCGGCCTTGTCTATTATCGCACTAGACTAGACACGGTTCTGGTAATTATCTGAATTATCTTTATTTTCATAACTATACTGTGTTTTACTCTAATTTAATTTTACTCATCATCGTAGACTTAGCTATGATGTAACTGAGGAAAGCGAGCATGAGCCACGCCAAGGGGGTAAAAAAGGTAAAGATAAAAATTAAAAGCTGTGTAAATTTCAAGGGAAAGAAAGTCAGCATTATTGCTATAAAACTAGTTTCATCTTTATTTTGAATAAATTTTTTAATAAGGTATATCACTAACGGATATATCGATATAAACAAAAATACATACCAATAACGTAGGACAAAATCTTTGGAAAAAACAGTTGTTGCTAAGCTGTGTAGGATTAAAAACAAAATTACACCCACCCCAACACTTGCCGACAAGAAAGCACTTGTCAGTCTAAAAAATTTGGTCGGACCCATTCGTCTATCATTAGCAATAACTGTGCCCGCCTTTATTAAATACTTAAAATAGTAGCGAACAAAAGATTCCTTTTTTATCACATTATGATAGCTTTTAATTTTATGTAGTGACCACACAATAAACCAAACTATAATCAAAAACAAAAGGCCATAAATTGCTTCTCCGGCGCTTCTTAAATACAAAAGGCCAGAAGCAGTAAAGTATAAGTCGAGCAGAAATAAAGCGAAGAGGGAAAGCTTTTCTAACATAATATTTAAAGTATAACACCGCAAAACCTGAATAATTATGAGAAGGCACCTACCACTACCCTTGCATATTTACGGTTTTTGTTACATAGTGTGGGGCATGACTTTCCCATTGCGTATAAATAAATACCTGGCCGACCAAAAAATCGCCTCCAGGCGTGAAGCCGATGCCATGATTGAAAAAAAGCAGGTTACCATCAATGGTAAGGTGGCGGTTTTGGGACAGATGGTAGAAGAGGGCGATAAGGTAGCAATCAGTGGCGCCACCAAAAAATACGTCTATCTTGCCTACTACAAAGGTCGCGGTGTCATCACTCACTCCCCAGAGGAAGGTGAAGTAGATATTGCCACTAGACTAAAGAAAGATTATAGCCTGACCAACGTCTCGCCTGTCGGTCGCCTGGATAAAGACTCTGAAGGCCTTATCCTACTTACTAACGACGGTCGTATTACCGGACCCCTACTTGATCCAGAAGCCAAGCACGAAAAGGAATACGAGGTGACGGTCGACAAGCCGATCACTGGAATGTTTAGCAAAATGATGGAAATCGGCGTCGATATTGAAGGTTATAAAACCAAACCGGCCAAAGTAACCGCCTCAAAATCCAACCAAAAACGTTTCCATCTAATTTTGACCGAAGGCAAGAAGCACCAAATCCGTCGGATGTGTGCTGCTCTCGGCTACCAAGTCCAAAACCTGAAGCGAGTGCGCATAATGAATATTGAACTAGGCGCAGTAAAACCCAATCAATATCGTAAAATTGCTGGTGAGGAATTGAAAGCTTTGCTGAAAGAACTGGGGATGTAGTCCTGATTTTAAATAAGGCATTAAACAAAAGACGGTGGGCCAGATGGCCCACCGTCTTTTGTTATCTCATCAATTAACTTCCCTTCTTTCTCTCCCCTTCCTTTAGTTTGGCTTTTCGTAGTCGTACACTCTTGGGTGTAATTTCTAGATATTCATCATCGGACATAATTTCTAGACCCACTTCAATGGAAACAATTTTCGGATTAATCAGTACTATTGCTTCATCAGTTCCTGATGAACGCATGTTGGTAAGTTGCTTGCCTTTAGTTGGATTCACCGTCATTTCTTCACCCTTACTGGTGTTTCCAATTACCATCCCCTCATATACTTCGGTACCAGCGGTGATATATAGCTGCCCACGATCTTGGAGGGTAAAAAGAGCAAAGCCTAAAGCCTTACCTTGCACCATCGAAATCATTGAACCCGCCTTTCGCTTCTGGATTTCTCCCGCATACGGTCGGAACCCTACCACCTGTGAGGCCAAGATGCCTTCGCCACGAGTATCTACCACAAACTGATTCTTGTAGCCTAAGAGGCCACGAGTTGGTCCTTCAAAAATCAAGCGTACCTGGTTGTCATTAGTAATCATGTTTTGCATGATAAAACCACGATTAGATAATCTTTCGATCACCGGTCCCTGGTATTCTCCTGGGATATCAACCGTCACTTCCTCAAACGGTTCAGACTTTACACCATCAATCTCTTTCACAATTACTTGTGGTTGAGAGACAGACAGTTCGTAACCCTCACGACGCATATTTTCGAGTAAGATAGCAACGTGCATTTCGCCTCGCCCGCGCACGTCAAAGGAATCACCTTGATCAAAGTTTACTTGTAGACCAACGTTAATTTCTAGTTCTTTTTCCAAACGCTCCTTAATCTGTCGAGAGGTTACATATTTACCCTCCTTGCCCGCAAACGGTGAGTTGTTCGGCATGAACTGTAGCGCAATCGTTGGTTCGTCAACCTTAATAGTTGGTAATGGCAAAGCGTCTTCCTTATCGGTTAGGGTGTCACCAATATTTATATCGGGGAAACCAGCAATCATCACAATATCACCAGCAAACACTTCTTCTGCTTCAATTTTTGAAACGCCGTGGAAGGTCGATAGCTTTACCACCTTTCCTTTAGTCGTGGTGTGAGTTCCTTCATGCTTTACAAATAATTGCTGGCTGGCCTTCACTGAGCCCTCATAGACCCGAGCAACTGCTAGACGTCCTAGGAAGTTATCGTAGCCGAGGTTGAAGACCTGAGCTCGAAGTCCTTCACCAGCCTCATAAGCACGAGCCGCTGGCACCTTCTCC
>JAYTMA010000018.1:0-18436 GCA_043728975.1 bacterium
TTTAGCAATAGCCACAAACTTCTCGTAATCAAGCTCGCGGCTATAAGCGGAGAAACCGGCGAGGATAATCTTTGGCTTATGCTCTAACGCGACTACGCGCAGCGCTTCATAATCAATCTCGCCCGTATCAACATCCTTCATCTTATAGCGGACAAAGTTGAAGACTTTGTTGATGGCAGTGGTCGGGTGACCATGCGTGAGGTGTCCACCGTGACTAAGGTCCATCCCCAAGACGGTATCGCCCGGCTCCATGAGCGCGAAGTACATCGCGACGTTCGCGGCCGCCCCACCGAGTGGTTGCACGTTCGCGTACTTGGCATTAAAAAGCTTCTTCGCGCGCTCAATGGTAATCGTCTCCATGATGTCGGTAAACTCCTGCCCCCCGTAGTAGCGTCGGCCCGGATAGCCCTCAGAATATTTATTGGTAAAGACCGAGCCATTGGCTTCGCGCACCGCGCGTGAGACATAGTTCTCACTCGGGATTAGTTCTACTCCTTTTCGCTCTCGTTCCTCTTCCCCTACTAGCGTAGCGTAGATTTCTGGATCCTGGTCTTTGATGAATTGGTACTCGTTCATAGTAATAAATGAAAAAATGAATGTAATGAATATTTTTGAGCCTTGCATAAGTTCGTAATAGTCGCCCAAGGTCTCCTTTACTTACTTAATTTAGTTCCGAATTTGGCTGGAAATCATGAGCGGAGCGAATATATTTCCGTCTGCAAAGCTCACTTTCCTAGTAAAAATTCCTGGAACAAGCGACGCCAACAACTACAATACTTACTTTTTCTTCAGCAATTGAACGAGTGGGGTTAGATCATGGTACAAAAATTATTACTGGAATTGTATCATGTCTCAATTTTCTACGCATAACGCCATTAAATTTTGGCTATTTTAAAAACTCGTCTGGCTCGATTCCTGCTTGGTTTAAAATAGCTCTCAGGGTACCTTCCGGCATATCACCACGATGGCCTAAATTGCTACATTTATAGGATAAAAAATCCGATCATTAATTTGTCTTGTATCAGGTTTTGCTTGCCGAAGTAAAATCTTTGCTACATCCTCAGCAATGGATACAACTTCTTCAAAAGTCTTAGCCTGGGCCACCAAGCCTGGCACATCTTTACTGGTAGCTACATAGTGCCCTTCAGGAAGTTTTTCAATATCAAGATTAATGTTGAAAGTCTTTTTCATATTAAATAAACAGTACCACAAATGCAACCATACTACACGATATTGTAATCCTTCTATACTAATATAGAAAAATGTAGTGGTCTTGATTATTCAAAGGTACTAGCTAGTTCATTCACTTTTATTGCTAATCTAAAACCGTTTCCGTGTTGCAAAAGCCCAAGGTAAGAAGTAACCGAGGTTACCTTTCCTTCGGAATCAACAATCTTCCTAAGCATCCGTCTTCTACTAGTAGCTCGGAGTATACAATGATGTGGAAAATGCACCCAACCCAAGAAATCAACTCCCGAAGCAAATGTTTGAAGGAAGACTTTATCGGGGTGAAGCATTAGAGATAACTTCTCCAGCAAAAACGCTGCGCATTTTTGCCGGAGAATTTCTAAATAAAGTTTATCTCGTGAGAGAAATACAGAATCGTCCGCATAACGAAGATAATACTTTTCCTTAAGTTCATGCTTCACATACTGATCAAACTCATTCATGTAGATATTCACCAGGAGTTGCGAAGTGAGATTTCCTAATGGTAATCCCTTGCCAGTTATACCAGAGTTAAAACTATTTACCACATCATGAATTAACCATAATACATCTCTATCAATAACGTGCTTTTCTAAAATACAATAAAGAATGTCGTGGTCAATGCTCGCAAAAAACTTCCGAATATCACACTTCAGAACCCAACACTGTTTGTTGTAATTTTGGGACACCTGGCGGGAAAAAGCTTCAAATCGGTATAGCGCCCGATGCGTCCCTTTCCCTACTCGACATGAATACGAGTCATAAATAAACTTACTATCAAAATATGGATACAAAACTCGGTGTATAGCGTGATGCACCAACCGATCGCGAACACTGGCTTTGTGAATATCACGGCGCTTAGGATCGTTTATGACAAAGTGTTCGTAAGTACCATGTTTATACGTTTTATTCATGAGTTCGGTGTGAAGAATGAAAATATTGGACATCAAGTCTCGTTCGAATTCTTGCACGTCTGATTTTTTAGTCTTTCCACGCTTAAATTCCAGCCACGCACGGAGAAGATTTTCTACCGAAATGATATTATCGTAGGTATGAATACACTTTTTCATGGACATGACTCTACCCCCCCCCGTAATTTCGCAAGCGAAATTACTTCCTGTACTCCAAAAGGCAAAATCTGCCTATGTACTCTGGCACACATTTCATGAATTACTTCCCAAAGCCCAACGATACTCGCTAGGCGTCAGAATCGACTCACTTTTTATTGAGCTCATAGAAGCCCTTGTCGTTGCGACCTTTCTCGTTCGTGACGAAAAAATCCCGTACGTACGATTAGCAATACGTAAGCTTGATACTATCAAGATACTCCTACTCATACTTTTTGAAACAAAGGCGCTCGATACGAAACGCTATATTGCACTCTCTACCCATCTGGAAGAGATTGGCAGAATGCTCGGCGGGTGGTACGGACAACTGCAGAAACAAAACTCAAACCCGCATTAATTAGTGCGGGTTGAGAAATGAAGAGAGTTGCGCACGCAGGCGAACCACCAGCCGTCGTTCCAGTCATCATCATTCCGGTTCACGTTCACGTTCCGCTTGTCATTCCACCGATTGAACGTCGCATAGCTTTGTGCAAAAGACCGTCCATATCACTGCCTATATACAAAATCTGTACGTAGGCTGTATTTCATACGACATAGAAATGTCTTGATCCTCTACACCAAGTATCTTCATTTTTTGAAGAGTCTTCATACGCTACACTGTCTCATACCTTAGTATAAAACATTCCGAACGCATGGATACTGATTTCGATGGTACACAACCATGATCATGTACGCACTATCTACTTTCAAGCTAAGTATACAAGAAAAAAGCCCGACCGAAGTCGAACTTTCAAAGGACCAAGTCCAAAGGGACAAAGAGTCCCTAGTGAACTAGTCCACAGTACTGATGCGCACGCAGGCGAACCACCAGCCGCCGAGCCAGTCATCAACATCCCGGCCCACGTCCACGCGCCGCTTGCCATTCCACCGATCGAACGTCGCATAGCAGTACTTGCCGGCATCGTCCAACCACTCTGTAGTGTTTGGGTGAGTATCGGCAAATTCACGATTGACGGCGTTCCAGGCCATGAGAGTGAAGGGATCAGCGAGTGCCAAGCCTTGCTGGCGGAGTTCTTCCACGAGCGAGTCGGCCTTTATGTAGCGACCAAACTTCACAAAAACAATTTCTACGGCTCCAGCCTTGCCTCGTGGCATGGTGGAAAGTACGTCTTTGTGGACGAATTCCTTCCGGTTACAGGTCTTGAGGGCCTGCTCGGGAGTGAGCGAGCCGTCTACATCCACCGTTCCGTTCAGTTGCTCGATGGCAGTGACGACGGCCTTCGCAACCGGGGTGAGGGTGTATTCGCCACGAAGGAGTCCAATAACACCCTTCATAAAGTCACCTTCTCCCATTCGCTTGACTTCCTCGGGGGTGGCACCGGCACGGCGAAATGCCAATTTCAATTCATTCGCTTGACCAACATCGAGCATAAGGTCGCTCATGGTTGTTTCTCCTATTTTGCAACAGTGTTCTCTTGAACTGCGTTGCTGCCATGAGCCACCCCGAAATAGGGTCACCGTCACAGCGGCAAAACTTCAGACTTCTAGCTAAATGTTTGTCGCTGTGACGGTTGTTCTGTGTGTTTGGTGTAAAAGGACTAGCGGAGAGTTAAAACTTGACCTTCCTAACTATGTGAAATTATAGCACAGTTTTATGCATTTTGCAACTACTCTAATTTAGGGCTTATTTTGTTGGCTTTTTCCTGAGCGTTCCCTTCTTCTTGGTGTCAAAAGTACCAAAGCCACCAGTCACTGAGAGCTCAGCTTTGATTGGTGGATGGGGGTCATAGTTTTCTAGAGTGACATGCCCGGGCCGGAAATCATCAATATCTTTAACCTTCTTATCTAGCTTGATAGTTGGGAAAGGCTTTGGTTTACGCTTGAGTTGTTCTTTTACCTGATCAAGGTGCTTCTCATAAATATGTACGTCACCAAAAGTATGGACAAAATCTCCCGGCTTGTAGCCCAAGACCTTGGCCAAAATAATAGTCAGTAGCGCGTAGCTCGCGATATTAAATGGTACGCCGAGGAAGATGTCGGCACTACGTTGATAGAGATGCAGACAAAGTCGGTCATTGATAACATTAATCTGGTACATGTTGTGACAAATCGGGAAATACGAGGTGTCTTTCTTTTCCGCCATGGTGTAGAGATACTCTGGATTCCAAGAGTTGACGATGGCGTTATGAGCGTTGGGGTCTTTTTTTATCTCATCAACTACCCAGCGTAGCTGATCGATTTTCTTGTTCTTGGTTCGGGTCGGCCACTTACGCCACATCTCACCGTAAATCCTCGGTAGCTCACCCCACTTCTTAGCAAATGCAGAATCATTAGCAATACGGTCGATAAATTCTTCTTTGGAGAGAAGAATTTTATTACCTTTTTCGGTATTTTTAATTTTATATATACGATAGGGATAGTCGTCCCAAATATGCACCTTGTTATCAACCAAATACTTAATATTGGTTTGTCCAGACATAAACCAATAGAGTTCTTGTAGTACCCCATTCCAATACACCTTCTTGGTGGTCAAAAGCGGAAAGCCCTCTTCCAAGTCAAAACGCAGTTGTTTACCAAAAAGACTGTATGAGGCATCATCTGTTCCCTGATCCACCTTACGGTCACCGTGCTCTAAAATTTCTTTGAGTAAATTCAAGTATTGATACTCCGGGTGTTTTTTTGCTGTAGACATAATAAGTGGTAATTTTGGTTTTGTTAAACTATTTCTTTGGTTCGGCAAAATGATCAGAATTTTCGCCATCAAAGCGCCCCACTCCCGTCTCCCCCATATAGTCCTTACTAGTTGGCGAAGTTAGCCTGGCAAACAAAAGCTGAGCAACTTGCATCCCTGGCCTTAGTATAATCGGGATGTTGCTACTATTAACGAGCTCAAAGGTCGGATAGAAATGATGGCCGGGATTAAAAAGCATGGCGGTGTTATGCACCACTAGGCCGACACGCGCCAAACTACTTTTGCCCGAGAGCAGTATCAGGTGCTCATTATCGACGCCAATAAACTCACGTTGTTTACCGAGAACATTTTCACCCGGATGGAGGACGAATTCACCATCATCGGGAATAATTACTTTTCGCGTCGCCGGATAAATCTTCCGGGCCGGATCAGAAGCCTCCAAGAGGTGTCGGTCTACCACTTCAAACTCATTGCCGAGGGTAACATCATAACTAGCCAGCTGTAGCTGAGATTCATTAAACGGCCGGATAATAATCTTGCCGTCATGCACTCCTTTCATAATGTCTACGTCAGATAGAAACATATTGTGAATGATTATTCTATTAAGAATGTCTTTTCAGTGCCATAATAATCAGCCCAGTTTTCATTGTAGTAGGCAAACATCCGGGCCAGGCGATCTTGTTTTAGTTCTTCTGCCCCGAGCTCTTCCATCAGGGCTACTAGCTTGGCTCGCACCTCAGGCAAACTTGCCTCATCTTGCGTCACTGTTTCAAACTCCGCCAAGTACCCATAACCGGCGTTTTTATCGATACAAACAGCAATTCCCTGGTACTGGTATTCATCACGCACCCGGGACCATTTGGCTTCGTAGCTGTAACCAGCCGAAATAAGCAATGCGTCTAGCTGAGAGAGAGTAAGTGCTACTACTTCTTCAAACTCCATCCGCGAGACAGTATTGGCGCTACTCCCACCATCAAGTGAAGCCTTAATAACGAGCAACACCACTTCATCTCTCCCTCGTGTGCGAACGGAAAATTCTTTTCCTCGCTCGGCGATAGTTTTAAATTTATGGTGCTGGTCTCCAGAAAATAAATGCTCTACGTGACTAAATAATTCATGAATATCACCACCGGTAAAATAATGGTTGAGTTGGGAATTGTGGGCAGTCTTTTGGCAAGTAGAATCAAATGCCTGCATTTTTGCCACCAGGGCTTCGGCCGCAATGACTTCACCTAAAAGACTTTTAATTTCAATTTCAAAGTGTGACATCCGTACATTATACGTGAGCCCTAAGCTACTCACCAAAAGACAAGTAGCCTGGCTTGTTGTATAATGTAGCAATGATGCATTTTCCCACCATACCGGTAGTTATAGTAGCGGCCATGAGCCGTAAGAAGCGGGCTATTGGCTACAAGAATAAGCTGCTTTGGCATATCCCGGCTGATTTGAAACATTTCAAGGAACTTACGCTTGGTCACCCCATGATTATGGGCCGAAAGACTTTTGAGTCTATTCTTGCCATGCTCGGGAAGCCTTTACCCTTTCGCACCAATATTATTGTTACCCGTAACCCCGAGTATAAAGTGCCTGGAGCTATTACCGCCGGCTCACTTGAAGCCGCCTTTGCCATCGCCGAGCGAGAAAATCCAACCGAAATTCATATCGGTGGCGGAGCCGAGCTATATGAGGCAGCCATGCCTTACGTTGACCGCCTTCACCTAACTCTAGTAGAAAGTGAAAGCCTAGCCGATACTTTCTTTCCCGACTTCGAAAAAGACTTTGTCTCAACCAAAGAATACCCACCAGAAGAAAGCGGTAATATCTCTTTCCAGTGGATTGACTACAAAAGACGCCAGGCTTAATTAAATATTATTTAACGTATGTTGATTTTAATCTTTCCCATATCTTTAAAGAATAAAAGTCGGGAGATTTAATATGTTCCAAGTTAATTAACTGCGCTTTCAGCAAGTATTCCAGTGCTTCAAAATTAATGCCCGTTAGATTTAGTATAGCATCAAAGCCTTCGGCCTTGAGTTCATGAGCCAATTTTACTTGTTCTAGATAGATAAGGGCTTTGCTTTCTGGTAAATGTGGGTAGGAATCAGTGGTACTAGCTCCACCACGAAAAAGACGCTTGGCTCGGTTGACGGCTTTACTTAGTTCGGCCTGACACTTACGTTTAAAAGCTTCTTCATCTAGCTGTCCATCTTGTAGTTTAATCTGGTGCACCTTAATAGCACTCACATAAAAAGCCTCCACACACTCAGCGTAAGTTCCACCGGACAGCTTTTTCAACATAGCTTTAATATAATGTGGGTGATTTATAGTAGCGTAACCAAAAGCTTCTTCGGTAACATGATCCTGGTTTCGCATAGCACCCGCTTCAGCAAAAATGGTCGAGCGATCACTACCGACATTTTCAAACAACTGTAATGGTATTTTAGAACGATTGGTATGTTGTAACACATGACCTTCGATTTCATGAGCAATAGAAACACTGATTAATTCATCAACTGATTGGGGTTGGTTGGGAATCTTAATCACTTTTTGTCTACCAACCACACTCATCGTTTGATATGCATCACTGACAATCACCTGCCACTTATTATCGGGCGCCGGTCCCGGACGATTTGGTAGATACTCAGCTGGTGCATATTCACTCAGTAAACCGTAATGTTTTAGCGTTTCTACGCAATACTGTTCTACTTCGGTTGGCGAAATTGTTTTTTCAAAGAGCTTTTCTTCGTCCAAACCTAATTCTGCTATCGATTTACTTTTTTCTAAACCTTCAGCAATAAACCTCTCCTCTTCAACATGAGCAAAAGCTACTAAATCCCCCGAAATCTGTTTTCGCCAACCATTAGCATCACTTTCACTACTTGATCCATACAGAAACTTGTCATAAATAGCGAGCGTTTCAGGTATGCTTGATGCACTCATATTTAGTGACAATGCCTCCCTTTCCTCTAGTGAAAGACTATCTTCGCCTAATAAATCTGCCTTCAGTTCTATACTAATAAATACATCAGCCCGGCCAGCAATCAGCTCGTTTACTTTACGTTGGTAAAGTCCATACATCCCATCTATCACAAAATCATAATCAGGTGATGCGCCACTTAATGTGGTTTCTGCTCTTCGCACCTTAAGATCAGCCTTAAAAGCACGTAACTCTCTGGTCTTTTTAACATCAAGCTCAGGCGTTAATCTAATATCAATTACCTCAGTTGAAGGCATCTCTTCAACATCAATCATTCCCTTCTCATTCATTGTTTGACTAAGTTTAGTCACTATTTCTGCTTCTTGATATTTTTTTGATCGGCCGCCAAATGGCGTAAGGTTTTTTTGTTCAGCTTTTACTAGGTCAGCTGTGTGTTGATATATGAATACCTTAAGGTCAGTAGTATTGCTGATAGCTTCAGGAAGCTCAATTCCAACAATTATAGAAAAATCTTTTCTGCCTTCAGGAGTTAAGAGGTAGCCCAAATCAAATTCTACAGAACGAGGAGTGATGGCCACCAAACCTTCGAGAATTAATCCTAGCTCTAATTCTAGAGCTAGTAGCTCAATACGTTCAGCTTCAGTAATTTGCCACGGCGGAATTTCTCCCGAAGCCAGTTTTTTTATTCCTTCTATTTTTTCTTTAACTCTATCCGAGGATCTTTCTGGATAACGAGGTATGCCTAAATGTTCCATATTCAGATTTTAGCATTTTTTTAAAATCATTCACAGAATAACCAGTTGGATTTCATTAAATCCACTTTTAGCCTTTGTTCAAACTAATCTTTAGGTTTCAAATAATGCTCGTAGAGCACCCGAAAAGTGTCGTCTTTGAAGGGTACGAGGAGCTGGTCTTTGGTGTTGGCCTCGGTAAAAACCAAACGAGGTACTTCGCGTGCAATCACAATCGGAATGCGTTCGTCTACTTCACCCATTAGTACAGTCGCTCCAGCCGCTAAGCCATCAACGATATTTGAACGCTCGTATAGAATCTTTCGACCAAACAAATCCGCACGCCCACGGCAGTCTTCAATTGGTTCTATTCCACACCAACCCAGTGCTATTCCAGTCGCTCCATAGCGAAAGGGTGAGGAATGGCTGTCAGTAATAATTACTCCCAGTTCATTTATTTTATATTCAGACTTAAGCCAGTCTCGTAGTCTCTTGGCTGAAGCAAAAATATCCTCTGGCAAAAGAATATAATAACCATCACCATTGCTTTCATCGATCCCAGCCGCACCCAAAAAGGTATGGTGCGCCACAGTTAGCGGTGCCGGCCAATATGGCCTCTCAATAATCAAATCTGCCTCCTGCTTTATTAATTCTGTCTTATCTCCTTCACTTATCAAAACCGCTCTCCCTTCATGGATAGCTACTACCTTAGAACTAATTAGGACCACGTCACCATTTTGTATGGCTGGCAAAGATTCACGGAAAGCCGACAACAGATCGTCTTGGGGTGGCTTTAAAAGCCGCGTTTTAACTGGAATAAATTGCATTTTTATTATACTAACAGCTAATCAAAGCCACGCAACAAAAGCCTGCGGTACCCAAAGGTACTTTTGTTTTTCTTTTAGGGAATAATGTGCCTGGCACAATTTCCTCTCTACTTCTCCCAATGTGCTTTAAACTGTAATATTTCGTTCACCAACTCTTCGGTAGTTTGATTACGGTAACAAACGGTTCGATCGTCTACGTAGACATAGGCAATGGGTTTACCTGGATTCTCTCCTTCCAATTCTGGATTACGATTAAAATAATCGATTGGAATACTGTTTTCGAGGCAATATTTTCTAAGCGATTCTTCACCACGCGTTGAGTAGATAATGATTTTATTTCCCTTTTCACTCAGTTGGCGGATAGCATCTACCACAACTATATTTGGTTCACCGAAATGATCTTTGCCTTTAAAACCATCATACTTGGCAATCACTCCATCAAAATCAAAAGCGTAAGTTCTAACTTTTTCCATGACTATTTAATTTCAGCTATTAATTTTTCTACTAATCCACTTATTTGATTTCTTATTTGTCTTGTCTCATCAATCCCCTTTTCCTTAGGGTCAATAATTTCCCAATAAATGACCTTGTTACTATTTAACAAACAGAAATTGTGACTGTCCCCATTTTTGCCATTTTTGCATTTTTGCCATTTTTGCCATTTTTCCTTGTCCCCATTTTTCATCCCCATTTTTCATTTTTTTTGGGTCCCCATTTTTTTGTTTTTTGTCCTTTTTGCCTACCTGGCTACTAAAATTTCCGACTAAATTTTCTATACACATCTCCATCGTTTCTTTTTCCAATGATATACACGCTAATGGTAATATCGTCCCAATTATAAATTATTCTGTATTCGCCACAATCGACTCGATAGTAATCATAGCCTTGTAACTTTTTTGCGTCATGCGGTTGATTATTTTGTTGTAGTGAAAGTAAAGCCGTGGCAATTTGACGTTGCTGTTTTGGTGGTAAGCCAACTATAAACTTGATGGCTTGCTTATGAAGCTTTATCTGGTGCATTGAGAATTAAATTTAGAAAATCTTGACTCTCGGTAGCAGAAATAAAACCTCCAGAACTCACCTGCTTAGCTTGTTCACCCCAGTAAGCATCATCTGATGTAGTTAGTCTTGCATATTCAGTCGGAGATAGCACAATAGCCACTACCCGGTCATTGCGAGTGATAGTGACAGGCTCAGTGCGAGCCAAGTCAACCAAATCGGCAAAACGATTCTTTGCTTCGGTGGCTGTTATAGATTTATTAGTCATATTAGCTATTTTAGCTAATATGAACAGAATGTCAAATACCCCGCTATAGATACATAAAACTGTTACCCAAACCCCTTCGGCTAGATAATAAATACTGTTACCGTGTCGATATCATGAATATGACAACAAAACACGAAGTATTAGCAGAACATCTGCAGGAATGGCTGAACTCAAAAGATAGTAGAACCAAACGAGGTGCGCTAACAGCAGAGTTAGCGAAAGCTACCAAAATGCATCCGAAATCAATCGGGCGCAGTATGTGTACTTTGCAACTACGTAGTAGCAAGAAGCCACCAAAGAAACGGGGTCGCCCCCGCTACTACGATAAGGCGGTGGACGCCGCTGTCTACCAAGTGTGGGAGTGTATGGAGTATCCGTGTGCCGAAACTATGCATCCGATGATTGGTGTCTATATTAAAAGCTATCAAAACAACCAGAGCTGGAAACATGGTGATGTTGAGACAGGGAAACTCCGCGCACTCAGTTTAGGCACCCTCAAGAACCGGGTGCGAACCCTGCGAACGAAAGAGAATACGCTTCGGGGGTACAGTACCACTAAACCCTCAGCCGTTCAGCTCTTGATACCAATTCGCAAAAGTCACACCTGGACCGGTCTCCCTCCGGGCTACGTCCAGACAGATACTGTTGTTCACTGTGGCGACCTGTTATCGGGAGATATCATATACAGCCTTGGTATTGTTGACTTTGCTACCTATTGGAGTGAATACACTGCCCAGTGGAACAAAGGACAGGAGGCAACATGTCTGAGTATTGAGATGGTTGTATCACGACTACCTTTTAGACTTTTTGAACTCCATCCTGATACTGGTAATGAGTTTATCAATAATCATGTCTACCTTTGGACTCAAGCTAATAACATTACGATGACTCGGTCTGAACCATACAAAAAGAATGACAACATGTGTATCGAGGAACGTAATAATAGTATTGCCCGGAGACATCTCGGCTACGTTCGGCTGGATAATCACTCCGTACTTGAGCTAGCACAGGAGATATTAAGAATAGCTTGTCTGATTCATAATCATTTCAGGCCAATCAGGCGCATGATTTCTAAAACTCGGATTGGTGCGAAGTGGCACCGGGTGTATGAGAAGGTGGCTAAGACGGCGTATGTGCGGATACTAGAACAGACAGTAGTATCAGATGAAGCCAAAGCTAAACTTCAAGCCACTCACGCTACGCTCGATCCTTTGAACTTGCAGGCAGAGCTTGCTAGACTGAAGAAAGAATTAGAACAAAAATTATTACGAAAATAATCGGGCTTTCGGTAACAGTCTTTATTATCTATTCAGGTTAGTTTCGGTAACAGTTTGTTATTATCTATAACGTACCCCGTCAGTCTAGGACAATGTTGGAACTTTTTCTGTACGAAATATGATCTAAAAATAATCCTTGCGCAAAGTAAATATAATTATAGTAATATCTATATTATGGGCTATTTTAAAAACCAAATATGAATGACAATAGATATAAATTATACCTCGAGTTAAATAGCTTCAAGGAGCTAGATGAATTTGCGCTTTTGGCATGCCAAGACTATAACTATAATAATACGAATAACTGGTTTCTTGAATTTAGTGCATAAATGGTGACAGTCACCATTTGTCCTACCGGCGATACCTTCTTCCCTGATTACTCCAAACATTTCGCGGTTGTGAGCGAATCAGATGTTATGGAGCATGACGGTCTCACCTACCAATGGGTCGATCTCGAGCGTGAACCGTAAATATGTACTAAACCCCAAACGCTTTTAATACTCGACTCAAAGCAGTCAAAAAAGGCTTCAATTCTTCTGGGGTATCTATAACCGTCGGCGGAAAACCAATATACTCTACACGCGTTACCAGGCCTTTGCCAATGTGATATTCTTTTTTGATCCGAATATGTGACCCCGGTTTAGCAAAAAGCAATCGTAAACCACCCTGCAGTTGCTCATCATTAGCTAACACTAGCTTGATTCGTTCAGCTACTTCACTGGTGTCGCTACCAATTCTATACGTAGACCCATCAAAAGACATTAGTGACTGAATATCACCAGAGCCTAAATTAGCTTTTATAAAATAATCAGTCACTAATTAATGACCAATAAAAAAGTCATGTTCTGCGTGGGTATCAGTTACTAACCAGTTATTGACACCTATGCCAG
The DNA here is from genome assembly GCA_043728975.1 of bacterium. Lineage (GTDB taxonomy): Bacteria > Patescibacteriota > Minisyncoccia > Phycocordibacterales > UBA918 > OLB19. The sequence goes on from JAYTMA010000018.1 coordinate 12,896, forward strand.
CAATTGAAGTGCTTTTAATACCATAGCGGCGAGAATCATACGTAAACGATACCAGATAACCTGATATGTTTGCTCGTGCAAATGTGCCGTGATAGTAGTCGGCCAACACTTTGAACCGACGTGGATGGACAACGAAAAAAATATACCAAAGTAGTAAACCGGTCCCTCCAAAAGTAAAAAGGGCACCCGGGAAAGTAAAAAACAGAATAAATCGCAATAAAAGTAGCCATGGTAATATTCTTTGCTCAAACAATATGAGCAAGTATATCAGACAAATAACCTGATAAGAAAAAAAGAGGTCCCAGTGCGTGCACACTGGGACCTCGCTCTTTACCACCGACAACATGCCAAACATTACCAATACGAGAAGAAGGTAGCCGCTCCACTTCCGCTGCTCTCCTCAGCTGGATCACCAAGCTTGAGCTCCAACTTGGTTCTTTGGACACGGAGAAATGGTGACGACCTAGACCAATCCGGCATCAGCCTAGTACCGCCGCAATCCATCCACAGATCATAGTGCGACTGCAGTCGTAGCGGATAATTCAGCTGTTGCACTAATAGATTCAAAAGATCGATGGCCGCTTCATCATCACCCAACTTCCGATGAACATCTTCTAATGACTGACCCCGATAATTTAACCCGAGTTGAACAGGAACTATCAAGATGTCGTACTCTTTCTGTTTTGTAAACGTCGCAACTAACATCTCAGCAGTCTTTCTTGAATGCTGAACTTGCACTCTATCGTTCAATTTTTCTAGAACTCTTCCATCAAAAGACTGCTGCTCTCCAAGCGCCCTCGCAACGCACTTCAGAGCCTCCCGATAGTCACAGGAAAAGAGGCGTGTCCACCTCAGCATCACACTCCATCGCTCGGCCTTAACCGGTAGAGCGATCAATCCCGATTCAATCTGTTCCAAAAGCATTTCGCTGTACCTAGCTTCTTGAAAGCCAGGTACAAAACTGCGTAAACGCTCAGCTGCGAGCCGAACCTCATGAAGATTGTCCTTCAATGTTAATGGAACACCATACCCTGAATGATATCCGACAGAAGTCATCGCTTGTTCTCCTTAATTTCCCGAACTCACTCGGGAATGTGACAGATCTAACTTTAGAGACCAGTGTTGCATTGACAAAATTTACCTAGCACAACACTGGTCTCTAGTTTCTAACTATAAACAACCCTACCCATTACCATTTAAACCTACAAAGAATTATCTGTCCAAGGAAATTTGGGTATAAAAAAAACCGCCGAAGCGAAGCTCCGGTAATTTTTGTTTTCGCTCTGGATTAGGCCTCCACTTCCACCCCCATTGAGCGGGCTGTGCCAGCTACCGTCTTCATCGCTGCTTCAAGAGAAGCAGCGTTAAGGTCTGGCATCTTCTCTTCAGCAATCGCTTTGACTTGGGCTTGGGTAAGTGTACCAACCTTTGATACAGCATTCTTACTTGAACCCTTATCTTTGCCAATGGCCTGCAAGATAAGTCGTGACATCGGTGAAACCTTGGTGATGAAAGTGAAAGTACGGTCATCGTAGACTGAAAGTTCTACCGGGATCACTTGACCCATACGGTCACGAGTTTGTTCGTTAAATTGGTTGACGAACTCACCGATATTGATACCGGCCTGTCCTAGTACTGGTCCCAAAGGTGGAGCTGGTGTAGCTTTTCCACCCTTGGCTTGAACTTTGATTTTCTTTACTAATTTTTTTGCCATGTGGTTGTTTAAATTTAAATTATTTTCAGTCTCTGTTCCAGAACAGATTCCTACTTAGAAGCCTCGCTATCCTACAAGAGAAATCGTTATTTTGCAATAGGCATGAGTGTTTCTTAATCTTTCCTTATCACACACCGTTTGCTTCATCTTACAGATGCTATACACCGTTTGTCCATTTCCTCGTAAACTCGTAAATATCACAAAAGGTCTTGCGCAATGGGTCCCTTTCCCATTTATCACCCACCACCCCAATATCCGCCCTCCGCAAACGGTGTGTGATGAGGAAAGATTGGACTAGTGATTGTGTGGAAGATAAGAAAAAAGCCCTTTCGGGCTTTTTTCTAAAAGGTTTAATTTTGATGCTCTGGCGAGGCGGCCGAAGAAAATTTTGTGAGGTGTACTTAACGTACATTGAACAAAATTTTCTGAAGGCCAACAAAGACAGTACGCAAAATTAGACTCTTTTACACGCGTTTGAGTTGGAGGAAGTCTAATTCGACTGGAGTCTCCCGCCCAAACATCGACACCAACACCTTGACCTTGCCACTCTTTTCATCTACCTCTCCTACTCTTCCTTCGAGATCTTTAAATGGTCCATCGACAATAGTAACGATATCACCCGGAGCGATATCAAGCTTGTGCTTCACGGTATCGGTTGACATACGTTCCATCAAGGCAGTGTACTCAGCTGGAGTAAGCGGTACTGGCTGCGTACCACTTCCCACAAACCCTGTCACCCGAGGAGTGTTACGTACTACATACCAGGACTCATCATCTACAATCATCTCCACGAGTACGTACCCTGGGTAGATTCTCTCTTCTTCCATCACTCGTTTTCCACCTTTGACGCGAATCTTTTTCTCAGTGGGCACTACCACACTAAAAATCTTATCGTTCATGCCGAGTGAATCAATACGCTGCTTTAGGTTTCTCGTAACCGCATTTTCATATCCAGAGTAAGTGTGAATCGCGTACCAGTGTCTCTCTCCTGTGCTTTGTTGTTTAGCCATAATAAATTTTAATACCAATTAAATACTACCAACAATAAACTCGACTCCTTTAGTAAAGAGGAAGTCAAAAGCCCCCAGGAATAAAGAGACGAGTACAGAAATAATAATCACTAAAGCCGTGTATAGAAAAGCCTGCTTTTGTGTCGGCCAAGATACCTGCTTCAGTTCCGCCATTGTGTCCCTTAAATAATTGCTTAAGTTACTCATACTAGTTAGTTTACCAAAATAAAAACGCCTCCAAGGGCGAATTACCTACTATTATACAGATAATTCGATTTCTGTCAAAACCGAAAAAAGCCAGGGGCACATAAGGGCCCCTGGCTGTTTTTGCTTATTCGCTAGCTTATCTTACTTGGTAGGTAATCGTCACTTTACTCTTAGTGGTATTCTCACCGACAGGTAGCTCGGGCGAGACAGAAGATTCATTCATGGCTGTTTTCATCATGTCTTCTTCCATACTATAATATGGCATCGGCCCACCATTTTCATCTTCATAATAACTAACCATCCTTTGGAGCTTCACATTCAACTCCTTAGCTAATACTTCAGCCTTGGCTTTAGCGTCAACAATCGCTTCTTTTCGGGCCTCATCTTCAAGCGCACTGGTATCGTCGATAGTGAATTCTAGACCACTGAGATTCATGGCACCTTTATCGCCTACTCCAGCGACCAGCTCACCCGCTTGATCAATATTACGGACCTTAACTGAAATAGTTTGCGCGACCTCAAAGCCATCTTGGACTTGCTCACTAGAACAATACTCACCAGTGTTTTTATATGAACCCATTAGACAAGGTTTCTGCTCATATTTATACTTTGGGTAAAGATTATATGACTCGGTCTTGATATCTTTTTCTTCCACTCCCTTATCTTTTAGAAAAGCCATCACAGCGTTGGTTTTCGTATTTGATTCTTCACGGGCTTTTACGGCGTCCACTCCCTCAGCCATAACTGAAAAACTAAACTTACCGATATCGGGGATAGCGGTAGCTTCTCCTTCACCGGTCACTGAGATGGTGGTTGGTCCAGAATACAAATATTCGGCTTGCTTAAAAGTGAATTGAGCATAAGCTCCTAGGGCGACAATGAGCATTAATAAGGCCAAGGCCCCGAGTAGACGATTGTTCTTGTTACTAAAAAATGTAGTTTCCATATAAATTAATTAAAGTTTTTTAATAGTGTTCGTATTAGTTGACGTATTTTCGCCTCGGTAGTCTCGGTACTGCCACAGACAGCGGCAAAAGCAGATATATCTTCGGCTGATAAAGCCGGGGAACTCTGCTCTGTCATCAAATAATACATGACGGACCCTTCTCCCTCAACGTGCCCCACTCCAAGGGCATGACCAAACTCATGGATAATCACTCGCGTTAGTTCATCAATATCGGAAAATTTATAGATATTGATTCGTTCTCGCTCATAATCTCCTTGAGTAAAAGTCTCTAACGCACCAAACACTTCGTTGTATTCAACCACCTCTGTGTTATAGGCAGCGATTTTGGCGTTACCCTCCTCTCCTAATTTATTAACCACCTCAATTTGCTGGTTTAGTTTTTGCTCTAAAGCCAACATCTCGCGTTGTTTTTGATTTAGGTTTTCCGCTTCTTTTTGTAGGTTTTGAAAAACTTCTACTGGTGCCCCTCCGACTTGGTTGTGTTTCTCTACTTCTCTATTGTACGTAGCCAATTTGACTTCGTACTCTTCCCGCTTATTATCATACGAAGTAACATCACTTTGGTAACGGGCGCCTAATCCCTCGATTTTAGTAATTAAAGCCTGATGCTCTTTTTGCATCTCATCTAGCCTTATCCGCCAGTCTTCTTCGGTTACTGTCCGCTGTTGACGCTCGTCATAGATTAAGTTAATTGTAAACTCAGACTCCTCGTCATAAACAAATAAATCCCGCGCAGATGCACTCTCCCAAACTACTTCGGCTTCCGCAGCCACCGCTTTTATTTCATCGGCCGAAATGGGAAAGCGTGAATCAAGATTACCAACGCGATAACTGATTGGCACTGGACAAATAGACGCCGTATTGAGATACCAGTTACCGAAAGCAAAGACAATGGTAAAAGTAAGCGCAAAAACAAAAATAGCTCGCATGGACTTAAACTATAACAAATTTATTAACTAAAAAACAAAAAACAGCGAGCGGGGACTGCGCAGTCGCGATGCGTAGTCCCTGCTCGCTGTTCTTTAATCAGCACTTAACTCTCTCTATCATACACTGTATACCTGCTCATACCACTGACCTTTCAACAGGGCTGTGTATTACTGGACAATTTTAAAAGCGGCCCCGAGGGACCGCTTTCATCATTCCTCCATTTTTGCTTTGACCCCTCAAGCGATATTCATCTCTTGCCTGAGGTTTGCGATGAGCTCCCTGAAGAACTTTGTACGTCGGCCGGCGTTGCGCCACCGCAGGTAAAGTTTTGCCAGCTCGCGACGAAACTTTCGCCGACGATCTAGCTCCTCCCCGCACTTCTTTGAATTTTTTCGAGCCGGGCCCCCTCTTGGTCCGGCACGTCCAATGCTTGTACACGTCATAAAACGTCCTCTGGTTGATGAACAAAAACCTAAAAACTTGGCCAGAAAAATACTACGTCATGCCGGTAATTTAGTCAACCTAAAAAACGAAAAGCCATCCAGGATCACTGGATGGCCTCATATGGGGCTAGCGGGTGGCTAACCTTACTTCTTCATGATCTGTAAACCTGACATCGTTGCGCCAGGGTCAGCAACTTGCGCTGATTTATGATGCATATAATCAGAAAGATGACTGTCATCATCATCGGGGTCGATGATCCCCTTTGCGTA
>JAYTMA010000019.1:0-12223 GCA_043728975.1 bacterium
GTTTCTCTCTAGGGCTTTGCCGAAGCTCGTTGAGCGTCTACCGGGCTTTACGGTTGTGCAAGGGAGGGGGGCTTCATATTTTATCGTGCTGGCGCAAAAATATCAGTTAACTGTCTATGTGAATGATGATGTTTATCTTGATTTTTATAAGCAGGTAGAAAAACTAGAAGCGGCTGGGATTGAGGTAGTTGTTAAGGATGACGCTATGTCTGTTTCGAAGGAAACAAAATCAAAGGAAGGTAATCTATACAGTGTCTTTACTCCATTTAAAAAAAACGTTTGGGTCGATTTTACGGAAAACAATCCAGTCCCAAAGCCAGAGTTAGACAATCACCCTGACCTACAAGAAATAGCTAAAAATCTACCAAATCAAGTCACAATTAATCAAAGTAGTATTTGGGAATTATTTTCTAAAGCCAGAACTATGGAGGCTGGTGTGACTATTATTAATATCGACCAATACATACCAGAGGTACCTGATTTGAATAATTGGTACACAGATGAACCGAAGGCAATAAAACATTTTGCTTCATATCTAAATAGTGGCGACCTTGATCGTTATGACACGGAGCGTGATTCGCTGGAGCTAGACGTCATTGGTAAGGGAAAGACTTCCAAGATGAGCTTAGCTTTAGCTTGGGGATTAATCTCAGCCCGGACAATGATGTCGATGATGCAGAAACACTTCGGGGAAAAATTTGATAATCCGTTTTCTAGTCGAGTTAGTCAGGGAGCAATTATATACATATCCGAGCTCATCTGGCGTGAATTTTATCGTTACCAAATGTTTCATCGTCCAGAATTGATGCATACTGAGTTTCAAACGCGATTTAAAGGCACGATAAAGTGGGTAGCTAATGATTTAGCCCAAGAGCGGTTTACTGCCTGGATAAAGGGTGAAACTGGTTATCCAATTGTCGATGCAGCCATGAAGCAAATAGCACAAACTGGCTGGATGCATAATCGCTCACGGATGATTGTCGCTAGTATTCTTTCCAAAAACCTAGGTGTTGATTGGCGCTGGAGGCAAGAGTATTTTCGGGCGATGTTGATTGACCTAGATGAAGCCTCTAATAATGGTGGCTGGCAGTGGGGAGCCTCAGTCGGTACCGATCCTAAACCCATCCGTATTTTTAATCATGAACTACAAGCCAAGAACTATGATGGTTCGGGCGCGTATCAAGCTAAGTGGCTTGGTGGAGATTCTATTCTGCAAGCACAGCGGATACCGATAGTTGAGCATAAAGTGGGCAGAGAAGAGGCGCTGGCCCGCTATGGTCTAAAAGGTATTGAACCAAGAGATTATTAAAAGCGTAATTGTAAAATAGGTCTGCTTGTTGTATAATCCAAATAGGACTTGGGTGAGTATGGCGAAAGCACGCTAAGAACCATGCGTAGTAGCCGGCAGTTGCCAACGCAACTGATTTTATTCTTGGTGCTAAAGTACTTCCCCACGTTCTTGTTCGGGCATCTATGAAGGACGTAGCAGTGTGCGATAAGCTTCAGGGAGCCAACACGTAGGCTTTGATCTGGAGATTTCCGAATGGAGTAATCCAACCAGCAATGGTTACGTCGATTGTAGTGGCGAGCGAAGTCGACGAGAGGCCCGAACGCCTATTCTAAGAGGGCTGGTGCACTTGCATCAGCCCTCTATTTCATTTAAACCAAGATAATCTAAAGCGCAGGGTAGGGTTTATTTTCAATTGATTATCTGGTATCCTGCTCAAGCTCGCAGAGAACATTGCCAATGTAGCTCAGCTGGTAGAGCAACGCCATGGTAAGGCGTAGGTCTCCGGTTCGATTCCGGACATTGGCTCAAAGGAAAAATCCCCGGAGGGGGATTTTTCATTGCCAATGGAGAAAGCTTATTTTTACCAAATACAAAACAGGCGCCGGGTGGCGCCTGTCGGGGTGGGTGGTTGCAGCTACTTTTTGCGGCGACCGTTATGGGTTTTCTTGCTTGGGTTAGGACTGACACCGAAGCTGACTCCTGTTTCATGTAGCAAAACCAGTCTAGCCAAAATTTCTCTCTTGGACATGACTTGAGCTTGCGGTTGATGATTCCTTGACCGGTTTGGGGCGGGGTAGGGCTTTTTCATTTGGAACTCCTTTCAAGATTCCTTTGTAAGTATACTATAATCTTAATACTGATTGTTGTGCTACACTAAAAGTGCCAATCAACAATTGGCGAGATCTTTCGCTCTTTAAAAATTCGTCATTGATGAATGTAGCCTACTCGTCCTGCAACCGTGGTAATCGGGCAGGCTACAGCCTGGCTTCGGCCGGGGTGTGACCATGGCTCTTTGGGGCCATGTCACTTACCACTTCGGTGGCACAGGGCCTGCGCGACTTCGTGCAGGCCCTATCTATTTGCTATACTCAAAGCTATATGTCTCCCCAGGAAAGAATTAAAGAAATTGAAAGCGCAATGCTTCAGGCAGACTTTTGGCAGGACTCGCAAAAGGCCCAAGGCATGATTAAAGAACTGCAGGACTTAAAAGTTGTAGCAGATGGCAAAGGTAAGTACGACCGCAGTCCGGCCATCTTTACTATTGTCGCTGGTGCAGGCGGTGATGATGCCGAAGACTTCGCCCGAATGCTAGTAGAAATGTATCAGCGTTTTACGGAAGCCAAAGGTTGGGCTATTACCATTTTGGATTCTAATACCAATGACCACAATGGTTACCGGAACGTGGTGTTCGAAATTACGGGTAAAGAAGCCTATGGAACTTTACAACACGAATCTGGGGTCCATCGCTTGGTGCGCATCTCTCCGTTTAATAGTAATGGCAAGCGACAGACCTCATTTGTCTTGGTCGAAGTATCGCCCCGGATAGATGATGTCGAGGCGATAGAACTTGATGATGATGATTTGGAAATTACCTTCGCCCGTTCCGGTGGGGCTGGCGGGCAAAATGTTAACAAGCGTGAGACGGCTGTACGGATAACACATAAACCGACTAATATTTCGGTTCATGTTTCAACCGAGCGAAGTCAACAACAAAATAAAGAAAAGGCCCTCACTCTTTTGGCTGGTAAAATCTTTGCCTTCAAGGAGGAACAAAGACGGCGTGAACTTCGTGGCTTATCGGTTGAAAAGACTCTCAAAATTGAATGGGGAAGTCAGATTCGTTCTTATGTGCTACACCCCTATCAATTAGTTAAGGATCATCGTACCAATTTGGAAGTAAGAGATGTAGATAAGGTACTAAATGGTTATATTGAACCGTTTATAGAGGCTTCTTCTGCTTCTGCCTAACATGGTATACTTTCTGGTATGATTTACTTTGATAATGTTTCTAAGCTGTACAATGACGGCCGTTCAGCCGCGTTGCAAGAAGTAACTTTTCAGGTGGCCCCAAAAGAATTTGTATCTATTGTTGGCCATTCGGGCGCAGGTAAGACTACACTCCTCAAGATGATTATAGCTGAAGATAGACCGACTCATGGCCAAGTCTTTTTTGAGTCAATTGATGTTCACCAAATTCCACGTACCAGATTACCGCATTACCGTCGCAAGATAGGAACAGTTTTTCAAGATTTTAAATTACTCACTAATAAGACGGCTTATGAAAACATCGCGTTTGCTATGGAAGCAAATGGTCGCACCGATGATGAGATAGCGGAAAATGTTCCCCAGGCTTTGGCATTGGTAGATCTTACTGACAAAGCTTGGAATTTTCCAAGTGAACTCTCAGGTGGTGAAAAGCAACGTGTCGCTATCGCTCGAGCGATTGTTAATCAGCCAGATATAATTGTCGCTGATGAACCAACTGGAAACCTTGATCCAATTGCTACTTACGAAGTAGTACAAATATTAAAAAAGATTAATGACCTTGGTACAACGGTTATCATGACCACACACAACAAAGGAGTGATTGATGAGCTTGGTCGTCGGGTGTTGACGATGGACGAAGGTCGAATAGTTCGTGATGACTCAAGTGGCAAGTACGTACTATAATCAAGATATGACTACTGCATTAAGAAGAATAGCCAAAGCGGGTTTTGTTGGATTTTGGCGTAACGCTTACGTCTCTTTGGCTTCCATATTTGTCCTCATGGTAGTTTTGTTTGTGATTGCAGCGACAATGTTTATTGACCAATTACTGACAACTTCACTCACTACTCTCCAAAGTAAGATTGATATAAATGTTTATTTTGTGCCTGAAGCAAACGAAGACGATGTAAAAGCTATTCTAGCTTCGGTTGAAGCATTACCCGACGTTGCTTCGGCTGTCTATACTTCAAGAGAAGAAGCCTTAGAGAAATTTCGCGAAAAATATAAAAATAACGAAATTACGATGCAGGCTCTAAATGAGTTAGAAGATAATCCGCTGGGAGCTAATATTGCTATTCAGGCCAAAGAACTAACACAGTACGAAAGTATTTCGCAGTTTTTAGAGGAGAAGCAGACTAGTGCGTCACCCCAAAATCCCATCATTGAAACCATCAATTTTGAAAAGAATAAGGAGGCTATAGACAAGCTAAGTTCAGTCATAAAGACAGTAGAAAAAGCCAGTTCAATTGTAACTTTAGTCCTTATCTTAGCGGCTATTTTGATTACTTTCAACACTATCCGTCTGGCTATTTACACTGCTCGCGAAGAGATTTCAATCATGCGGTTAGTAGGAGCTAGCAATATGTTTATTCGTGGACCATTTCTACTACAGGGAATTATGTACGGTATTGTGGCTGGAGTATTGGCTCTATTGATTTGGTATCCAATCATGGTTTGGATCGGACCAAAGACTGAAGAATTTTTTGATGGATTTAACCTGTTTACGTATTTCGTCAATGATTTTAGCTATATCTTTGCTGTTATGGTCGGAACTGGTATCGCCCTTGGTTTTATTTCCAGTGCCCTAGCTATCGCTCGCTATCTTCGCGTTTAATCTATGTCGAAAACGTCCCTGTCACGTAAAGCTAAGAAGAACACAAAATATATTTTTGTCGTCGGTGGAGTCATGAGTGGGGTAGGAAAAGGAATCACTACTTCATCCATCGCTCTCTTGCTTAAGGCTCGTGGTTTAACGGTGACGGCAATTAAGATTGATCCCTACATAAATGTCGATGCCGGAACCATGAATCCGACCGAACATGGTGAAGTATTTGTGCTCAAGAATGGCCTTGAAACAGATCAGGATATGGGTAATTATGAGCGCTTCCTAGGTCAAGATTTGCCAGCCATAAACTACATGACTACTGGTAGTGTGTATCTATCAGTCATCGAAAAGGAACGCAATCTCAAATTCCAAGGTAAATGTGTAGAGGTGGTACCGGACATCCCGCTTGAGGTAATTGGTCGGATTAAAGCCGCTGCTAAAGTGGCTGTCGCTGATGTAGTCATGATTGAAGTCGGTGGGACCGTCGGTGAGTACCAAAACATATTATTTTTGGAAGCCATCAGAATGATGAAATCTGAACAACCAGATGATGTCATTACCGTTATGGTGAGCTATCTACCGGTTCCCGGCAGTATTAGTGAAATGAAAACCAAACCGACCCAGACGGCGGTGCGGGCCCTTAACGGGGCAGGGGTCTTTGCTGACGTGATTATTGCCCGAAGCCCAAGTGAGGTAGATGAAAAACGGAAAGAGAAAATTGCCCGGTTTTGTAATGTTAGAAAAGATTGTGTCGTTTCGGCTCCTGACGTTGCTAGTATTTACGATATTCCACTTAACTTTGAAAAAGAAGCACTTTCTGCCAAGTTGTGCCAGCTATTGAAGTTAAAACCCAAAGCCACCGACTTGACGCAGTGGAGTAACTTTACAAAGAATTCTAAAAAGACCAAAGGGGAGGTAAAAATAGCCGTGGTCGGGAAGTATTTTAATTCAGGCGACTTCGTTTTATCGGATGTATATCTTTCGGTCTTGGAGGCAATTAAATATTCGGCTTATAGTTTGCATCTTTTCCCAAAGATCGTTTACCTCTCGGCCGCTGATTTTACTGACAAAAAACAGTGTGAAAAATTAAAAGATTACGATGGAGTCTTGGTGCCAGGCGGTTTTGGCGCTACTGGTATAGAGGGCAAACTTAATGTGATTAAGTATGTGCGCGAAGAGAAAATCCCTTACTTTGGAATTTGTTACGGTATGCAACTTCAAGTAATCGAATACGCTAGAAATGTCGCCAAACTAGTTGACGCACATACAGCCGAGATTGATCCACAGTCTAAAAACTTAGTAGTAGACGTAATGCCGGAGCAAAGAGAATTAATCAAAAAAAATCAGCTAGGTGGCACGATGCGTCTCGGTGAATACCAGGCCAATATAAAAAAGGGGACTCAAGCCGAAAAAGCCTACAAAACAAATACCGTCACTGAGCGACACCGTCACCGTTATGAGGTGAATCCAGAATTTATTAATACTTTAGAAACTGCTGGTTTGGTTTTTTCCGGTACTTCACCAGATGGTCGGTTGATGGAAATCGCTGAGCTACCTAAAGCCATCCACCCATTTTTTGTTGGAGTACAATTCCATCCAGAATTAACCGCTCGACCATTAACACCACATCCTTTGTTTACTGCTTTTATTAAAGCCTCTAGTTTATACCAAAAAGTATTGACAAGGTGAAAGACCGTGACAAAAACCGTTTTTAGGTAATTAAATTCTCTTAGGTGTGCTTAAATGAGTCATAATTAGCAAGACAAAAAGTTTGGCTAAAATTATTCCGACTGATAAAAATTCTCATGTTTACCTACTACTCGCTGTTTGCTTCAACGATTTTCCTCAGTTCGTTTCTTCTCTTTCAGGTCCAGCCTCTAATCGGTAAACATATACTACCTTGGTATGGTGGTAGTTCAGCGGTGTGGGTGACAGCCTTATTTTTCTTTATGGTGGCCTTAGCTTTGGGCTACGTGTACGCCTTGGTGTTGTCGCGGCTTAGGATTTTAACGCAAGCAGTTATTCATTTTCTTTTTGTGCTGCTGGTAGTAGTGCAAACTATTTATCACTCTAAGTTTTGGCCGTCTGGCATTACACCAAATCTAGAAAATATTGTAGCCATTGCCGATCCGACCTGGTCAGTTTTTATAACGCTCGCGGTAGCGGTTGGGCTACCTTTTGTATTACTTTCCTCCACTAGCTCACTCCTTCAGCTATGGTACAACCGTCTCTCGGGTGAAGAGCCGTTTGCTTTATACAGTATTTCTAATATTGGCTCTTTACTAGGGCTACTTAGTTATCCAGTCTTATTTGAACCTTTGCTATCGACCTATGTACAGGGCGATTGGTGGACTTTTGGATTAGCTATTTATCTAGGATTATTATGTTCAATCATATTTACTCTGCTTTACGATAACAGTTCAGTAATTGAGAAAGTGAATAGTTCAATATCGGGAAAGGAGACTTTAGGCGGTGTTGGCTACCGGCAATTTTTTATCTGGACTGCAGTAGCGAGTATACCAGTAGCGGTCTTATTGGCTGGAACAACTTTTATGACCACAGCCATTGCCCCGATACCACTTTTGTGGGTCGGACCGTTGGCTTTATATCTCGGTAGTTTCATCTGGACTTTCAGGGAGAGAACGGAACCCCTACAGTTAGAATTTAATGAAGGGATTGTCATTGCTCTTTGTTTGGGGGCGGTTGTCCTTTCCTCTTTTGGCGTAACACCAGTCTTTGTCACTATAACTATTATTCACCTTTCATTGTTTTCCATCTTTCATTGGTGTCATGAATACTTATATTCCACTAAGCCAGAAGCCAAAAATTTAACCGTTTTTTATGTCGCGTTATCTATTGGTGGGGTGATCGGTAGTCTACTCATTAAGCTATCTAGTCTTTATATTTTAGTAATTCCCATTGAATTATCGATTATTCTATCAGTCAGTATCATATTTATTCTCTATCGCTGGCATAAGTCCGCACCCGATTTTTTGCCACCGAAGCTAAAAAATCACATTGGCAAATATACGATTGCTCTAGCTACGCTAATTCTTTTGGTTGGGGTAAATCAAATCTATAATTTTGAGCATAATACCAAAGGACAAACCCGTAACTTCTTCGGCTACAAAGCCATTATTAATTACGAACAAAAGGGAGTTACAGTTGAAGCAATGCAGCACGGTATGACCAATCACGGTTTCCAGGTCATGCGAGACGGTGAATTACAAGTAGAGCCATCTTCCTACTACGGTACTACTTCCGGTATGGGTAAGGCTATTTCTTACTTACGCCGTATTAAAGATGAGGGAATTAAGGTGGCGGTGATTGGACTAGGGGCCGGTTCCTTGGCAGCGCATTGTAAAGGAGGAGATGATTTTACTTTTGTTGAGATAGATCCTCAGGTTATTTCCATGGCACAAGAATACTTTACTTACCTAGAGTATTGTCCGGAGGCGGAAGTGATTATCGGGGATGGTCGACTGACCATGCAAAATATTCATGAAGCTAATCCAGAGACTAAATACGACGCCATCGTTTTGGATGCCTATGCTGACGATATGATGCCCGTGCATTTGATGACCAAAGAAGCTTTTGCTCTCTATCGGGGAATGCTTAAGGAGGATGGGATAATTGCTATTAACATATCTAGTCGGTACCTTGATTTGTTGCCAGTTACGGCTTTTTTAGCCGAGGAAAATAACTTGGCGGCCAGACACCGGTATGATAAAAAACCAGAAAATCCCATTTACGTTCCATCCTATTGGGTCTTGTTTGCCAAGAGCGAAGAAGTATTAACAAACCCAGAATTTACCGAAACCCAAACCTTTACTGATTATAAGAAGCGGGTTAAATGGACCGACACCTACAGTGCCATTTTACCAGTTATTAAGCTGTGGTAGGCTAGAATTTATCGGCAAAATATGATAAGGTACGAGTCGTCCTGGTGATGTTTTCGGTAGGAAGAACGGATGCAAAATATAATATTGGCGCTGAAACAGTCTGGGAGACTGTTTCAGAAGGTTGACTAGTATTTTATGACGAAAGGAAATAAAATACTGACAACCTGAACAGCTTCTGTAAGGAGTCGTCTAATGGTGACCAGAAATTAAGGAGTGCAACGACTATATATTTCTGAGTCCTTCAGATTTTATTCATCCCAGAATTAAATCTGAAGCAAACAGAAATTAAGGAGTGCAACGACTATATATTTCTGAGTCCATCGGATTTACTTCCACCAAAAGTAAATCCGATGCCCTAGTGACATATTCTAGAAGTAGGTACAATTGCAAAACAAAATATTGGCGGATCGTCTAATGGTAGGACTATGGTTTTTGGTGCCATCTATCGGGGTTCGAGTCCCTGTCCGCCAGCTCGAGAGTTTAAGCGCCTTTGGCGCTTTTTCTCGTGCTGGCGGACAGGCGCAGCTTTCTGAAAGAAAGCGTGGCGCGGACTCGAAAAGGTTGCCAGCTATTTTGTAAAAATAGCGACAACCTGTACTGAACATGTAATGTTCGAGTCCCTGTCCGCCAGCCAAGTTTCGGAATTCGTTTTTTCGCCAAAATGCGGAGCTATGCCTCGCGACGCGACGGGGGTTTCCGCCAGAATTCGCCAAGGATTTTTGAAATCCAAAAGAAGCGAGCGGGACGCGAGGCGGGGGTTCGAGCCAATCTTTTTAAGAAAATCTCTTTTGGCTTCGAGATTTTCTTCGGAAGCGATAATTATGGCTTGGTTGCTGTCTAAAATGAATTGTTTAGAAAGTTCGAGCCAGCGATTGCCTTTTCGTTCAAAATCCTTCAATTTCTCTGAAAAATCAATTTTTTGGTTGAGGAGCTTTTGCTTCTTGGCGATATACTCCTCGCTCGTTATTGTGCTATCCAAATGAGCGTCAAGAAGCCTATCTAGCGTCTCCTCAACACTTTTGATTTGATTTTTCAGATTTTGAACGAAAAGGGCGTCAGAGTGGAAACTGCTCGCTTGTTCCTTGTCCAGTTCAGCGAGCATGAATTCTTTCCACTCTGTCGGCAAAGAAACTTTTTTGATAGTGTCATTCACTTGTTCGGCGAGGAATTCTTCGCGGATATATTTTTGTGTGCAGACACCTTTCTTTTTAGTACAGCGATAATAGGTATGACCTTTTTGCACTTCGCTTGTGATACCACAACCGCATTCTTCACACAAAAATATTCCGCGAAAAACATGCTTGATAATTCCTCGCTTCATCGGGTGAGCGTTCCTCGCCGATATTTCCGCGCACTTATCAAAAAGTTTCTTTGAAATCGCTGGCTCGTGCTTTCCTAGGTAAAGTTCTTTGTTGAATAAAAACATTCCGTAGTAGAAAGGATTTTTCAATATCATTTGCGTGTTTGAAACAGTGAGAACTTTACCATTTTTAGACAGCAAGCCTTTTTGGGCGAGCAAATTCCTTGTATCTTTCAGAGAATAGTTTCCAGTAGCGTAGACTTCGAACATTTTCCTGACGAGGCGAAATCTTTCCACATCGGGAACAATTTTTTTATTTAATTTATCATTCACATAACCAGTCGGTGCTTGACCGCTTTGTTCGCCTCGTCTTACTTTCTGCCGAAGTCCGCGCTTCACATTCTCTGAAAGATTATCAACATAGTATTTGCTCTGCCCAAAAGCAATATTTAACATAAATTTACCTTGTGGCGTAGCATCAAACCAAAACGTCGGGAATTTTAGCTCCTTAATTTTGCCAAGGTCGCACATATAGATTATTTTTCCACCATCAATACTATTTCTCGCCAATCTATCGGGATGCCAAGCTAAAATTCCTGACGCTTTGCCTTTTTCTATGAGCGAGAGCATATTGTTGAAAATAGGTCTGCCCGGCTCTTTAGCAGTCTGTGATTCCACAAAAGTTTCAACAATCTCCAACTGCTCTCGCTCGGCAAATTCTTTCAGCTCGTCAATTTGCGATTCAATACTCAAAATCTGACGATCTGGCTCGTCGGTAGATTTTCTCGCATATAGAAAGAATTTGTTCATAGAAAAAGGTTTATGTTAAATATTGATAATTGTCGCTACTTGGTAATTGCGCAGATCCTAGAAAATGGATCCAAAAGACACTTGGTTAGATTCCTAGGCGAACACCTGAGTATCAAATTAAATTTGACTCGGGTATACGAATGGTTCCCTAAGGACAAGCTTGGTTTGAAAGAATCACTCTTAAAAGAAGCTCTCGCTCTAGCTAAAACTGAATTCCAGTTTGACTTCTCCTTTGTCTTGTATGATGTGACCACTTTGTATTTTGAAAGTTTCAAGGAGTATGACTTCCAGAAACCTGGCTTTAGTAAGGACAACAAGGGTAATCAACCGCAGATGGTGATTGGTTTGGTAGTGACCCCTGAGGGTTTTCCGGTACATTATGATGTATTTCCCGGCAACACTTTTGAAGGAAACACCTTTTTGAAAGTTATAAAGGCTTTTAAGGTACTGCATGGCATTGAGAAACTCACCGTGGTTGCAGACGCAGCCATGTTTTCTAAGTTAAATTTTGAAGAACTTAAAAAAGAAAAAATTAACTATATTGTGGGTGCGAGGCTAGCTAATCAAAAACAAAATATCTTAGATCAGATTGAGATGAATTTAAAGAAAGAAGACCAGGCGACATTTAGGTTAGCTGAATTAGTGGTACAGTACAGTCAAAAGAGGTTCAACAAGGACAGAAGAGAATTAGATAAACAGATACAAAGAGCTCGAGCCCAGTCGGGTAAAGAGACCACCAAACTTAAAAAGCTTAAATATTTAAAAAACACCGAGTCCACCTTTCTGGTAGATGAGGGGTTGATTGTTAAAAATACCAGACTCCTTGGTGTTAAAGGGTACGTCACTGATTTGGATTTGTCACCCCAAGAAATCATTGACTACTACCACAACCTTTTTAAAATTGAGCACGCTTTTAGAATCTCCAAATCTGATTTAGAAGTGCGACCGATCTTCCACCATAAAGAAGAATCCATCAAGAATCATATCCTGCTTTGCTTTGTGGCTTTAGCTATTTCTGTATACCTTGAAATTAAGACTAAGTTGTCCATTAAGGAAATTGTCCACCAACTGCGTGGGGTATTGGATGTTCATTTAGAGAGTAGGGTTACGGGGACTGAGATTAAGACAAGAGGTGAGTTATCCACAACAATGAGGGAAATTTTGGAGTTGTCATACTAATTTGGAGAAGTCGGGAATGTTTTTAAAATACTAGCTTACTTGCTCGAATAAAAATCAGGAGTACTATAAATGCACTATGAACATTGAGAAACTTACAGAAAAATCACGCTTAATTCTTGAAGAGGCAATCCAAGAGGCGTATGAATATA
>JAYTMA010000020.1:0-3317 GCA_043728975.1 bacterium
TTGTTATGTGGTTTCTTGATATGGGATAGTTTGCCTGACATTACTACCTAGTGTACCGAGAGTCTTCCCCGATGCAAGCATGCGGGGTAAAGATGGAATGTATAGGGTACTCTTTTTTCGGGTTATGTTCCTGAAACCAACTGGAGATTTCTCATGAAAGCTGAAGCAAAAGAGAAAGTCGTGAATCCGGGTTGCTTGGTCTACGTAGTTATCGAATCCTCGACCTGTCCATACGACAAGGGCTACCGACCTTACCAGCACTTTGTACTGGAGACGGAGGTTCGGTCGGTTTTCTTAGGAGCTGACGGTGAAGTTCAATACACCTTCGCAACGCCGTTTGTGGTGGAAGATTTTTTGCTTAGCAAAGAGGGAGCGATGGAGTATCTCTCTAGCTTTTTTGAGCCAGGCACGTTGGATAAGGTTCCGTATGTGTCGCATGAAGAAGAAGCGGGTAATCGGCTCGATGACGATCTCCCGTTTTAGTTCAGGGAGCGGCAAAGACAAAAAAGGAAGAAAGACGCAGTTCACAAAATAGTCCCCGGACTCGTTTAGTGAGCTGTTTTGCACTTACAATTTACCTACCTACGCAAAGGGTCGTTCTAATATATAATTAGAGTTATGAATTTTGAATCAATACTCATAGGGGTTTATGCTCTGATGAATATTCTGGCGTTTCTAACCATTGCCTATGATAAACGCCAAGCAAGATTAAAAAAAAGTACTGAACGTATATCCGAAGTCCTGCTTTTCTTTATGGCGACGGCCTTCGGTAGTCTCGGTGTGTACATAGGCATGTTGATTTTCCGACATAAGACTCAGAAATGGTACTTCCAGGTCGGTATTCCACTCCTTATCGCTCAAAATATCTCGGTGCTATATGTGCTACAGGAATTGTTTAGGTAAATTTGCAGGCCTACATCCTCTTATCAGTCTGTATATTTGGCTTGTGTAGCACTAGGAATAGCCATATAATATTTTTATGAAAATCATATTAGGGGCTTTGGTAGGGGTGATGGTCTTAGCCGGAATTTATTATTGGACAACATACAATACTTTAATCAGTTTAAATGAGGGTGTTGATGCTCAGTGGGCCCAGGTAGAATCGCAATACCAGAGACGGTTTGATTTGATTCCAAACTTAGTAGAATCGGTTAAGGGTATAATGGCTCAAGAAAAGGAAATATTTCTCGGCATAGCTGAGGCTCGTACTCGTTATTCGGGGGCTGGCAATGCCAATGATAAAGCAGCTGCTGCAACAGAGATGGAAGGAGCGCTTGGTCGACTCTTGGTAGTAATGGAAAATTACCCCCAACTAAAGTCTTCGGAAAACGTCCAAACCCTGATGGTGCAACTAGAGGGGACGGAAAACCGCATTAGTGTTGAACGGATGCGGTTTAACGACTTGGTAAAGGGATTCAATGTGGCTATCAAGCAAATACCAGCCAAATGGATTGCCTCGTCTTTGGGCTACAGTGAACGCAACTACTTTGAAGCCGTAGAAGGTGCAGAGACCGCCCCAGCTGTTAATTTCAAAAACTAATGCCCAAAAAACACTGGTTACTATTGCCAGTCCTATTCTTACTATACTGCTCCCCAGTCCTGGCCTACAATTCGCCTGGCGCCCCAATGGGTTTTGTTAATGACTTTGCCGAAGTTCTTTCTACTGAACAGGAGAATACTATCGAAACTAAATTAAATTCTCTCGCCACTATCGAAGGCAGTGAGGTGGTAGTAGTGACAGTGAAAAATTTAGGTAGTGATACGGTGGAAAACTACGCTGTGAAATTATTTGCAGAGTGGGGGATAGGGAAGAAGGATAAAGATAATGGATTGCTCCTCTTGGTCGCCATAGAAGACAGGGAAATGCGGATTGAGGTCGGGTATGGGTTAGAGGGAACTATTACTGACGCCCAGGCTTATTGGATAATCCGGGATGTGATAACTCCAGCGTTTAAAAATGAAGACTATTTTGCAGGGATTGTAGGGGCGGTTGATAAAGTGACGGAAGCTATCACTGGTACGACCATTCTACCTACCGTAGAAGAAGAGAGTACTAGTTTTGATTCAAATGCGATCAGTTCAATAGCGACCCCACTATTCTATGTGTTTATTTTTCTACTGGTATTCCTGGCTAGTACAAAATCATTTTGGCTTGGAGGAGTACTTGGTGGAGTTATTGGCATAGGTATTGGCCTAGTGTTTGGCACTACAAAAATGGCAATTATTTCCGGATTAATTCTTGGTATTGTTGGCTTAATATTTGACTACTTTTTATCTAAAGGTGGAGGGTCTGGTGGCTCTGGATCAGGCGGGAGACGAGGAATGTTTGGTGGAAGCAGCGGATTTGAAGGGGGAGGTGGGTTTGGTGGTTTCGGTGGAGGTAGTTCTGGGGGTGGCGGAGCCAGTGGACGGTGGTAGATGTTATAATTTTTTATCTATCCAGAGCTTATTCGTCTATCTAGAGTAAACCTGGGACGTGTCTCAGGTAGGAATGTAAGCAAAAATAAAATAATTACCATGCCAAACAAACACAAAAATATCCGTTACTTCATCCGAACTCTTTCTATTGTGGTCGGGTTAGTAATGATTTGGCGTGGGATTTGGTATGTATTAGATGAAATTGATACGATTTTGTTTGGTGAATATAATTACTTAACTGGACTAATTGGTATTGTACTGGGTATTATTCTGCTCTACATACCCGACCGTGACCTCAAAGAGATTGAAAAACTCTAGCCTGTATCTTTCATCTAATGCTCTGTTTGCAAGATGATACTGAGGCTGCTTATATTTTGTGATTAAGATAGACTTAGTTAAGGGTCTGTTGCCAAACTCCACTTTCCCTCCCCCAAAAAAACAACCAACCAAAACCCCTCACCTTGAATTGATTTCAAGGTGAGGGGTTTTGTATGTATTTATGTCCCTGTTCTACCTAAGAGACACAGGACTCCCTCATTCAGGTAGTCTGCCCTATGGCCGAAGGCGGAATATGGAGAAGG
Source organism: bacterium (assembly GCA_043728975.1). Classification (GTDB taxonomy): domain Bacteria; phylum Patescibacteriota; class Minisyncoccia; order Phycocordibacterales; family UBA918; genus OLB19. Next base: position 3,000 of record JAYTMA010000020.1, read on the forward strand.
GCTTTCTTAAGATTGTGGACCATCGCTTGCATAAACCCTTGCATGGTAACTTTAGGGTGTCCGCGATAGCGAGCTCGCTTGTTTAGTTTAGAAAAAACACTCTCAAAAGGCATACGAATTTTAGAGCGCCAAGAGTTTAAACCTTCATCTCTATCCTTACGGTTATCTTTTTGAATTGTAGCCACATGACAATTGAAAGCAGTCACCAGCTTATTGGTGAAGTTGGTGTCATAGAGTTTGTCCATAAAAACGGCTCCTTGTTTAGGTAGGATACTTTTGACTGCTTTAAAATCCGGCACACTCGCATTCGTGATGGCT
>JAYTMA010000021.1:0-7321 GCA_043728975.1 bacterium
GATTAAAAATTGGGAAGTGTTAGCTTACAACGTGACCAACCATAAATCCAAAGCCGGCAACTTACTGTCTCTAAAAAATAAATCGACTGTCATCTTGTATACAATATCCGGCGATTCTGTGAGCTGTAGTTTGCGCTCAAGTGCCGGGCAGTCCCCGACGGCCCTTCAGGTAGCGACAGCCCTAAATGGGGGAGGGCATACTCATGCCTCTGGTGCTGGTTTAGACCGTAAATTTTTTTTTAGTTTAATCGCGGACTAAGTTTGTTATACTAATAGATATGTTAGACAAAATATTATACGTGTTTTTGGCTATTGCTATAATTACTGGCGTAGCGCGTCTGTTTATTAACAATTCAACTGAGGTAGTGGCTTGTCCGGCGGATCTTGGTACGTGTAGCGATGGTTCAATGGTAGCTCGTATAGCTCCGAGTTGTCAGTTTAGCGCTTGTCCGGTGGGAAGTGATTTGGTTCAAGAAAGTATTATGCCACCGGCAGACACTTCATTTTGTACTATGGACGCTATGCTTTGCCCGGATGGTTCCTATGTTGGACGTAGTGGGCCAAAATGTGAATTCGATTGTTCAGCGCCCGCAGTAGTTCCATCTGAAGTACAAACTAGTATTGAAGCCAAAGCCGATTTGATAAAGCTTACTGCCCCAGTAGCTGGTGGTGTGATTGGGAGTGGTGAAATGCTTACTGGAGGGGCTAAAGGAAATTGGTTTTTTGAAGCTAGCTTTCCATTTATTTTGACCAACTGGGATGGCGTAATTATTGCTGAGGGTTATGCTACTGCTGAAGGAGACTGGATGACCACGGAGTTTGTACCATTTAAAGCAACTTTAAATTTCGTCAATCCATACATCGAAGGAGAGGCTGACTTTATGAAAAGGGGTACTTTGATTCTAAAAAAGGACAACCCTTCAGGTTTACCGGAACATGACAATGCCCTCGAAATCCCAATCCGTTTTGCACCGTAGGGAAATAATTTGATACAATATTGGTAAGTATTTAGTAGTTAAGAATATAATCACATGGCCAAAGGTACGGGAATGCGAAAAGAAAAGAAGAAGGTGAAGAAAGATAAGACAGAATTGAAATAAACATAAAACAGCTATCTCTAAAAGATAGCTGTTTTATGTTTATTTCAAATAGTATTTAGTTACAAGTCCAAAACTTGGTCCGGTACGAATAAATATTATTTCTATCTCTTAAACAACAGCTTGTCCACTTCAAGTTCTAAGTTCTTTATTTCATTATTTAGACCATCATAGTCCCCCTGAATTCTTTTTAGAGTAGATTCCAGAAGATTTTCAAACGTCAGTCCGCTGGTAAGCATTCCTCCTTCTTCACAAATACGATTAAGCTCAGCTAGTCGTCGATTCTTTTCTTGGTCTGATGACAGTGGTTCTTTTGTTGTCTCGTCTATGAACCCTGTGTAGTCTTTATCCAAAATCCCATCAGGGAAATAAGACATTGCCTCTCGCCTAAATCTTACTTCTGCTTGTGACATCTCAATTTGTCTTTGTGTTTCTGGGGATCTTTGGTAACCTTCAGCCATGGTAAATAATTATTTGATATTAATATACGCTATAAATTCACTGATTCTCAACTTCGATTGATAATGATAACAAATAAATTATTGGTTTCCCCCTTACATCAGGCGTAAAAATAGTGTATGGTACTTGTCTTATGTCTCGTGGAGAAGGAATAGTCGTCTTTAAAGACGTATCATACGAATACGATGCTACTCGGCCGATTCTAAAAGAGGCTAATTTTGTCGTGCGTCGGGGCGCTAAACTCACTTTGATGGGGCAAAACGGTGCGGGTAAAAGTACCATCTTTTCTCTAATTACCCGCGACCGTCATCCCGATGAAGGTGATATCAATATCGAACCCAAGATCACCATTGCCATCTCCAGGCAAATTATTCCTCGGGCGGAGCTTGAGCTTACTGTGCGGGCTTTCTTCGAGCAGTGTTTTCCGGAGAAGGTTTACGATATAGACCCAAAGATTGAAGCCGTGCTTGAGGTAGTCAATCTAACTCCAACGGAGAAGCAGAGAGAAACATTTAAAGATAGAATCGTCGGGAGTTTCTCCGGTGGTCAACAAGCGCGCCTCCTGTTGGCGCAAGCCCTAATCCAAAATCCAGATGTACTACTGTTAGATGAGCCAACCAACAATTTAGATGTAGCCGGAATAGAACACCTGACTATTTTCTTGAAGGAGTACCCCAAAACAGTATTGGTGATTTCTCATGATTCTGATTTTCTAAACTCCTTCACTCATGGAGTTTTGTATTTAAATACCCAAAGACGACAAGTCGAACAATACAATGGTAATTACCATACGGTGATCAAAGATATTGCCGCCCAGGTAGAAAAGGAACAGCGTGAGAATGCTCGTCTAGCCAAGCAAATTCAAGCTGACAAGGACAAGATAAACTACTTTGCCAATAAGGGAGGCAAGATGCGTTTGGTAGCCAAGCGCATGCGTGACGAAATTGAAGAAGCTGAAGAGAATAAAGTCGATGTGCGTAAGGAAGATAAAACCATTCGACCGTTTACCATTGAGCCCCACCAAGATATTCCGCTCGAGGTAGTGCGCCTGACGTCTGTAACCGTTATCAAGAACCATGACCCAAAGGAAGTAGAGTGCGAAGTGGTCCTCAAACGTGGCATGCACCTACAAATCATCGGCCCGAATGGTATTGGTAAAACGACCCTGCTGGAAAAATTGGCGGGTGGAAATGCTAAAGGGGAACATGTAACAGCGGGAGTAAAGATTGGCTACTATCGTCAAGACTTCTCTAATCTCCAATTTGATAAAACGGTATTTGAAACTTTGATGGATTCGATGGAAAGAAAGTTAGAAGAAGAGATGCGCGGAATTGCCGCCGGCTTCCTCCTCTTTGGGGACGTCATGAAAACCAAAGTAGGTAATCTTTCGGAAGGCCAAAAAGGTTTGGTGGCTTTTGCCAAACTAACCATGGAGAAGCCGGGGCTACTTATTTTGGATGAACCCACCAACCACATCAACTTCCGTCATATTCCCGTCATTGCTAAAGCACTGCATGACTACAAAGGCGCCATGATTTTGGTTTCGCACGTACCAGAATTCGTCTCCCAAATTCATGTGGACGAAGTGCTCGACCTCGCCAAGCTTAAGTGAAATGAATAAATGCCCGAAGGACATATTGTGAATTTCGTTCCCGATTTGTCCCCATTAGGGCAAATCGCTGGAACTGTAGATCTACCTAACCATGAAGTTTGTATACGTTGGGTATATAGCGGACTTCGTTCCAAGGTGGGCTCTTCTTAAACCAAAAACCTCTCACGCCTGAAAATTCTCTTTTGAAATGCATCTTCTTGTAAAATAGAAGATAAGAAAATTGAGACGTAAAAAGCCCCGGATGCACATGTGCACATCCGGGCCTTTGCGTTACTTCGTTAGTCAGAAAACCTTCTTGGCTTGCTCGGTCCAGAGTGCTCGCCAGTTAATAGCGAAGAACACTGCGGATAGAACCGCACTTGCCGGCAAAGCATGGTAAACCTCCAGGTCTTCCCCGTTGCTCAGCCAGGGAGCGATGCTCTTAGTCAAGGCTATGAAGAAAAAACCGCTAAGAAGGCAAAGAACGAGCCAGTTTCCGAACATGAGTCCGACGATCTTGGTGTTGTTGTTGATTTCACCAGCCCTCTTGTCTTATTGCCCAGTTAACGACGAGTGAGGCCTGTGTAGCGACTGCTACTGCGACACCTATGACAAACACAATCCACTTGCGAGCTGAAACCCCGTCCAGGTGTCTGTTTCAGCAGTGATACCGGCCGCAACGGGAATGCAATCCCAGCTGACTGCCAAGACGGAGGCCTTGAGCCAGCTGAGGAGCCAGCTTTGGCCAAATCGATCCTCCAACGTTTTGGTGAGAGACCACTTCGTCTCGACACAGCGCCACTCATTGGTTAGTTCGTAGAGGTATCGACTAATAATGATGGCACCCAGTAGACCGAGTGGCAAGCGGAGGAACTGAAAGGAATGGCTGAGGCTGTAGAACATCCCAACAAGAATACCCATTAGCACTACGTGCGCTATGACAGCGGGGACTGTCCAGTTGCGCCAGTCAAGCTTTTCTACTGATGCCCTGGCTAGAGTGAAGAAAAATATATCGATGGAAATTGTTAAGCCGACGCTTAAACTGAAAGCGATTATAGCTAGGTTGGTGCCCATTTTTTGGTCCTTTGAGAAGTTGTGAGATATTCGTCTTTGTAAAGAACGGGCTGTTTCTACTAAAACATGAAAATTTTAGTAAGTCAAAAATTGCATTTTTGTAAAAAAATCGCACAATAGTAGGATGAAGGAAATCCATCAGACCGCTGTTGCAGAACTCGAAAGTTTAGCTGGTACTGGTAATCGTGACCAGTCTAGTGCCAGTTATACCGGGAGCCAACACTTTTTCTATGCCGTGCCGGTACCAAAAAGGCGGGAGATAATAAAAGCTTTAATCAAAAACCGCGAAGCTAAAGAGTTGTTAACGTTGGCGGAGGCCCTATTTAAAGGGAGTTCGCATGAAGAGAAAACGATGGGAGCGATGATTTTGACCTACCGTAAGGACGTTCGTCAGTTTTGTGATTTTTCTACTCTAGATAACTGGCTTGGTGAGCTAGTCGGGTGGGCTGAGATAGATGCTTTTTGCTATAACACTTTTTCAGTTGATGAAATCCTCTTCGATTTTAAACCATGGAAACAGTTTATCTGCGCTTTGGCTCATGATAGTAATATTAATAAGCGCCGGGCGGCTCTGGTGTTTTTAACTCACCCCACTGCAAAAAGTAGCGATGAGCGGTTACATGCCCTGGCCTTTAAACTTATTTTACAGCTAGCGTCGGAGAAGGATATTTTGCTTACCAAAGCCATCTCTTGGCTGTTGCGCTCGCAAATCGATACAAGAAAAGAAGCCGTGGCTGAATTTATTAAAATACATGAAAGTAAGTTACCTAAAATTGCGTTACGCGAAACTAGACGCAAACTAGTGACAGGTAAGAAGAATAAATAAACATGACTAAAGCCAAGCAATCGAAATCTTACACCATGACTGAAAAAGTTGGTCGCTATCCGAGTGAAACGGTGGCTTGGTATTTGTTGGAAATCCCCAAAAAGGTTGATGAGGAGATTTATGCCAATTTTAAGGAAGTACATCGTGGCTTTGGTTCACTCCCGGTCTTGGCTACAATAGGCGAGACTTCTTGGCGGACATCTATCTTCCGTTCTAAGCGTACCAGTACCTACTTGCTGTTTCTTAAGGCGGCAGTCCGCAAAAAGGAAGGGATCGAAGCGGGGGATAAGATAACTTTTAATATTAGAATAGTTTGCTAAATGTATATACAATGTATATACTTAAATTATATGAACACAAAAATACAAAAATGGGGGAATAGCCTCGGCATCAGACTACCTAAGGAGATTGCAAATAATCAAGCTTTAACAGCAGGATCAGTCGTTAAAGTTAGTACTGAGGATCAAAAAATCATTATTGAAAAAGTCAGTAAACCTCGTTTTACAATTGAGTCTTTAGTTGCTGGAATAAATAAAGATAATCTTCATGCGGAGACTGATTGGGGTGAGCCTAGAGGCAAAGAAATATGGTAAAAATTTATGTTCCTGAGGCTGGAGATTTAGTATGGATTGATTTTAGCCCTACTCGTGGTCATGAACAATCAAACCTACGTCCAGCGTTAGTACTCTCAACTTATGCCTATAATGAAAAGACAAATTTAGCTGTATTGTGTCCAGTGACTTCGGTTTCAAAAGGCTATCCCTTTGAAGTAGAGTTGATTTCAAAAAAAGTAACGGGTGTTGTTTTGGCCGATCATATTCGTTCAGTTGCTTGGCGAGAAAGAGGGGCACGCTTTATAAGTAAAGCGCCGGACGCAACTTTACTTGAAGTGCGAGAAAAATTAACAACGCTTATTTTTTAATATGAAATTTTTACTTACTTCAGCCGGTCTTAAAAATAAAGAAATTAACACTGCCTTAGAAATACTGGTAGGTAAACCACTTTCAGAAACTAAAGTACTTTTTGTCATTACCGCGGCCAATACTGGTAGTGACGACAAGCGCTGGCTTTTAGAAAACCTTAATGAATTTGCTAAAGCGGGAGTTGCTTCTTTTGATCTAATCGATATAGCTGGATTGACTAAGTCTATTTGGGACCCGCATTTTAAAACCGCTGATGTGATTTGTTTTGGCGGTGGAGACGAACGTTACTTAGCGCGAGTCTTTGCCGAGCAAAATATTAAAGAAGAATTAGAGACAATGCTCCCTAATAAAGTGTGTATGGGTATCAGTGCTGGCAGTATGGTATTAGGTAAATATTTATCGGCGGAACTTATTAAAGAAATTTTTATTGAAGAAGATTTTGGCAATACGGAAGGAGAAGGCTTAGGATTACTTCCGTTTGCTTATGTACCTCATCTTAATTCCAGTTTCTTTTCTTTACGTAAGGAGAGACTTGAGAAGATTAAAGATAGATTTACCGTTGCGGTTTATGCGACTGATGACGAGACGGCAATCATGGTCGTGGATGGGGTGGTAACTAAAGTAGGAGAAGGAGAATTTTTAACTTATGAATCTTAAAGCTATTCAACCACCACTACGTTTTGCTGAAGGGACAGAGCATATCTGGTTGGCACTTCAAGCGATACCGCGCACTGGTTGGATACAATGGGAAATTCCTGAGCCCGAAAATGTCGCTGAACATATTCTAGCTATTCGAAAATTGGCTATAGAGTTGAGAGAAAATATCCTTCTAACGGATGAAGAGTTTGACGACTTATTAGCTATCATTGAAGTTCATGACTGGCCAGAAGTTATTGTTGGTGACCTTGTAATAATGGGAGATGAGCGTAATTTTATTTCGCTTCAGAATGAAAAGAGGGAAAAAGAAATTAGTGCAATGGAAATATTATGTAAAGATGTTCCAAGAGGGGAAGAAGCGTTTTTACTATACAAAAGATATGAAGCAAATGTGGATGATGTCGCTCGCTACGCCAACCAGTTAGATAAAGTTCAGGCGGTTTTACTGGCCAAGGAATATGGAAAAAAATATGACCGGCCCGGCCTTCTAGAAGAATTTTTAAATTATTCAGAACGAAGTATTGATATACTCTTTTTAGTAAATGAGATGAATAAGGTTAGAACTACGTCCTAGAAATTAGAAAAGACGGCTAGCAAAACTAGCCGTCTTTTCTGTACTGTCTACCCTTTACTACGCACCAGGTAATTTTTTCTTTCGTTTTACTACTTCCGCTACGATATGAGATAAGATGAA
>JAYTMA010000022.1:0-2136 GCA_043728975.1 bacterium
TTCTTCATCATCTTATCTTGGAAAGAGATGACAGCTGAGCCGCCAGTGGCACTCATTTTTTGAGCCACGACGATGGCAGCTATGAGGAAGATGGCAGTGAGGATAAAGGGCGGAAAAACTGCTGCGAAAGATGCTGGGGCAGCCTTGGTGAACATAGTACTGAGTGAGTTTGCTCCACCACCACCTGTAACAGAGAAAGAGACTAAAACTTTTGAAGAAAAGTAAATCATCAAAAGGTAGGCCGGGGCAACAAAGCAACGACTCAAGAAGCCGCTCCAGTACTCCTTGGAGTACTTTTCCATTGAAGGGAAAACCCAACCAATAAACATGAAGGGAGACAATACCATATATATATTGAGCACCACAAAGCGAATGATCAGTAGTAAAGCGCCAGCAAAGAAGACAAAAGCCGTAATGATGTAGAGAAACATCGTGCCAAAAATATAGCCAATACTCCCGACGCCAGTCATATTTGAAAAGTCCGCTCCGGCACCGCTAGTAAAGTTTAAGACACTAGTTAGGCCCATTAGTTTCATAAACTCGCCGGAGACACTGGGAACACCGCTAGCATCTTTCGGAAAAGCATTTACCAGCTGTACAGCAGCAATGTTGGAGAAGTCAACCACAAACTTAGTGATAAACAGACTAAAGTTTACTAAGAGAGCGGCGAGGATAATCGAGACTAGAAGTTTCTTGGTATTGCTATCACTTCCGAAAATCATCCGCAGACCAATGAAGACCAGCCCAAAGATAAAAGTGAGGTTAAAAATATCTCGCACCGTCACCCATAGGGTATCGATAGTTAATCCTAGTCCACTAGTGGCATACATTTCACCAAAACCAACTACCATGCTATTGATTGAGTAATCAAGGAGCATGCCACTGAGCCAGACCATCCAGCCGAAGACCCTGTTGACCAAGCCCCAGAGGAAAGATTCTAGGAGATTAGCGTAGGTGACGTTTGGTAGGAAGGTTACCAGTACTAGTAAACCGAGTAATACTATTAGAGTATTTTTTTGGTTTAGTTTTTTACTAAGACTGGTAAGCATGATTGAGGCGTTGAATTATTCCAAGAAGGCCGACCAAGCTATTTCCTTTCCTTCAATTTCTGGTGCCGAGTGGAAGTTACGGTTATTAGAATAATCATTGGTGATTTCTTGCATCGTCGTTGGATTTACTGCGGTAGCCATCATGGCGTTAAACCGTTCCAGTAAGCCATAAAGGGAACCACGGGTTGGGCGCAAGGGGTCACCCAGAGCCTCGTCAATTTCTCGTAGGGTTAGATCCATTTCATCAAGAATATCGGCGGCACGGTTTCGTTGTTGTAGATTATTAGTCAGGTCAAGAACATAGGCTTCAAATTGTGGTTCATAGAAAAAAATCAGCGCCTGATACTCATTTTCTATATCGATAGCGTCTTCAATCAAAGTTTTTAGTCTGTCTGGACTAAGTGATCCGGCGGATTGACTTAGCTCTGTGGTGTAGGCTTGGCCACTGTAGGTGTACCCAGATCCGCCAGATAGTCCTAAGAGTCCGGCTGCCCCGGTGATGGCTTGTTGGGTGATTTGGGCAAATAGCGCACTAACTAATTCGTTTATTTCATCGGCCGATATCAGTGACTGTGGACCGGTAGAGGTTTGGAAAGTCAAAGCCTCGTTTATCACTTTACCGGGTGTAGTAATAGTACAATTTTTTCTCGCTTTGGCGGCGGTTGAACCGCCGACCGCTTCACAGATCTTGCTGGAGAGAAAACCAGAACCATAATCTAGGAGTTTTAATTCCTCACCACGAGCATTGACAATGCGAGCGCTCATCTCTGCCTGGGCCGATATAATACTTCCAAATGGCGTCAAACCTTGAGGATTTTGGGTGACCGCAAAGAAACTTTTCCAGCCACCGGTTTCCACAAATTTTTCTGTGCCATCAATAAACTTGTTAACATTTTCTATGGCTCCACTTAAAGTACAAGACTTAGATTTACCAGGGGCTTGACCGTTAACGCGTTGATAGTCATAACTTACTGCCAGCGCCAGGCGGACATCGAGCTTAAATGGTGCACAAATAAAGGAAAAGGCCCCCCCGAGTTCTTCTAAATACTGTCCAAATTGTTTATCCGCAATCTCCGTGATAAAGCCC
>JAYTMA010000023.1:0-1333 GCA_043728975.1 bacterium
ACACGTTTGTATATATTCACGTATGTATATAATTCACGCACCCATAGTCTATTTTCATCCACATCAACTGTCCACCGGTAACGGACGCTCATCAGCATCAGCACCCTTGTAGCCTATCGTTTGTGTCTGTTGTTAGCTGCTTGCTCGCTTCTTTCACAAACTGTAACTAACCTAACAGTTTACTCCAGCATACCGTCTTTACCCGGATTCTTCGTACTCGAATCCGGCCGCGACTACACTATCGAAGAGAAAATGGCTGCAGAAAGACATCGTTTTGAGAATTATGATACTGATTCAACAGTTGATGATCCAAGTGACCCTCCTGTCGCCGTCGATGTTGCAATACAAGTTGACAATATTCTCAATGAACTCCAACAAGAAATTGACATTGAGAATCAAAATAATAATGAAAATGAAATTGAAAATATTGTCCCACCAATAATTGAAGAAATTCCTCCTCCAGAAATAGTACATGTCCCTCCGGATATTTATCATCCAGTCACTCCTGAAACTCTAGATACGACTTTCTTCGATTACTACTATAATCTGAATGTTCTTCGTACCACTTCTCAACTTAAAGCTATAAAACAAACTCCTCATCAAATTATTTTTGATTCTGGTGCCTCTACCTGTGCAACTTCTGATGCATCTCTCATTGATAATATCGTATACGGTAATGGTGTCAAGGCTACTCCAGCTTTTGGACCACCAGTTACTTCCCAAGCATCAGGCAAATATGGCCCTCTTGGTCTCGATATAATATTAATGCCCGGTATGAAAGAAACTCTCATATCTATCTCTGAACTCTGTCATGGTGGTATCTCCGGTGAACCCAATGGTGTTTTCATAACATCTGAAGGTCTACGTTGCTTCACAATAGCAAGCGTACGTCACCCCATGCAACTCATGCATGAACATGGAAAAGAAATAGTTCGTGGATTTTTATCCAATGGTGTCTATGTCTCTAAAGGTCCTGATGATAACTACAATAATGGACCAGTCAATAATACAGTCCAAGTTCCTCTTATAAATCCGACCTCCCAAATGCCTATTTCCAATCAAACTATCCCTCTTAATAAGTCTATCCATAAGACGACTACAATACCATTACAATTATACTTGACTCAGTTCAAACCTGTTTCATTGTATGATCATGTTCATATGGTTACCGGACATCCTGGCAATGCAGGCATGGCCTGGCATCTCAAAAACTCCACGGGAGCAAAATGCTCCGAGGAAGCTGCGTCCGAACAACAGGGTGCATGCAAAGGTTGTGTATATGGTACGATGCATCAAACACCTACCGATCACAGACGAGAGCATCGCGATCTTC
>JAYTMA010000024.1:0-1144 GCA_043728975.1 bacterium
TTATGACGTAAATAATCATGAAGTTTATCAACATCACGAAGACTTGAGTATGGTTCCCAAGTATTTTTGTCAGAAGGGTAATTTAACCACTTGACTAAAAACTCTATTTGGGTACGTTGATGTTTGCCACGATGTTCAAGGATTTCTTCAACGAAGTATTCCATATGATCACGTCGTGCGACATCTAACGGATTTGTGATTGCTGGGTCAAAAAGAAATGGTTTCATGGCAGATACATGAAAATCTGATGTTTTCTGAGTGACAAGGTCGTACAAAGTGTAGCGCGAATTTTCGCCACTAATGACCTTTAATGGACCTCTCCAATGCGTGTGAAGACGTGAAGGAGGAGAGCCATCGCGATAGTGAACTAAGACATAAGAGTCTTTGGGATACTCTACATGATGATTGATTTGAGACTGACTTTGATGAAGCAAATCTGTGCGAAGAAGTTCTTTAGCAGAAGCTTTTAGAAGACTATCTTGCGTTTTGAGTAGTTTGCTCATACGTTTTGACAAAGGTTTGTCATCAGTAACATTTCGCTCAGCAGGAGGTAAAAAGATACCTCTGTCAAGTTTCAGTACATTTCCAAAAAGTAACTGCGAAGCAGAGATTTTTAAACGATCACTATGGTTGGAATTTAAAATTCGTTGCACAAATGGTAGTGATGTTTTGTAATCTTCAAGTGTTAAATTATCAAAAGTTAATGCACGAAGGTGTCTATTAACTTCCTTATACATGCGCTCAACAATAGCGTTCTCTTCTTATGAATAAGCTAACGTTAAACAATGTTGAGTGCCAATAAGAGATAAAAGCTCTTTGATAACTTCGGGAATGAAGTGTGGCCCATTATCAGAACGGAGTTGAAGAGGTGCGCCGAAACGACCGAAATGTTGCAAGAGACATTTAGCTGTCGAAAGTGCAGTAGCATCTTCCGTGTGAAACAGCTCTACCCATCTTCTGAACTTATCTATTATAACTAGTACGTACCCCGTCTGTAAACGGTCCTATGACGTCTATGTTTAGGCATTCCATAGGTGTGTAAGTGGAAGTCGAAAAGCCATGTGCGTGAAGTGGAATCTTCAACATGCTCATCTTCTGACAACACGAACAGTGATCTATGAACCACCTGACATGCTGACGCAAA
>JAYTMA010000025.1:0-1435 GCA_043728975.1 bacterium
GATAAATGACATCTTGAAAGAACTAAATGTTACCGGAGCTAAGGGAGAAAAACTACCGTATCCAGTGAGTTTACCAAATCTATCTAAGCAAGATAATGCGACGGACTCAGAACGTGAATCCTGTCAAAAATATCCGTATAGAAGAGTAGTGGGACAACTTATGTATGGAATGGTGCACACAATGGTGACAATCATGTATGCACTTAACGTACTGTCAAGATACAGTAACAACCCTGGCCCCAGACACATTGAGTTCATAAAGCATCTCGTGAGATTTGTAAAACACTCAAAGGAGGATAGACTGATCTTCAGATCATCAGACGGACCCTATGACATAGAATCTATGACAAAGGTACTCCAGTTGCGATTTCAATGCGATGCAGACTTAGCCGGAAATATGGATAACATGCACTCCCAGACATCATTCCTTGGATACCTCGGAGGCTCATTGATATGTTGGTGTTCAACGGATCAGGGGAGCGTGGCAACTTCTACCGCAGAGTCGGAAATTAAAGCAGTCAACCACGCACTCAAAGCGGAAATCATTGCCAATCGAGGCATACTTACAACAATGGGTTGGAAACAAGAAACAACTATTATTGAAGAAGATAACAAAGCCTGCGTAGATGCATCAAAAATACTACAAATGACACGAGGACTTCGGCACCTAGATATATCAGAGAACTGGTTCAAAGAAAAGGTTGCTGATGGTACATGTGAAATCATTAAAGTAGATTCGGCACAAAATAACTCAGACATAGGAACTAAACGTGTTCCCCAGAAGACCTTTGATTATTTGACGAACTCGATATTAGATAGAAATAATTCGGAATAATAAAATGAAATAAAATAAAATGAATGACGCATATCTGAGTTATTGTATCCTGAATTATGTTAGTACTTACACCGTACATGTGACGTACGTTTTGATTCTTCAGTACTTACACATACACTCAGTATCCGATCGTAAGAGTCTTAGCAATCCAAATCACTTAATCCTAACTTAGGGGAGTGTCACGATATCCATATAAGGAATCCGTGTTTTTAGTATAGTTAGTACTTAACCGAAATGATAGTTAGCTTGCAAGTATTCTACCATATACGACGCTTCCTCAGCCAACCGCTAGGTACCAATAACCGTTTCACTATTTATGATTATTATACAAGTACGTACACATAAATGATGTGTGTGGTGTATTCAGGTATTAATATCATATAGAATAGTATATAACTCAGGACCTATAATTTTAGAGATCTCTACTGTGCTATTTCCAACTCCATGTTGAGTAGAGAACTGAATACCCGTTCTTGTTCGTACAATAGAGTCCCTCTGCAGCATGCAACACTGCATGCTAAACCTTATGCTTTGCCTGTAACTAATCAGAAGTTAATTGAGAATCGATGCACCGTAGTTGCATCTTGTCCTGTCCTTTAC
>JAYTMA010000026.1:0-5134 GCA_043728975.1 bacterium
AGCGTCAGATCAGTGACCTTTTTGGCGTCCGCCACTTCCCCTTCCTCTGTTTCGTAAAGAGCTTTAAGAATGGCGCTCTGCACCTTATCAATATCAAATGGCTTAATCGAACCATCGCGCTTACGAATATTTTTGATGTCCATACTGCAATTAAGAAACTATTAAAAATTAAAGCCTCGAGTAATCTCTCACAAACGTAATTGGTGGTGGGTGCATTGGTGTATAAGCAATGGCCGCAGTTAGGTTTGGGAAAGATATGGGTACGATAGAAACAGCCTGCCCTATCTGTGATAGTAGTGCAAAAAGTTTTGTGTCTAAGCTACCCCCGACACACGGGTGTAGAAACTCGTGCGTTCCTTGATAATACCACGATTTAAAAAAGGCTTATTTTTGATTAGACGGCTTAAAATAATGTTAGTCCGTTAGCCATCGGGGAAAATGATGTGGATAACTAAACCCGACCCCCACTTTTACTCTAAGTCCGCATAGTTAGTCGTCAGTCGTCAAGAAAAAACTGGGGTTTGTCTCCTAATTAATAACGATTTCTTAAAATTTATATGACCTAACAGCTAAATATGGGCTTACTAAATAAAACTAAAGCCAGACAGTGTCTGGCTTTAGTTTTATTTACACCAACTCTTTTATTAGCCTTAGGCTGCTTTTCTATCCTCCCCTCCGCCCATCACACCTTTATTTATTAATTGGTCCGCCGCCTCTAATACTATCGCATGCTCACCAACCAATTCATCTAACTTCCTCTCCAAATCCAGCTTTTCGGCTTCATCGGTTGTGTCTTGCAACTCTATTGTCTTTTTTTCAATCTCATCCTTCAAATCCATTGCTCTAGCCAAATATTTCTGAGCTTCTATTAAGATGGGGGATAATTGCTCTGGCTGACCAGTTTGAAATTCAGCGAGCGCTTGCGGGTCATGTATTTCAGTTACAACAACCCCACTCATATCATCAAGCTCTGACAAATCGTGCTGAAAAGTAGCGAGCGCTTCTGCATGTGGTACACCTACTTCTACTACTTCTACTTCTAAATCTACTGCTTCAACACCGCTCAAAAATTTACGGACCTCATCTGCATCGTGATGTGTTGGTTCCGCTTCGTGTCCTCTGGCGTGTTTACCTTCAAAAGAAATCATAAATTAAAAATAAAAAATATTAATAAGTGTCTAGTATCTATTATACATAAGTCTTAATAAGAAACCGCCCTGTCTACTGTCTAGAAGAAAGGGCGGCGAGACCAGTTGAAAACTCGGCCTCTTTACCATCGTGCCCGGATAAGAGGCTCGGTGGTAATGGGTGATGAGCTGTTCGTTGAGAGGCTTATTTAACCAGTCGTAGGGCAGACCCACTTGGTTTATTTGATGCCATCTCTCTGAGCTGTTTGAGCTCTCTGGCTGCCTGGAGCAAGCTATTCGCTTGCTTTCGGAGCAGGTCATGCTGCGTTTCCGCACCTTGTCGCTCAAGCGGGGTAAGGTCATCTCGTAAGAGATATGACCTTATTTGAATTAGGTGCGCGAGGATGTCCCCGGCACAAAACTGTAATATCGCAGAGCCCAAAAGAGGGGTCGGCGCATTTTTATCGTGCACGGGGACCTCCTTTTTGGGATTTTTAGAATATACGTCATATAATACTTTTTGTCAACACAAAAAAGCTGGACCTTGGTCCAGCTTTTTGGGTAGACAAATTAAGACACTGAACGTTATCTCTTCAAACTATCGCGAATCTCTCGCAAAAGTTTAACTTCCTCAGTCGGCTCAATCTGCATCTCTAGCTCAGGCGCTGCCTCCTCCTTCTTTTTTAACCTGCTCAACGCTTTGATCGCTACAAAGATAGCTAAAGCGATGACGAGGAAATCAAATACGCTTTGGATAAATACCCCATATTTTACCACCGCCTTACCCAAGGTAAACGAGAGCGTGCTAAAGTTCACCCCACCCAAGAGTACCCCAATGAGTGGTGTCACAATGTTTTCTACCAAGGAAGTAACAATCTTCCCAAAAGCCGTACCAATGATGACCGCCACTGCTAAGTCCACCACATTCCCCCGCATAGCGAAGGCTTTAAATTCCTGAATGAAATCTTTCATATATAATATCAATTAATAATATTAACTTAATCTAGTCTAATTTTAACTAAAGAATCAATCATGTTTGTGATTACCATCATTACAATCACATTCCTTTACATCATGGTTGATATGACTATGTCCGTGACTATGAGAGTGGCCATTGCTATCCCCTTCTTCCACTACCTTATCCCTAAAATACCAAGCCGCCAAAGCGGTAGTAAGTGGTACCGCCGAGATCAAGCCAATACTTCCGACTACTATTCTTATTACCTCCGCCGCGATTACCTCTTGGTTTAAGATTTCCCACACCGATGACTCTGAATAGGAATAGAGCAACAAAAGTGGTAAAGCTGCCCCAGCATAAGCCAAGGCTAGGGTATTAACCAAAGAACCAACGTGGTCTTTACCAACGCGCAGGGCTCTAGTATAGAGAGCCCTAAAACCAAGTCCAGGATTAGCTCCTTTGAGTTCCTGTACGACTGAAGCTTGAGTAATAGAGACATCATCTAGAACACCAAGAAGTCCGATAATGATTCCGCCCAGGAGTAGGCCAGGCAGGTCAATTTTTCCACCCGTAGCAAAGTTTAGGTAAACCGAAGAATCGTCGCTAAAGCCTGTAAAGCGCATCCACTCCACCCAAACCCAAGCAATAATACAGGTGATAAAGACCGCCCCAAAGGTTCCCAGAAACGTTACTACTACTCGAGGCTTAAAACCATGGGTAAAGAAGAGTGTGACGGCCAAGATAACTCCGGCAATCGCAAGACTAACTAATGCTGGTGAGTAGCCAAGTTTGAGAGCTGGAATTAGGACAAACAAAATAGCAGTAATACTAAGCCCTAAACTCAAAACCGCTCGAACCCCTTGCATCCCTGATAGCCAAATAACCAGACCGACAAATATAGCCACTAGAAAAAGTAACGGCGGACGGCGCTCAATATCCTTAAAGGTAAAGTATTCTGTCCCATCGATACTGCCCATTCTGATGACAAAAATATCGTCCCCGGGAGTCAACTTTATTAAGTCGTTCTCAAGCCTGACCACTTCCCCGGCTCGTTCTCCTTCCCTCAGAATGATGCGGAGTTCCTGGACCGTGGTCGTGGCCTGTGTCCCCATGATATCTCGTTCATACTCAGCTACCACCTCAAGCACCTCCGCTTTCAATATTTCTTGTACATCTTGATGCAGTTCTTGGGCAAAGACAGGGGAAAAAAGAGCCAAACCAAATAGCAAAAAAATAACGGCTCCGGTAGTAGCGATTTTACTTTTTAACATTTGGTCTTATCTTACTAGATAATAATCAGTTACAGCAATACTTTAGTTAGATAGAAACCAACCCCTGCCCCAAGCATGAAAGTAAAAAATAAAGTGACCAGCAAAGCATCGTGGTCCATAAGCAACAATAAGTGTAGCACCACCGCAGAATCAGAGCAACCAAAAGGCTCGACTTTTTACTAAAAAATAGGTATAACTAGCGCGTTACGGACTCCCCCGCAAGGAGTCCCGAACAACAAAATCTGGCGGTTATGGTGTAACGGTTAACACTGAGGTTTGTGGAGCCTTCGATTCGGGTTCGATTCCCGATAGCCGCCCAGCATGAGATGCCCCGAAAGGGGCTTTTCTCATGTCTGGGCGGCTAAGGAAGCAAACTGCTTTGCTTCCGTTCGAGAATCGAAGAGATGGAGTTTATCGCACGAGCAAAGCGAAGCACGATACGAAAAGTGTACCGTTCCCGTAGGGAAAGATTACCCCGATAGCCGCCCTACTGTCCTTGCTACTTATTTCAGTATGTATAAAATTAGAGACCTAGAACTTTTCTTAGTTCTGTGTCCATTTGATTTTGTATTGTATTAGATACTGTACCGAGCTCACCTAACACAATTTTGGCGTCTAAAGTAGCTATCTTTGAGCAGACAATTTTAGATGTGACTTTGAGACCATTACCCTCTTCAGGCTTAACCACAACAAGATGCTTCTCCTTTAACTTGGTTTGAGAAGTAATAAACACTACGACAACATCACTCCCGATTTTATTTTTTGAAACAATTACTGCTGGACGGACTTTATTTCCAGACAGATCTGTAAATGGAAAAGGGACAAGGATTATTGTTCCTTTTTTATACATAGGACTTTTTTAAGTCAGCCACTGAATAAAGGTCGGGTTCTTTATCTAGAAATGAAAAGCTTTCGGAATAAGTATTTACATTTGTAATATCATTTAATTGAGGATTATATTCACTTGGAAACTTTATGAGTAGCACCTCGGGTTGATTTCGTCTACCAATCGCAAAAACATCTCCTGTTTCCCGAACAGTGTCGATGAGCTTAGCTATTTGTTTACGCGCGTTTGTTGTAGTGATTGTTTTCATATTCATATTGTACATTTTGTACAATATTAGTCAAACACTCTTTTTGCTTCACCAAGCCACCCTAGACACATTTCCTCAAATGGGTACTAGCCATTCATTGGTTTCAATACTCACTATTTTGTCTTTCAAAGAAAAGTTCTGACCAAGTGCGGAGAATATCTCCCTTTTCTTTCTAACGTCTCCATTTGCAAAGCCGTAGCGGGCATGCCGGGCGCATGTTAAATGTCTTTTCTGTCAGCTCAAGGTTAATGACAGCTCGGTCCTCAGTTGAATTTCGATGAAGCTTAAGTTTTTTGGTTGTTTCTTCAACTCAGCCTTCTCTTTCATAAATTCTTCGTCATCTATACTGAATTTGGAGAGACCACCATGAACTACGACACTTCATTATTTGAAGTTATGCGACAGCACTAGAACAAGCGAGACTGATCGTCTCAAAGTGCCACCATATATTATCTTTGGTGATAATACTCTCCGGGAATTTGCCACCCACAGACCACAAACAGACCAGGCATTTTTGGATATAAATGGTGTCGGTGATAAAAATTTAGCCAAATTTGGAGAATTATTTATGGATGCAACTAGAAAAAATGAAACTCCCCGATGCAGAGCATAAACCTCATTCCGCTCCGCTACATGAGGCGGGGTATCTTTCAGAGCTACGCACGTGGTTTATATGAAAACCTA
>JAYTMA010000027.1:0-38465 GCA_043728975.1 bacterium
TCTTTTTCTTTTTCGTCAGAAATCCGACTGATAAAAAATTCATGTTTAAATTTATCCGCCACAGAAAATAAAAGGACACAGCGGGCCGGGAGTCCGTCGCGCCCGGCTCGGCCAGTTTCTTGATAGTATCCCTCAACAGATTTGGGGAGACTATGATGAATTACCAGACGGACATCTGGTTTATCAATACCCATCCCAAAAGCAATAGTAGCAACCATTATATGTATTTCGTCGCGAATAAAACGGTCTTGGTTTTCGCTTCGTTTTTGCGTTGTTAGTCCGGCGTGGTAGGCGGCGGCGTTAAGTCCGTGTTGCTGTAGTTTCTCCACTAATTGTTCTGTGTCCTTGCGCGAAAAGCAGTAAATGATAGCGCTTTGATTTGGTATGGTACTAAGGAGAGTCAGGATAGTTGTGAGGGAGTCTTTTTTTGGTAAGACTTCGTAACTCAAATTGGACCGATTAAAACTAGAGATAAAAATGCGTGGCGTGAGCAAGTTTAATTGTTTGATAATATCAGCGCGGACCTTTTCGGTAGCGGTGGCCGTGAGAGCAATAATGGGAATAGTAGGAAATTTTATACGCAGGTACTTCAGGTTACGATATTCCGGTCTAAAATCATGACCCCATTCCGAAATACAATGTGCCTCATCAATGGCAAATAGTTGCACTGGAAGGGTATGGAGAAGGGCTTCAAAATCTGCCAAGGCAAGTCGTTCGGGGGCAATATACAGAATTTTAATTTCACCGTTTTTTGCCCGAGTGATGACGTTACTTATTTCGCTCTGCAGGAGACTGCTATTTATCAAGGCCGCACTTACTCCACTGGCCACAAGCTCATCGACCTGATCTTTCATCAAAGAAATGAGCGGGGAAATAACAATAGTTATGCCTGGCAAAATTAGAGCAGGGAGCTGGAAACAGAGAGATTTGCCGCCGCCAGTTGGCATCAGGACGACACAATCGTCTTTGTCTAAGACGCGCTCAATAATTTCTTTTTGGAGTGGGCGAAACTCATCGTAGCCAAAGTATTGTTTTAAGGTCGTATACATATTAGTTCTAAGGCTGGTGCGTATTATGTCACTGTAGGGAGGAATTTGGAATTAAGTGCCGGTGTGACCAGAGTACCACTATTTCAAGCCAAAAGATTAAGCGAGTCTTGCGACCCGCTACCCTACAAAAATAGACGCTCATTTCGAACGTCTATTTTTTGTCTCTGCTATCTCAGAAATTTACACTCCCCGTTGGCGTAAAAGGGCAACCAACTGATTAAGAAGATTTATGAGCGTCTGCATATTTCTAATCTTTTCCACTTCTTCGTCTTCCTCAGTATCGTTTATGTCGTCGTCCACTGCTTCGTCTTTGTCGCTTTCTATCAGCACAACTTTACCTGTCTTTGCATCAACTTTGATATCAACTTCGTTACCATCTTTTTCTGTGTATTCAATTGCAAAAACGAGTACTCCGTCTTCCATCTCGAGTTCAATATCAGAAAAGGTGCCCGCGCCGGTATATGCTTCATTGGCAATTCCTAATGCTGTAGATTCCGTGATTTTCGGAGTGCCAATAGTCGGTTCGTCGTCGATATCTGTCGCTGCAAATGTAGTAGTGAACGATGCCGCAAACATCAAAAGCGACGCAATTACAATCGTGCTCAATGCTACGGTATAGGTTTGTATGGTTTTCATAAAGTTATTTTTATAATTAATAATCATGTAGAATAAGGTGCTAGCTATTCACCTTATAGTCATAATTATAAAGAATTAACCTGAATAGAGCCTGAAGCATTTTGGGTCTTATTTAAACGCAATGGAAAAAGTTGAACCTTTTCCTACCGCACTTTTGACATCCATTGTGGCTCCATAAACATCTGCAATTTCTTTTATGAGTGCCAGTCCCAAACCGCTTCCGCCGCCTCCACGCGCAGTGTCTACTTTGTAGAACCGGTCGAAGATATTCGAGATATGCTCCACGGAGATACCAATGCCAGTATCGGACACTGAAAGTTTTTTGTTTGTCCACGACACGGTAATTGCGCTGCCGGTATTACTGAACTTAATCGCGTTGTGGAGTAAGTTATATAGAATGGTTTCTAAGTCGTAGATATCAATATGTAATACTTCTCTCTCTATTTCCGTTGCTACGCTAATGTTTTTTTCTTTCAGAAGCGGTTGAAGACGCTCAATAGTTCGCATAAGGACAGAGTGAACTGACTGAATTTCTACTCGTTTCTTTTTTTGTTCTCCACGTTCAAGTGCCAGCAACGCTTCGCTCACAGAAATAAGACGCTTAGTTTCACCGAGCAGATCATCGAGCACTTCTTTTTTTGATTCGCGGCCGCCAACCAGGAGTGCGGATTCGATTCGGGCATGAAGCGCAGCAAGTGGATTTCGTAATTCGTGTGCAGCGTCAGAGATAAATTGTTTTTGTTTCTTCATATTACGAGCAATCGGTGCAAGAGTTTTGTTTGCAACATATATAGAGGCGAGCGCGGCCAGAAGAAAGACCACCAGCGCAATCCAGCCGACTATTTCTTCAAAATCATCCGTGAGTGTTTCGACAAACCCGCTCTCATCTTCGGGAACATGCGCTTCCCCGTTCATTAAATTAACCTTAACTTCGCTGTCATCTGCAAAAGAAACCGTAAAATACAATTCATTACGTTCAATTTCGTATTCTGATTCTTCAAATACAGCACCTGGTCGTATTGTTTCTGCGATGAAACGCGCTTCGTGCGCGCCGATTACAATTTCCGCATCGGTTTTTACAACCGGGTCCGAAAAAGAATCGTGTGTTTGGTACACGACGAGGGAAGAAAAAAGTACAATGACACTGCCTACGATGAGAAGGTAGGTAGTAATTAATGAGCGGCGGGCTGTAGTAAAGTCGTTATTCATAGTCAAAGCGATAGCCAGAATTGCGCAGTGTCGTGAGCGGCAGTTCAAACTCTGTTCGTAATTTTTTTCGTAAATTTTTTATGTGAACCTCAATCGTGTTGCTCAATTGGACTTCTGCAAAATCAAACACGTGATCGTAAAGCTGTTGCTGAGTGAGAAGAGTATTCGGATGATGTACAAAATATTCGAGAAGCGCAAACTCTTTTGCCGTGAGATGCACCTCAATACCTTTTTTAAATACCCTATGTGCGTGGGCGTCAAGTGTTATGTCAGGTGTGATATGCATCTCGAACGCAACAATTTCGGGCTGGCGCCGAAGCAGTGAACGGAGGCGAGCAAGGAGTTCGTCAAACAAGAAAGGTTTCTTAAGGTAGTCGTCAGCGCCGCAGTCGAGACCTTCCACGGTGTCTTCGGGGGCAGTTTTTGAGGTTAGGATAAGTATCGGTACTTTGATGTTTTTGTCTCGTAGTTCTCGGCAGATTTCAAATCCGTTCATCTCCGGCAGCAGCACGTCGAGAATTACGAGGTCATACGAAAGCTGATTGTTCAAAAGCCAGGCATGAGCAGTGCCACCATTATCAAAAAACGTCGTAGTGTACCCTTCACGGAGCAGTACAACATTAATCGATTTTGCCAATACGGTATTGTCCTCAACTAGTACAATATGCATGCGTGTAGTATAGCTCTTCCTATGCTGAAGATCAGCTGAAGTTAAAATTTAAATCGAGAAAGCTGGTGGCGATATAAAGTTGCGGACATTGTTTTTCATACCATAATGGCCGAAGGTGACATCTAAGCATCGGCCATAGCACAAGAGATACAAAAAGTGGACACTTTTTGGTGTCCACTTTTTGTGAGATTGGTTTACGTCGGGCGGGTTTTGTTTTAGATCAAACGTTTACGCCTCCTCACCATCTTCATCATCCTCATTCTCTTTTTTATCATCTTCAGTTTCTTCAGGGAGATGTACCTGGGTCACTTCATTTTCGTGAGTAGTCTCGGTCTGTGTAGCAGCCGGCGTGGTTGGTTCGACTTTTTCGTCTTCAGCCATATATTTATTTTTGTTTATGCTACTAAACCGCAGCCTAGTCAGTATACTCCTGTATTCCAAAACCAGCTACCACGACGTAACGCCCTTACCCAGTCTCACGATTATTCCGTACCCGTGCAATTAATCACCCACTGAATGCCAAACTGATCGGTGAGTGAACCATAGTAGTCACCCCAAAACATTTCTTGCATCGGCATCTCAGCCTTTCCACCTTCAGTCAAAACCGCGAAGAGACGATCGGCCTCCCCTCGGGTGTCGGGATGGAGTGAAATATAAATATTGTTACCCGGCTCTACTTTGAAACCCATGGACTCAGAGGCGTCAGTTCCCATGAGTAACACTCCACCGAGAATTGGTAATGCCACATGCATAACCAGGTTTTTATCCGCCTCGACTATCTCTGGCATGTCGTCTGTAACAAGCATATCTCCCATTCGAGAAATTCCGCCTTCGAACTCACCCCCAAACACCGATTGATAAAACAAGAATGCGTCTTGGGTAGTGCGTGCAAAATTAAGATAGATACCAGTGGTTGCCATATAAAAATAATTACCTAATTAATGTTCTTCCGCTATGATAATCCTCTCACCAGTCCCGTCAAGAACAAAAAAGCCCCGAACGGAGTTCGGGGCTTTTTTTGGGGTAGTTACTTGACCGCTTTAACCTTGGCCGTGAGGCGAGACTTCTTGCGCGCGGCGGTGTTATCCTTGATAACTCCACGCTTAGCAGCCTTATCGATAGCCTGGTAGGCCTTCGGCAAAAGCTCCTTGGCTTTGGCAGCATCACCGGCGGTGATGGCTTTGTTTACACTCTTTACGACATCACTCATCACGTTCTTACGACGAATATTAAAAATACGTTTTTTTTCTGATTGACGGTTTGCTTTTTCAGCTCCTTTTGTTATCGGCATATGATTTATTTAGTGGCAATACTATATGTCATAGTGGTTGAAAAAGCAAGGCCAGTTTTTTCTTTCCCTTGACTGTTGTACAATGAGCTAACTTAAATATGATTAGATTTATAGAAGGCACGCTGCAAAAGCAACGAGATTTAGACTTAGTGGTCTTGGTCTATGGTATTGGTTACCTAGTGAGAAGTAATACTAATCGACATAGTTATGTGGTCGGTGAAACTATTAAACTCCATACGCATTTAGCGGTACGCGAGAATGCCCTTGATTTATATGGTTTCTCTGAGGAAAATGAACTAACCTACTTTGAACTTCTTTTAACCATTCCTAAAATCGGACCAAAGTCTGCTCTCCAGATACTTTGTCAGGCCGATCCAGACCTTTTAGCCACCGCTATCCTGCTCCAGGATGCTGACCACCTCCATAAAGTTGCCGGTATTGGTAAAAAGACCGCCAGTAACATAGTGACTCATTTAGCCGGAAAAATCGACCCGCTAACCACTCCAAATATAAACAGTATCACCCCGATAGATAATCTCTCTAGCGCGCAGATCGATGCTATCGACGCCCTCACTACCCTTGGTTACGAACAAAAAGAAGCCCGGGTTTACGTAACAAACATGGACCCCGGCCTAGACGCCAAAACCTTGATTCAGTCGGTCCTCAAGCAAGGACCTAAATTCTAACCGGAGCACTCTTATTGTATTTTGGCAAAAACGGATAATGTCCGTATACTTAGCTTATGTTTGCAAAGCTTTTTATAGGTTTAAAGAATCTTTTTCCGCGCTCTGTTTTGGAACTAATCCGACCGCCCTACCACCTAGCTTTGGCTTATGCTGCCAGTATTTTATACAAACATCCATCGCGCGAAA
This sequence comes from bacterium, assembly GCA_043728975.1. Lineage (GTDB taxonomy): Bacteria > Patescibacteriota > Minisyncoccia > Phycocordibacterales > UBA918 > OLB19. The sequence continues at coordinate 5,728 of JAYTMA010000027.1, forward strand.
TTATGGTGATTGCGGTCACTGGTACCAAAGGAAAATCGACAGTGACTGAACTAATCGCCCGCATTCTAGAAACCAACGGACACAAAGTAGCTTCTCTTTCTACTATCCAATTTAAGATTGGGGAAGATAAAAAAAGAAACCTGTACAAGATGACAATGCCCGGACGCTTTTTTGTGCAGAAATTTTTGCGTGACGCAGTCTCAGCTTCCTGCACCCACGCTGTATTAGAGATGACTTCTGAGGGAGCTAAACAATTCCGCCACCGCTTTATAGAAATCGATGCTTTAGTTTTCACCAACCTTACCCCCGAACACATTGAATCACACGGCTCCTTTGCTAAGTACAAAGCGGCTAAACTTTCTTTAGCGGCCAAAGTAGCTGACTCCGGTAAGCAGCCACGTTACTTGGTCTCTAACGTAGATGATGAGCACGGTAGTGATTTTCTAGCTTTTAAAGTCGAGCACAAACTTCCTTATTCACTCAATGACTTGTCTCTTTACTCCCTACACCGCGATAGCGTCAGTCTGGTTTTTGGCGATATCACAATTCGTGTCCCTTTGGTGGGTCTATTTAATGTCTACAATATCCTAGCCGCTATTACTTTAACCCGGGCTCTAGGAGTTTCTTTCCTCACTATCGATAAAGCCCTGCGAAACATTCCCCCGATTGCTGGTCGCGTCGAAAGATTTTCTACCCCCAGAAACGCTACCAAACAGCTGACTGCCGTAGTTGACTACGCCCACACGCCGGACTCTTTAGAAAAACTGTATCAGGCTTTTCCTGGTGCTACCAAAATTTGCGTCTTAGGAAACACGGGCGGCGGTCGCGATACTTGGAAAAGACCAGAAATGGGAACTATCGCCAATACCTATTGTGAGCAAATAATTCTCACCAATGAAGACCCCTACGATGAAGACCCACGTAAAATTTTGGAGGATATGGCTAAGGGAATTGCCGACAAAACTAAACTAGAGATAATCATGGATCGTCGCCTAGCGATAAGGCGAGCGCTTGAAATTGCCCCGGAAGGAAGTTATGTTCTCATTTCTGGTAAGGGTACCGACCCATACATCATGGGACCATTAGGTAGTAAGACTACCTGGAGCGATGCGGAGGTAGTTAAAGAAGAACTAGCTTTGTTTTCTACCAACTAACTAGACTAACCGACCAACGCTCACCCTCGGCCACGGTTTCACTAACATTTTTTTCTCCAGCTACAGTAAATAGTGCCCCACCAACCATATTTCCCGCACTCACGATTGGCACCTGATTCCACAAGGCATGAATTTTTAGCATGGTATCAAACTGATGCCATAGACTAACCGGTTCATTAAACCAGGCGTGTGAAATCGGGTGAGCAATAAAAGGCAGTTCTCTCTCCTTCACTAATTTACGGACCCCATAGGGGTCGGCACTAGCAAAACAAAATAAGATACCTGGAATAATTTTAGGTAGTTCCGCTTGAGAACTATATGGCCCAGGACGGTACTGTAACTTACTACTAATGTCTCTCACTGCCTTTTCATAACCTAATATATTTAGCGTTTTAATGTAAAAAATTGGCATGAATTCCCCCTGTGGTACCAAGTATTGTTTATCAGCTGCATACACTGCCTTATTCACCCCATCATAAATAGTAGCCCTTAAAGCTTGCCCACCCTCGATTAGACTAAATGGACCGGCTTCCACGATTATGGCCGTAGGATCCGACTGTTGAAACCTAAACCGAGCATAAGCTCCGGAGGGAGAAAGCTCTGAACTAAGGTATCTAGAGTCCTCAGGCATTACGATATAGTCTGGATTTTGTTTTCTGGCAGCGGCTAGAGCCTTGATTAATTGATTGACTCTATATTCTTCTTTATTATCCAGACTGAAATACTCTGCTCCGCCAAATCTAGTATCAATTATTGCCACTTTTGTTTCATTTATCTTGACTACACTTTGGGCAGGTGGGTTAAAACTGAAATGGCCAGTTAGTACTATTACTAAAAGCAGTACCAATCCTCTTCTTTGCGTTCTTTTATCGTAATTATTAATATCAAACCAATACCATATAGCAATTCCAATCGTGACAGTTACCATCGTCAGTAGATACACCCCGCCCAAACGAGCTATTTGCAATAACCATTCATGCTCAGCCAACAGATAGCCCAAATAGCCAAAACTAAAAACCGCGTTTGTCTCCATCCCTTCTCCTAAGGTAAAAAAAGAAAACGAAAAAGATCCCAAAATTTCTGACCCCAACCAGATTAGTGGGCCAGCTATCAGTAGCCAGACTGGCTTAAAATTTCTAACCATTAACCACATGCAAGCAGCACAAAATATTCCCGCCAACCCCAAGAAGATTGAAGTGGTAAGCCAATAAAAACCAATTAATGTTGCCTGGGTTTTTAATTGACCAAGTTCAATCCAGATTATTGGATAAGTCGACCAAAACCAACCAATAGCGAACATCGACTTCCCTGTCCAAGCTATAAAGCCACCCAGAGCTGCCTGCCAGATAGTGCTTGCCCGCTTCAATCCAATCAAGTAGAGAATCAGTCCTGGGAAAACTGTCACCCATAGTGGCGGAATAATAAAACCGATTCCTAAACAAAAACCACTGCCGAGAAAATAAACGGTTGATGAAAATTGACGACTGAAGTAGTTGATGGTTGTATTTGACTTTGACATATATTAGTCATGATAAAGCACTATCCCGGCAGTCACAGAGACGTTGAGCGATTCTTTCTCTCCCAGCATTGGTAACTCTAAAATTTCATCAACCAAATCTAAAATATCCGCCGTAATCCCTTCTGTTTCACTACCAAAAATAAACGCCGTCTTGGTCTTGATTTGATAATCCGGTAACTTAATTGCTATGAGTGACTGCTCTACCGCCACCACTACGATTCCCTCTGCTTGTAACTTCAAAATCAAAGCCGGCAAATCATCACTCGCTTCCCAGGGAATTATTGTTTCTGCTCCCAGCGCTGTTTTGTGAATCTCTGGTACCGTTCGGCCAAAACGATCGGTTGGCGTCGGGGTAAAGCCAGAGAGGTAAACCTTCGCCACTCCCGCCCCATCACAGGTACGAAAAATGGCACCAACGTTGTAATGGCTACGGATATTGTGGAGAATGACAATCTTCATACCAAGGTAGACTACCAGAGATTGGGTTCTCCGCCAAAGTTAGGAACCTAAAAACGAAAGCAAAAAATCACTTTTGATTTGCCTATATAATGTGTTATAGTGCGACCACAAAAAACATGCGTTGCTGGAGTGAGGAATGAGTAACCATGTAAAAATATGCGCCTATAGCTCAGCCGGTAGAGCAGCTCCCTTTTAAGGAGAAGGTCCCAGGTTCGATCCCTGGTGGGCGCACAAATCAAAATCAGCCTCAGGGCTGATTTTAATTTGTGCGCCCAAGTAATGCGCCTGCGCGCATTACGTCCAGGGATCGAAGCCCGATTGAGTTAGATTATGAGTTTACGAAATAATCTAACCAATTGGGATACTGGTCGTGTAACGACCGATACCCCTGGTGGCAATTATATAGCCCTTTATAAAAGCTTTTATTTGAGCTACAATTTTGATATGAGTGAAAGCTATCCCTTTAGACAAATAAAGGCGGAAATTGAACGAAAAAAAATGCCTGAAACCGTTGTTCCTTTGACAGCGGAAGAAACTGATGATGTGGCCGAGAAACCAATGACCATAAAAGACCATTGGTTTACTCTGCGTCGCTCAATTCAAGAGAAAACGGAACCCATCGAAGAGTCCCCAGACGAGCAAGCAAGAACTAAGTACTTGAATGAAATTATTACGCCGGCACTCATGTTGGAGTATAAACAAATCGTAAAAGGCTTTAGCGAAAAAACCATTAAGTCAAAGGAGCATACCGAGCGCGAGCTCATAGATATCGAGGGCGAAGAAACCTCAGCTCAGATAGAAAGCTGGATAAGCAATCTTATAACGGAAATACAAGCAAAAAACGAAGTCGGTTTTGACGAAAGCGACATTGAGGAACTTAGAGCCCAGTGCTGGATGTTTTTTGATTCGGTTGCTAGCGTGATGAATACTAAGACTTTTGAAAGGGACGTCGCCGAATTCTATAAAGATAAAAACATCACTGAATTAGACGAAAGCGAACAAACGGGACTAAAAGCCGAATTAGCAACAGAACTACAAACACGCTATGGATTAGGGGATGCGGAAGCAAAAATCTTAATTGATTTAATAGCCTCGACCGAGGGTGGTGAAAATTATTCTCCCAAAGTATTGGCCGATATGATTGCGCGTCTATGGGAGGAATATAAACTCGGAGAAAGAAAGGGTGATCTCACAAAAATTTCCCTCGGCTACTTAATGTCCCAAGGTGCACACAGCTTTGCTCCTTCATTGTTTGAGAATATGTTGGCGGATGGTGATTTTAATGCAACTGTAGCTTTGGAATTTTTTGGTCTAATAAAGGCCGGACAAGTTATTGACGCCAAAACAGATATTGAGCTGGCAAAAGTGATGCACGATGTTAATGAGCAAATTAACGAACGTATTTCTAATTCTCTTTTTTTCCAAGAATTTGAATTTATCCATGAAAAATCCTTGGGTGAAGTATTTGCCACTTTGGAAAGAGGCAAAGCCTCAACTGAAAAACTTTTGTCCTTATGCATCTCACAGTTTGTACCAACCATGTCTGGAATAGTTATGTCTTTGGCATTTCTAACTAAAATTAATCCGGCCCTCGGGGCGATCGGTTTAGCCAGTTTGCCAGCAATGTATGTAGTTGCCAAAAAACAAAATGAGAGGATTAGGCCCATGTATGAAAAAGAAAAGAGGGCGGAAGAGAAAATTACTACCCGGCTCGGATCGATAAAAAGCGGATTTGAAGAAATTAAAACATCACCAGATACACCTGCTGTAGCAGGCCACGTCAAAGAACAAATGACTGTGACGGACTCATTATCTTTGAAAAGATTCGCTCAAGAAACGAAAGACAGAATCATTCGAATGATTCCGTTTGACATCTCCACGGTGGTTGCTGCTTCAGTTGGTGTTACGTTGCAAAATATGGGTATGATTTCTGGAGGTGCTGTACTGTCAAATATAATTTATTCCAATCAGCTAAACGGTCCAATGCAAACGTTGGTGGATATATACTTCAACCAGTTTTCCCGTTTCATTCAGGACATAGAACGCATGGACGAGATCCTAGGCGAATATGGAAAATTAGACTTACCTAAAGGTGAAAAAGAACAAGGCAGAAAGCCTGTCTCTGAATTAGATAACTTTGACATTTCGATTCGTGGACTTAAATACAAAAAAATTCTAAATGGATTAGACCTCGATATTAAACAGGGTGAATTTGTCACCATTGCCGGCCCGTCGGGCGCGGGCAAATCTACCCTACTTAGAAACCTAGTTGGGCTATATAAACCTGATGGTGGAAGTATAGAAATTGGTGGTACCTCTAGCGCTGATATTAAGAAATATGGTCCTGAATCAATTTATTCAGCTATGTCCTACTGCAACCAAAACCCTCAAATTTTTTCTGGCATGACCCTACGCGAAAATTTACTACTATGGTCCAAAAAGGCTGTTGACGATGAACGTATCAAGGAAGTTCTTCGAGATTTACACCTAGATAAATTTGTTGGTAAACTTGATGTCGAAGTAGCCAATCTATCTGGTGGAGAAAAAGTTCGTCTAGGCGTTGCTCGTACTTTAATTAAGGGGGCAAAAATTATGTTACTGGATGAACCAACCGCCAGCCTAGATTCGGAATCTGCGAATGAAGTGAGAAAAGTTATTAGCGGATTAAGTACTAAATACCCTGATACAACTATCATTGCCGTAACTCATGACGAAAATTTAATTAGGGCTAGTAATCGTACGATCACTTTGTAATTTTAGAAAATATTAATCTTTAACCTTTAAACTCCTATCAGATAGTGTCCACTACTCTTTTCATTAACTCAGCTACGTATTCATCTTTATACTTGCGGTATGACTCATAATCTTGTGAATACTTTTCCGCTAAATTCACTTTTAGTTTCGAGTACGCCTTAACTTCACTTGGGTTAGAACGTAAGTAATCACGCAAACTAAGAATCTCCTCCAAATGACTATGGCCATGTGGAAAAAAGTGAATGTTGGCAAGTAATACCATCTCCAACTAACCCCTTTCCTCAGATAGTGGTATAATTAGGTAATGAAGAAAGATATACCTATGACTCATTAACTAAAATCTTTACTATCACCTTCCTTCATTCTGACAAAATCTATACCCTTCTCCTTCAACTGACTTTCTATTATCGTATGAACAATTTCCTGGCCACTAGAATTTAATAGCCCATCATGAACTGGAAAAGTAGTTTGTGGATTAACTCGGATAGCATACGAAATGGCGTCGACTGTTTTACACCACGGCCCAGAAACCGGGAGAGCTAGAACCGGCACTGGTTTGCCGGGTTCTGTATAGGCGTCTCCGGGGTAAAAAAGTTTTTCTTCAATAAAATACCCGGTATTTTGAACCTGGCCATAATCTTCAAAAATCTCTTCGTGTTTTCCGTCATAGGCCTCAAGTAAAATTCCGGACTCTGATAATTTATCTTCCCCTTCCAAAACCTGATAAGCAATATATAAATTAGATAAAATAACCCCTACACTAGAGTTGGTTATTATTTTTACTTCTGGGTTATTTTTTATAATTTTCGCTAACGATTCACTATGTAAATGATCACTATGTTCGTGTGTGATTAAGATTAAATCAATACCACTAACAAGATTTTGCGCAACGCTAAATTTACCCGGGTCAGTCAAAATTCTTTTTCCGGCTATTTCAATTAGTAAACAACAATGTCCAAATTTTGTTACTTTCATATAAAAACTAGGCCAAAGCAATGTGCCGTAAATAATCAGATACTGTGCCAAAGCCAGCCTTAGTCGCTCTTTCTTCAATTTTTGACTTATCTTCAGGGGACACCCTAAACCGCAAGACATCGCTCTGTCGATCTTTTTGCTCTTTTTCAGCAATAATCAAATTAGGCAAATCAATTAGTAAGTCCGCCAAGTCTTCCTTCAGGAAATCCTGACTAATCCGGGCCGCCTCGCACTCGACACGAACTATTTCCTTTGTTTTTGGAACTATAGAATAGGTATATTTTCTGTTGTGAACCGTTAAAGTAGAGAGGACTTTTGTCATATTTTATTTTATTTTTTGTATATATTCTTTTGCTAATTCTTTATAGAAATCCTTGCATTCGTTTTTATGAACCGGGATAATTAAATCTGTAGTAAGTTTATAGTGACAATACTTCACATGACTACCTTTGGCAGGGATTTGCACAAAACCAAAATACTCAAGTATCATAACTAGCTCACGATACTTAATTGTTTTTGGTCGGTCTAAAACTTCGCAATTAGTTTTTGTTTTTTTGACATCTCCGACAACGTAACGAATAATAGCTACATTATAATTAAATGTAGCTACATGTCAAACCCTAATCTTTCTTACCCAAAATCCATTGGTTAAATAATTTACCCACGACACCCACCAAGAGTCCAAAGAGGGCCATACCACAAAACTTAGTGATGATAAAAAGCCAAAGTCCGGCCCCGCCAGGAGGAACCGGCGCTGGTAAACCGCCGAGAAAGACTGAGAACGCCCAGAACATGCCGGTAGGGATACTTGAATAGACTGATATGTCTTCACTAATTATATGAAGAGCTACGCCAAGTACCAGCATCACAAACAATAGAGTTGTGGTATAGAGAGCAATATTAAAACCAAATATACCCATTGTCTCTTCGGCGTCTTTCAGATCGACCCGTGATAATTTTGATAAGCGAGCTAAGCGAAGGAAGCGAATAATTCGTACAATGCGAGCTGATTTGAGGAAACTCAAATTTCCCAAGCCGAGGAATGAAGGTAATATTGCCACTAAGTCAATGATACCGAAAAAACTAAAAGCGTAGCTGCCAGGTTTTTTGGCAGACCATAATCGCCCAATGTACTCCAGAGTGAATAGAGCCACCGCTACCCACTCAACCAAAATAAATAACGCGTGATACGGCGCTAGAGAAGGAACAGTTTCCAAAACAATTACTATAATCGAGACAATCGTTGCCAGCGAAAGGAAATCGTTTACCAATGAAAAATATTTGTCTTTCGGATCATCAAATATTTTTCGGACTGCCGGTTTTGAAAAAATCATATGCGTTGATTATATCACCAGAGTCTCCCGCTGCTCACTTTTTATAACCGTAACATCCAACTCTCGAGCGCTAAATCAATATCGCACTCCCCGGCGTGAGCGGCGTGATAAAGAGTTAAAAGGGACAAAGCCAAAGCTTCCACTTCACCTAGTTTAAAATTATTAATGGCCTTCTTGGCTTTGTTGTAGGGAAAGTCTTTTACACCAGCTTCTGTTGCTGTCTTAGTAATTATCGCTAAGCGCAACGTTTTTATCTGCCACCACAATACACCAATAATTTCTTCCGCCGGTAAATCATTTTTCTTTGCCTCTTCTAGTAAAAGCCAGAGGGCTCGCTTGTCTTTATGTAAAAATGCATCGGCCAATTGAAAAGGGTTAAATGCCTCCCCGGCCTCACTCTTATACTCGGTAATTGAAGTAGCACTGCTAATCAATATTTTTTTCGGACTAGCCAAAAGACTTTTCTCCACTAAAATAAAAGTTTGCTTAGAACTGGCCAAATCAGAGGCTAGCGTTTCGACCTCAGCCCAAAAGTCTTCCGCTTGCGAGGGATTATCTAAAACATACACATACTTCTCACCAAAGAGTGAAGTAGCGCCAACTAGGTTGGCGAGTTGCCCTTTTGAATAACTATCCGCCTCAACGCGGACCGTAACAATAGATGTATCAGCTTCTCTTAGAGAATCAAGCTCCGTAGCGAGTGCCTCTCTGACCTTAATCTCATTGGCTCCATAAAAAACAATCAGCATACTTATGACTTGGGTCGATCAATTAAATCTGCCCAGTTTTTACCAATCGCCACATCAACTCGAATTGGCACGCCATGTGTTTCTTTGGCTCGCAAAACCCCCTCCATTAATTCTACTAATTTTGGTACCTCTTTCTCTACTAGTTCATCTTTTATTTCAAACACTAATTCATCATGCACCGGTAGCAGCATTCTGACCTCATCTAACTTATTTCCTTCACGCAAATACTCATAGACCTCATTCATGGCTACCCGCATGACGTCAGCCGCTGTACCCTGGATTGGCGCATTGATAGCCATTCGTTCGGCCTGGGCTTTTATAAACGGTGCTGAAGACTTAATGCCCGGAAAATGGCGGCGTCGCCCAAACAGCGTTTCGGTATAGCCGTACTTCCGAGCGAATTCTTTTGTCTCCTCTAAATAATCTGCCAGCCTGGTAAAGGTATGGAAATAAGCATTAAGAAATGACTGCGCCTCTTCTCGACTGGTCTCTGGCCCGAGGTTACTCCGCAAGGCATTAACCCCCATCCCATAGAGAATACCGAAGTTAATGACCTTGGCCTTCCGGCGCATCTCGCTCGTTACCTCCTCCGCCTTTACCCCAAAAACTCTTATCGCCACCCCTGTATGCACATCTTCTCCCCGTTTAAAAATGTCTAGCATTTTGGCATCATGGGATAAAATAGCCGCGATGCGAAGTTCAATTTGCGAATAATCTATCCCCACCATCGTATAAGAAGGGGTAGCTACAAAAGCTCGACGAATCGCTTTACTCTCATCAGTCCTAGTGGGGATATTTTGCAAATTAGGATCTTTTGAAGACAACCGTCCAGTCACGGTTCCAGTTTGTAAAAAAGTAGAGTGGACCCGGCCATCATCCCCCACCTCCGTCGGTAAGGTATCAACATAAGTCGAGACCAATTTTTGGAGTTCTCGGTAGCGCAAGAGCGAAACTATAATCGGATGAACGTCACGCAATTTTTCTAGCTCAGACTCTTTGGTTGATCTTTGGCCACCAGCGGTTTTCTTTTGGTTTTTTGGTTTAAGTCCCAAATTATCAAATAGTATTTCCCCTAACTGCTTGGGGGAATTTATATTAAATTCACTACCCGCCTCTTTATATATTTCTGCCTGGAGCAAGGTCAGTTCTTGATGCATCTTTGTCCCTAGTTCTTTGAGGTAAGGAATATCGAGCAGGACTCCATTTTGCTTTAATTCTTTGACTACTTTAATCAATGGTCGTTCAATCTTCTCATAAACCGCTTTAAGTTCACCGGTTTTATCTATCAACTCCTCCAGGCGATTTTTGGTAGCGGAAAAATCATTGGTCTGTAAATAGGCTCGACCAAAATCAACAACATCGGCCGCCGTGGCGTTGGTACGTTCACTCTCCAAGAGCCAAAGCATGATACTGGTTTCTATTAACTCATCTTCTGGCACAGCCCGGGCCAGGGATCCTGCCTTCACATCACCCGTAGCTGGTAAATCTAAAGCGGTTTTAAGTCTGACACTTAAGGTTTTAAAGCCGAGCTCACTAAATAACGAAACTACCTTTTCTTTATCCACGGCATCTTTCCAATATTGCTCTGGTGGCAAAAAGTTAAGCGGAACGTCCAGGCGAATCGTCGCCAACATCTTGGAAAAACGCGCCTCTTCCTCTCCTTCTTTTAAGAGGTTTACAATTCGTGGTTTTATCCCAGCCGTCAAAAAAGCTCCTTCGTCTTTTTTTAGTTTTTTATAAATAGTATCTAAATCACCAAATTTTAAAATCAAATCAGTCGCCGTTTTTTCGCCAATACCAACTATCCCCGGAATATTATCTGAGGTATCACCGCGCAAACCTTTGTAATCTGGCACCAGCTTAGGGAGGAAACCAAAACGCTCCAGGACTGCCGCCTCATCGTATAGAATAGTTTCATTAATTCCTTTCTTCAAAGTATAGACCTGGACTCTTTTACCATCCACACACTGCATAGTGTCCATATCACCAGAAGCTATCACCACTTCAAGATCAGGAATGGTTTTTGTCTCATGAGCAATCGTACCCAAAACATCATCCGCTTCAAAACCAGCATTTTCATAAATTGGAATGCCAAAAGCCACAAAAATATCGCGCGAGCGAATAATTTGTGCCACCAAGGCTTCGTCGGTTTTTTCTCGTTTCGCTTTGTAACCAGCAAAAGCGGTGTGGCGATAAGTTGGCTCCGGCAAATCATAACAAGCCACGACATAATCGGGTTTTAAATCTTCAATAATTTTAAGCAACATAGCGACCACTCCATAGAGGGCCCCAGTCGGCTCGCCGCCCGGTGAGGTGAAATCAGGCAAGGCATGATAGGCCCGGTGCAAAATCGCGTGAGTATCAAGTAAAATTAATCTTTTATTGTGTTTCTTAGTAGACATTTGCTTACAGTATACTGATTTTTTCCACTAACTGCATTAGGCTTAGTTTTTATCTACTAGTTCGTCCAGAATACCCGTCCCGTTAGGGCGAGGATGAATGGACAAATGTATAGCTCGGCGGAGCCGAAACTTCTGCTAGAAAAAACACCCCGATTCCGCTAGCGTAATGCCCCGTGCGTTAGCCCGGGGATTGCTAGGCGGATGTTTTTACTTTAGTGATTAGAACCTCTCTTCCACCCTCGGAGATAGTTTTAAATTTTAGTAAGATATGACCAGGTAAGGCCGCCGCAATTTTTTCCGGCCATTCAATAGCAAAAAGTGTCTCCGGTGTATCGAGTAACTCCCCTAAACGCAGTGGCCCCAATTCAGTTAATGATTCAATCCGGTAAGCATCCATGTGAATGAGTTGTTTAAACTGAGGGTGATTAGTCTGATACAACTTAAGTATTGTAAAAGTTGGACTTTGCACTACTTCTTTTACTCCAAGCTCCGCCGCAAGTGCTTGTACAAAAGTAGTCTTCCCCGCCCCCAAATCACCGGAGAGACCAAGTACAGTAGCGGTACTCGAATTCCGCAATAAAGCCAGCTCGTCTAAAAAAACAGAAACGAGCTCTGGTAAGGTTGCTAAATTTTTAATGACTAACTTTTCTGGCATACAATACAAAATAACATACCGCAATTTTTATCATTCGTACATGTTACAATATTATTTAGTATGATGAATTTTAATGACAGTGTAACCAATGCCAGACTAGCTGAACTACGTAGCGAAGAAGAAGAAAAACTAGTTCAAGCCATGGCCCCCCAATATGGACTCGAGTATGTAAATCTGCACGGGTACACCATGAATCCAGAAGCGATTGCTACCATTCCCGAAAAAAAAGCCCGTGAAGCTAGCATCGTCTCTTTTGACCACACCCATGAAACCTTAAAGGTGGCGATGAAAAGTCCCAACAACGCGGTTACTTTGCAAATCCTAGACGAAATCCAAACCAGTAGTCGTCTCACGGTCATTCCCTTCCTTTGTTCCAGTGGTAGCCTAGAGCACGCTTGGAAACGTTACGCCGACATAGTTGCTTCTAAATCTGGCGAAAAAGGCGTGTTTGATATAAATCCAGAAGAGATAACCAGGTTTATAAAAAACATCACCACCAAGGAAGATGCCGCGGCCATGATGGCTAAGGTCGGTGGAATCAATAATGCGCGCCGGGTTACAGAAACTCTCGAATTAGTCTTTGCCGGTGCGATTGCTCTTCGCTCGTCTGATATCCACATCGAGCCAGAAGAGAAGGTCATCCGCTTGCGCTATCGTCTGGATGGTATTCTCTATGACATCTACGACATAGACCGTTATATCTATCAGCGAATGATGTCCCGTTTAAAGCTACTGGCAGGAATGACTCTCAATCAAAAGCAACAAGCTCAAGATGGTCGCTTCACTTTTAACGCCGGCGACCGTGAAGTAGAAATTCGCGCCTCGGTTATTCCTGGTTCTTCCGGTGAATCTATCGTCATGCGTATCTTGGACCCCTCAGTCGCCAGCTTTACATTAGACAAAATCGACCTCGGTCCAATCTTGCGCGAAGCGATGATGAAAGAATTAAAAAAGCCCAATGGCCTGATTGTCACCACCGGTCCAACTGGTTCAGGTAAGACGACGGCTCTCTATGCTTTTTTGCGCGCCGCTCACACTGAGGGAGTAAAAATTATTACGATTGAAAATCCGGTCGAGTACAAGCTTGAAGGTATCGTCCAAACCCAAACCGGGGATGACTATACTTTCGAAGCCGGCTTACGAGCCGTCCTGCGTCAGGATCCCGACATCATTATGGTGGGTGAAATCCGTGATCGTGAAGTGGCCGAAACCGCCATCCACGCCGCCCAGACTGGTCACTTAGTATTCTCTACTCTCCATACCAATAGTGCGGTCGGCGGCTTCCCGCGACTGATTGACCTCGGTATTGACGCTCGCACTCTCGGGAGCGCGGTTAGTGCTTTTTTAGGGCAAAGACTGGTCCGCCGACTTTGCCAGGAGTGTAAGCAACCGTACGAGGCTTCCGAGGCTGAATTTTCTGTCTTGGCCCAAATAATGGCCAACCATCCACAGCCGGTTGTGCTAGAAAAGCCCCTGACTCTACACAAGGCTGTTGGTTGTGCTGTTTGTGGTGGCCGCGGCTACAAGGGTCGAATGGGTATTTTTGAAGCGGTCTTGATGGATGAAGCCGTGGAAGAGGTGGTAATTAGAGACCCGCGCGAACATCTCATTTTGCAAGCAGCGAGACCCCAAGGTATCCCAACCCTAGTAGAAGACGGAGCCGAGAAAGTCATCCGCGGCGATACCACTTTGGAAGAACTGGAGCGGGTAGTAGAATTGCCAAAAATTAATCCGCCCGCCCCTACCCCACCCCCTACCCCTACTATCACAAACGCACCGGAAACCCTAGAGAAGCCAGCCGATAAACCTGATCCGTTCCTTTCCCACATCATCACTTAAAATCGTTAATCCAGATGAAAGATAAAAAACCGCTCTGGTCAAGCGGTTTTTTATTACTGCTGTGCTATAGTCAAAAGTAGTTACCCGATCCTACTCATTAGTTCCAGAATATAACTCTCTAAGCAAGGCTTCCGCATTGAAAGTGAATACCGCGCTAAGAAAGCATGTAGCACCCTCACTCAAGGTGAGAGCCACAAACCCCTCGCAACGTATCCAAGTTGCTTAGAGAGTTATCGTCTGGAATTTTAGAAACTAAAGAAAGAAAGGTTGGCAACAAACATCAATTTATTGCCGAGAACAACTTTACTCCTATATACTAGCACAGATAAATTATTTGTCAATTATTGACAAGAGTTATGTGTGTGTTAGATTATTTGCGTTACCTGTTCCTCAACCGTCAGCAACTTAAAAGGAGTCTGACAACATGCCCACCAAAACCAACCAACTCGACCTCGCTCAGCGCATCGCCGAACACGTGGCCCGCACTTCCGAGCCACGCCCTTGCAGTTCCTCCCTCAGTGACGGTGATGATGACCCGAAACAGGAACCCATCGGCAAGGTGCCCGTGCACTTGCGCCACCTGCACAACCTGCTCGAGGACCTCGCCAACGATGCCGACGCGGTGGAACGCGAGTACCACGAGCGCAAGGCGCTCATGAGTGCCGTGCGAGACCTGTTCTTCACCTCGCTGAAGACCCACGTCCCCGATCCCGAGGGTGCGAGCTGCATCATGATCCGCAATGACTGGAGCGTCATCGCCAACATGGGCGATGGCAGCGACTCCGACTTGGCCAGCATGATCGCCGCCACGATCATCACCGGAGGCAGGCGTCGCTAACGAGCCTCAGCCACCCTCGCGGAACCCCCGCATCAACCCGCCTTTGAGCGGCTACGGAAACCCTCCGTCAGCTGTATCAACGGCGGGTTTCTTTTTATATACAAATGGTTCGTACCACCAGAGTGCTTCCTGCCCCGGGCACTCTTTTTTACTCCGGAATCCACGTTAATTATTTAATTTTCTAAAGACAAGAAATAAAACCCTTAATTTGCTATCATATTGGCATGGCAGAAAACACTACCCCAAAAACTATAAAGCGCGATACCGCTAGCAACCTTGATCAGTCCCTGCGCCCACAAACCTGGGAGAATTACGTTGGTCAGGAAAAAATTAAAGAGAATTTACGGATTTTATTGACCGCCGCCAAGGAGCGCGGGCACGCGGCTGAGCATGTCTTACTTTATGGACCACCTGGACTAGGGAAGACAACCCTGGCCCACCTAATTGCCAAAACCCTCGGCACCAACATGCGCTCCACCTCGGGCCCAGCGATTGAGCGAGTCGGAGACCTGGCCGCTATTTTAACTAATCTCTCCCCGGGCGATGTGCTTTTTATTGATGAAATTCACCGCCTATCAAAAACTATTGAAGAGGTCCTCTACCCCGCTATGGAATCAGGGGTACTCGATATTATTATCGGCAAAGGCCCGTCGGCTAGAACCGTCCAGCTCGATTTACCACCCTTTACCATGGTCGCCGCTACCACCCGCATCTCCATGCTCTCAGCCCCATTACGGTCTCGTTTTTCCGGCGGTACTTTCCGCCTAGAGTTTTACTCAAGCGAAGAAATAGCGCAGATACTAAAGCACTCAACTGAGACTTTGAGTATCGTCGCTGATAAGGATACAATTATGACAATTGCAGAGCGGAGTAGAGCCACCCCTCGTACCGCCAATTACCTGCTCAAGCGTTGTCGCGACATGGCTCAACTAGCCGCTTGCGATCTTACTTCCGACATTATCTCGCAAACCTTTACCCTCTTAGGGGTAGACAATCTAGGACTAAACGCTCAAGACCGAGCGATACTAGAGGTCATAATTCAAAAATTTAATGGTGGTCCGGTTGGTCTTAACACCATCGCGGCCGCTACCGGTGAAGAACAAGCCACTATCGAGGACGTAATTGAACCCTATCTTATCCGACTTGGTCTACTGGAGCGGACTCCCCGCGGGCGAGTAGCCACGAGCGACGGTTATAAACATTTACAAGCCCATACTATAAATTCAAAATAATTATGTCCGGACATAATAAGTGGTCAAAAATTAAACACAAAAAAGCGGCGACCGATTCGCAAAAGAGTAAAGTCTTTTCTAAGCACTCCAGTTTAATTACCATGGAATCCAGGCTTTGTGGTGGAGACGTAAATTCACCTAGTCTTTACGCCGCCATTGAAAGAGCCAAGAAAGACTCTATGCCGAAAGAGAACATCGAACGAGCAGTAGCTAAAGGCAAGGGTAATGATGGCTCACAGTTACACGAGGTACTGTTTGAAACCTACGGCCCGGGTGGGGTAGCTATGCTCATCACCGCCGTCACTGATAACAACAACCGCACCAGTCAAGAAATAAAACACACCCTAACTCGTCTTGGCTACCAGCTTGGTGGTCCTGGTTCATCTTGCTGGGCTTTTACCAAGAAAGACCTTATCTATTCTCCCAACACATCGCTATCTCTATCAGAAGAAGATGGCGAGCAATTATCTCACTTAATAGAAGCCTTGGAGGAACAGGCCGATGTTCATGATATCTTTACGACCGCCGATGAGCCAACTTAAAAAGAAATGAAACCCCCCCTACGAGTATTAGCGATTGATCCAGGTTACGATCGGGTCGGTTTGGCTGTGGTAGAAAAAGACGGGACTAAAGAAAAGGTAATTTACTCTACTTGTATCGAAACCAAGCGTCAAGAAACCCTGGCCGAACGTTTACTCACCGTCGGCGAAGCCATTGAAAAGAACTTGCTCGAATTTTCACCCCAGGCTGTAGCGATTGAAACTCTGTTCTTTAATAAAAATATCAAGACCGCCATCGGAGTAGCTCAAGCTAGAGGAGTTATTATGTATTTAGCTAAAAAGGCTGGTTGTGAGATTTACGAATACGGTCCGCAAGAAATAAAGGTTGCTATTACTGGTTATGGTAAGAGTGACAAGACGGCGGTTTTGGCTATGGTTAAGCGTCTGGTTGGCAATGTCCCCGAATCGGCTTTGGATGATGAATACGATGCCATCGCTGTTGGGGTTACCTGCCTTGCACAATACGGCCAGTCTAGGTAAAATCGCAGACGGGTATAGCGTAGTTGATATTTTTTACTAACTCTGCTAAAACAATCCCTAATTAGTAATCAATGAACGTTATGGTATTTTTACGACGCGATGATGATGAGGTAGAGACCCCCGAAGATGAAGAGGCTACTTTAGCCGACGATATTCTTGATGAAGTGGAAGAGGAGGTGGCTGATGTCGTTGAACCAGGCGATTTGGAAGGATTTGGTTTAATTACAGAAACAGCAGATGTGGAAGAGGTAGCGGAAGACGAAAAAGAAGAAGGCGACGTGCCCTTGGAAGAAGATGCTGAGGATGTTGATTTTGACACCTTTGACGACGTGGATGAGATGTAATTTCATCCTCCATAAATAAAAGACTGCCGGTACTTACAAAGTACCGGCAGTCTTTTACTTATTTTTCTATTTTAAAGTTAGCAGGGACACATTTTTTTTACCCCGCTTCAGATGAACCAAATCTCCATTTTGATTTTTATCTAGAGCGTAAGACAAATCAATGACTTTTTCCCCGTTTATTGCCACCGCTCCACTTTCAATAAAAGTCCTAGCTTCTCTTTTACTTGAAGCTAATTCACTTGCAACTAGAGCCTCTACTAATAACGTGCCATTATTAAGCGCAGTTGTCGGGGCGTTAGTGAGCAGGATAGTTTTCTCTTCCGTAGATAGCTCAGCCATGGAGACCTCACCAAAGAGACAGGAAGTGGCTTTTTCAACGTTATTGCCAAGCCCATCTCCATGCACCAACTTAGTTACTTCCTTAGCTAGTAACTTTTGTGCCTCTCTTAGTCCGGGACTAGCTAGCAACGTCGCTTCGATTTCGGCTATTTGCTCAGGCTCTAAAAAAGTAAAGAGTTTCAAATAATCAATTACATCTGTATCGGGTACATTCAACCAAAATTGATAGAAGGCAAATGGTGACGTCTTCTCGGCATCGAGCCACACCGCGTTTCCTTCACTTTTACCAAACTTCTTACCGGTACTTTTATCGACAATTAGCGGCACAGTTAAAACGTGGACCTCCGCTTTTTCCACTCGACGAATGAGATCTATTCCTGATACCATATTTCCCCACTGATCTCCGCCACCCACCTGGAGGGTACAACCATATTGTCGATATAAAGTAAGATAATCATAAGCCTGTAGCAGGGGGTAAGCAAACTCGGTATAAGAGAGACCAGTCTGACTTGCTAATCTTTTCGCAATAGCGTCTTTTTTAATTAATTCATTCACCGTGAAGTGTTTGCCTATATCTCGCAAGAATTCGAGCAGACTTAATGAGGATAACCAGTCGTAATTATCTATAAAAGTAATTGACCCAGCCCCTAGGATAGTTTCAGCCTGCCTTTTAATTTTTTCCACCCGCATTGCCACTTCTACTTGGCTAGATAGAGTTCTTTCTTTGTCTGGTTTTGGGTCACCAATCAACCCCGTTCCACCGCCAACCAAAAACATCACCTTGTGTCCATCATTTACCAAATGTTTCAACAGCAGCCAAATAATAAAATTACCCACATGAGCTGAATCGGCCGTCGGATCAATCCCATGGTAAACCATCCTCTTTTCATTATTAATAATAACCGCTAAAGAGTCAGCTGAAAACTGACCAACAAAACCCCGCCACTCTAGTTCTTCCGCTAAATTCATAAAAATACTCTAGCACAGAATCACCCTAATTTGTCTAGACAAGTTGTGCTACTATTGGCCATATAAGCATCTTGGCTATGATAAAAAAATGGTGGAAGCGCGTCAGTGTTAAAGAGATAATCAAGGACTTTTTGGCTACAGTTTTTGCCCTATCTATCATTACTTTAGCCGTTTTTTTGATCTGGGTTTCTACTCTTGAAATTCCCGATCTTTCTTCATTTGAAGAAAGACGAGTCTTACAATCAACTAAAATTTACGACCGTACTGGTGAAATACTGTTGTATGACCTGTTTCAAGACGTCAGGCGTACCGTAGTACCATTTGAAGAAATTTCCCGACACATTAAAAACGCCACCATCGCCATCGAAGATGATCAATTCTATAATCACCACGGGGTTGAACCCAAAGCGATTGTGAGAGCGGCTTTAACTAACCTCGGTCAAGGAAACTTGCTCGGTGGACAAGGTGGCTCAACCTTAACCCAACAAGTAATCAAGAACTCAGTTTTACAAAGAGAAAAGACCTTAACCCGTAAAGTCAAGGAATGGATTTTAGCAGTTAAACTCGAACGAGTTTTGGGCAAGGATGAGATTCTGGGTATTTACCTAAACGAGTCACCTTACGGCGGAACCATTTATGGCGTCGAGGAAGCCTCGCAAGCTTTCTTTGGCAAAAAAGCGGCTGATGTTTCTTTAGGTGAAGGAGCCTACCTAGCAGCCCTTCCCCAAGCTCCTACTTATCTATCTCCCTATGGAAATAATAAGGAAGATTTGGATAGTCGGCAAAAACTAGTCCTCAAACGAATGCTTGCGCAAGGTCTGATTTCAGAAGAGGAATATAAAAACGCTGAAGCCGAAGGCGTTCAATTTCAACCCCAAGCCGTCACCGGCATCAGAGCACCACACTTTGTGATGTTTGTACGTGATCAAATAGTTCGTAAATACGGAGAAGAAGCTCTCTCCCAGCGTGGTCTACGCATTATCACCACTTTAGACTGGGACCTGCAAAAAGAAGCCGAAAAAATTGTCACGAAGCACGGAGCTACCAACGTTGAAAAGTTTAAAGCCACCAATGCTGGCCTAGTAGCTACTGACCCAAAAACTGGAGACCTCTTGGTTATGGTTGGTTCAAGAGACTACTTCAGTGAAGAGATTGATGGTAACTTCAACATCGCGCTGGCTTCTCGACAACCAGGCTCCGTCATTAAACCTTTTATTTACGCCAAGGCTTTTAGTAAGGGTTACTTGCCTGACACGATAGTGTTTGATGTTCGCACCCAATTTTCACCCCTTTGTCCACCCGATAGCTTTAGCTCAGAATCACCTTGTTACTCCCCCAACAACTACAACAACAAATTTAAGGGGCCGATTAATTTAAGGAATTCCCTCGCCCAATCACTCAACATCCCGGCGGTAAAAGTACTTTACTTAGCTGGAGTAAGAGACTCATTAAAGTTAGCGGCTGACATGGGCATCACCACTCTTAATGATCCAGATCGCTACGGCCTCACCCTAGTCCTTGGTGGTGGTGAAGTTCGACTATTAGACATAACCTATGCTTATGGTGTGTTTGCTAACGAAGGAGTGGTGGCCGAACCACGTAGTATTATTCGGGTCGAAGATAATCGAGGCAACATCATTGACGAAACGCCAATTGCCACAAAAAGAGTGATCGAAAAAAACGCCGCCCTTATGATCAGCGATGTACTTTCTGACAACGTGGCTCGTACTCCGCTTTGGGGTGCCAATTCTTTAGTTAACTTCCCCAACCGCTCAGTGGCTTCCAAAACCGGTAGCACCAACACCCTACGCGACGCTTGGCTCATGGGCTATGCCCCAAATATTGCGGTTGGTACCTGGGTTGGCAACAACGACAACAGCCCGATGGGAGGAGGACTTTCTGGTTTTATTGTTACTCCGATGTGGCGTGAGTTTATGGATTATGCGCTAGCCAAATTACCAGAAGAAAGTTTTACCGAACCAACCATCAACCGAGTGGGGGTTAAGCCTATCCTGCGCGGAGAGTTTATCGACGCTACGGAGCTATTGCAAACCATTGCCGATGGTGGTGAAGTTGATATTTCACAAATATATAACAACATCCACAACATTCTTTACTTTGTGGATAAAAAAAATCCTACCGGACCGGACCCAATAGACCCTAGGAACGACCCCCAGTACGATAATTGGGAATATGCCGTCCAGGCCTGGAAAAAAGAAACCTACGGCCTTCCCTTCGCTTCTAGCACCACCCCAGAATAGAGATGCTCAATATGTCTATAATCTCTGTACCACTTAATGAAGAAGCTATTAATGCTGTCTTACGGGCTGAGCACGAAGTATCTGAGGGTAAATTGCTGCGCACCGCTTCCCCCCGAGATCTTTTGCATAAATAATTGTCTATGAACATTGCGTATACACCTCAATTTCTGCGCATGTTGAGAAAACTTGAACGCTCTCTCCAGGAAGAAGCGGTTGAGAAAATTGAATTGTTTGAAAATGATCCAACCCATTCACAACTTAAAACACACAAGCTCAAGGGAAAGTTAAAGAACCGGTATAGTTTCTCAGTGAATTACCAGACTCGTATCATCTATATGCATCTCTCTAAAAGTGACGTAGCCTTCCTTGCTATCGGAGATAATGATGTGTACAAATAGTAAATTAACGAGTGAGATAAAATGTCCAAATATAAATACTCGTATCATCCAACCGCCCAAACACAGCTCCAAACCTCCTAAGCGACGTCGCCCCAAGATATAGACAACATAATACCAAAGTATATACTTTGGTATATGAATACACATACTATTTTAAACATAAAAACCGATAAGAAACTTAAGGCAGATGCCCAGAAAGTTGCTGCTGAACTTGGTGTTCCACTCAGTACAGTCATGAATGCCTTTCTCAAACAATTTGTCCGCGATAAAGAAATCACACTTTCAGCCAATCAATATCTCCCCACTCCCTACCTAGAAAGTATCCTCGAGCAGGCGCAGAAAGAATACGAAGCTGGTGATTATGTCGGACCCTTTAAAACCGGTGAAGATTTTATCGCTCACCTAAAGTCTCTTTAGTATGCGCTTCATTCTTTCGAAAAGATTTGCGAAAGACTTTACAAAACTGCCTACCCCAATCAAGAAGAAGGCAATTGCCACTTTTGAAAAATTTGTCGAAAACCCCCAAAATCCTACCCTGCGGAACCACGGTCTATCCGGAAAATGGAAAGGTCACTGCAGTATCAATATCACTGGTGACATTAGAGCAATTTATTCCACGTAAATACCGACGTGGCGTAAGCCCGGGGATGTAGTGAGTTGCTCTATCGCAAAGCGATAGAGATTAAGCAACGAAGTTGCTTAACTAAAAGGCCATAGGCCGAATAGATACCCCGTCCCGTAAGGGCGGGGAGATTCATTTCGTTACTGAAGACAAAATGGTGCGATTTGTTGCAATTGGATCACACCGCGAATTATATGGATAGAGACTAAGTTTCCTCATCAAAACAAATCCTCGCTTCACTTAACCACTCCATACACAAATCTTCAAACTGTTTCCACCGCACGGGTATTGGATTTTTACCTTCGTAAACTCATTAAAAATCTGGCCTGCCCCCAGGAACAGAACGTACCTTTTTAAAATATCTGGAGGGGGGAGTTTTTTGCTCCTAACCTTTTATTGAGCTCCTTAAGGATTTCCCTACTCCTAATTTTTATCTCCTGTTTTAGCATCCCGGACACCTGTAAATTAACGGTTCTAGTGCTAACCGTGTAGGTGATTTGATTTTCTTTAATAGAGAGACCAGTGCATTCGCCAATTACTCTAATAGTTTCCATCTCCACGGTTTTTTGGGGTGGAACTAGAGTATTTTTGTACTTACTAAATAGATCTCTTATAGCCGTAACCTCCCCTCTTCGTTTGAACATATTAACGATTCATCGGCATTACCAAATAACGTAAGGTTTTATCTGACACTCCGGTAATTACTAACGGTCGACCAATTCCAGCAAAATGCAAAACCACACTCTCATCAGTAATATGGGATAAAGGATCACTAATATACTGTTGGTTAAAATTTAAGGTTAATTCATCACCTTCAAATACCGCCGGGACCAAGTCGGTCACATGCCCCACTTCATTATTTTGGGAAGATAGAGAAATATTACCTTCAAGTACTGACAAAGTAACTTGCTGGTACTTATTTAAGAAGACGGAGGTTTTCTTAAGGGCTTTTAGAAGGTCATTTTTGAGCACAGTGGCGTGCGAACTGTATTCTTTAGGAATTATCTGTTCGTAGTCAGGAAAAGAGCCTGAGACGAGCCTAGAGGTAATGTAGACCCCTTCCTCCTTAAACCATAGAGCGCATTGATTTTCAGTTACTAATAAATCAGGGTCGTTTTTGAGTAAATCACACAGTCTTGATAATTCAACGGCATTTTTTTGTGGGACCAAAAAACCTTGTTCTAAAATAACTCCCTTTTGCGGCACGGTCTTTTCCATCAAACGAAAAGAGTCCGTGGAAACAAAGGTGAGGGAATGTTCTTTTTTTTGTTGAATATAAACACTACCTAACTCTGGCTTAATGGAAGAGAGTGAAGCAGCAAAGGAAGAGGTTTTTATCCCCAACGAGAACAAGGCTCGATTAATTTTAATCACGTCACCTTTTAGGCGATTAATTACTGGGAACTCATCATGAGGAATAGACTTAATCGAGGTGTTGGTTTTTTTTGACTCAATTAGCAACACCCCTTCTTCAGAACGTAGTGATATCTCTCCTTCGGTGTTGTATTGAATACTTTGCAGTAAAGTATTGGCTGGGACAGCAATTATTCCCGACTCGGTAACAGAACAAGGTAGCTCTATCTCAATACTTAATTCTAAATTAGTGGCTTTGAGAATTAGCTTTTCTTCTTTCGCTTCTAGTAAGACGCACTGTAAAACCGGTAGGGTTACATGCTTGGTGCTAATTCTTGTTAACAACTCAAGTGTTTCTGATAACTGTGGACGAGAAATGTTTATTTCCATATTAAATGTATTTTACTATCTACTATTAGGGCTGTGGAAGTGTGCATATCTAAAATATATGTTCTAGTAATTGGTTATCTTATGCACAGCTAAGTATTGGTAAGTCTAAGATAAGGTAAATTGCCCTGGGTATAAAAGTAGGTTTAAAATAAATTAAGTACTAGTCTGGGGATAATGTATTTTATACTACCTGGTTATCCATGGCTATACGGTAGTTTATTAAGTCCTCTTTCCTTGGTTTATAAACACTGTTTTCCCAGATTTAAAAAACAGGACCATGGTCCTGTTTTTTAAAGTCTACTTTAGTAGGATACGAATCTGGGAGATTTCTTCTTCTAATTCAGTGTTCAGTTTTAATTCGGCCTTAATTTTTTCACATGAGTGAATGACTGTGGTATGGTCTCTTCCGCCCAACTTCTTTCCAATGGAAGGATAAGAAACTTGGAAATCTTCACGCAGTAAATACATGATAATTTGTCTAGGTCTAACAATCTCTTTACGGCGGGTTTTCTCATAAATACTCGATTGATCGATATCAAAGTAGCGAGCGACTTTATCTACAACATCAGAAACAGCTAGTGTTTTACGTGGTCTAGAGCTGTTTTTTATAATCACTTTTACTTCCTCTAGGGTCAAGGTGCGCCCTAAGAGTTGGGATTGACACATGATGGTATTTAAGGCCCCTTCTAGTTCTCGAATATTTCCTTCGATGGTGTAGGCTAGATGGTTTACCACCTCGTCAGCTAAAGTAATGCTGTTTTGAGCTGCTTTGGCCCGTAAAATAGCGGCGCGGGATTCTATATCTGGAGCCGGAATATCTACTATCATCCCCTGAGCAAAGCGTGAACGTAGTCTATCCTCAAGTCCGGCCAATAAAGCGGGATGCATATCGCTAGAGAAAACAATTTGTTTATTAGTATCATGCAGGGCATTAAAGAGATGAAATAGTTCCTCCTGGGTTTTCTCTTTGGTGGCCAAAAATTGTACGTCATCCATAATCAAGACATCATATTGGCGATATTTATCTTTGAAAGTATTGGCGGAACCACTCTGGAGGGAATTGAAATAATCAACCGCGAAGCGCTCGCTCGTGACATAGAATACTTTCTTGCCAGTCTTTTTTATTTGGTTACCGACCGCTTGAATAAGGTGTGTCTTACCATGACCGGTCTTGCCATAAATAAAGAGTGGGTTGTAGGCAATACCTGGTTTTTCACTAACAGTCTTAGCAGCGGCGTGAGCTAAGGCGTTATAAGGACCAATAACAAAGGTTTCAAAGGAGTATTTTGGATTTAGGTTGTCACTTTTATTGATGTAGTATTCCTCCAGTGGCAGGGCGGCGTTGACGGTTTGGGTCTTACTCCCTTCCCCACGACGATCGCTTCTTTGGACTACATCATATTCAATGCTTCGTACATAAGGAGTTAGTTCGCGTAAGGTTTTAAGAATCATTGACTGGAATTTATCTTGTAGCCAGTCTTTTACAAACACACTAGGCACGGCCAAGGTGGCGGTGCCATCTTCTAGAGTGAGAATATAAGTGTCTCTAAACCAAGTCTTGAAGTTCGCTGGAGTAATTGCTAGCTCGATTTTTACCAAAGCATCATCCCAGAGTTTTTTAATATCAATATGTTCGGTTCTAACGATACTTGAGACTGATGAAGGATGTGAGATAGGGTTCATAGCAAGGTAAATAATCTAAACTTAATTAGCATTATACCTGCATTACGACGCCTGTAAAATATTTCGATTTTATTTAGGACAGGACAGTTCATTTCTTTAGTTTAAAAGTGCAACTGTGTATAAACTGTGTATAAATTGAGACCCTATCCCTGACCCTTTTCTGGCTATTGAATTATTCCCCTGTTCATGTATAGTGGGTCGGTATTTCAAATACTAAAATATTTCTATGAAAAGAACCTACCAACCAAGTAAGAAAAAAAGAGCCACTACCCATGGTTTCTTGGTCCGAAGTGAAACTACTTCGGGAGCCAAGGTGCTTCGGGAGAGACGCCGCAAGGGCCGAGCCCAACTAACCGTAAAAAAAGCTCGCTAAGAGCTTTTTTTATACGTTATAATACCCAATATGCTAGCCAAATCACAGCGCATTCCCAGACTTCTTTTCAGTGCGGTCTTTGCTAAAGGTAAGCGAGTTCATGGTACAAATACTACGCTAATTATCGCCCCCTCCCCTGCGTTCGTTTGTAGTGTGGTGGTGAGCAAAAAAGTGGCCAAAAAGGCCCATGACCGAAACCGGATTAAACGCCGACTTTATGCTTTGGTAAAGGAGTTGACCAAGGACAATCCGCCTGCTCTGGCATTAATCATAATGACCAAACCCCCTATTGCCAGCCTGACTAGGGTTCAGTTTAAAGCAGTCCTCCAAGTTGAGATTGGACGGGCTCAAAATAACAGGTAGAATAGCACTTATGTTTAGTTATATTTGGCACACATTTTTTTTCGACCCGATTTATAACGGGTTAATCTTTTTTATTGATGTAATTCCTGGTGGTGATATTGGGTTAGCTATAATTGCGATTGTGATTGTAGTGAAGACCATTCTCCTTCCCCTTTCTATCAAGGCGGTCAAAACGCAAAAGATAATGCGGGAGATTGAACCAAAGTTAAAAGAGTTAAAAGAAAAATATAAAGATAACCGCGAAGAACAGGCCAAAGCGATGATGGCTATTTATAAAGAAGCGGGGATGAATCCGTTTGTTAGTATTGTCCTCATGTTCTTACAGATTCCAATTCTCATTGCCCTTTATTTTTCAGTCTATACTGGCGGAGGGATTGCTTTGCCGGAGATTAACACGGAGTTACTCTACTCCTTTGTGGCTAGTCCGGTTAACGTCAGTATGAATTTCCTTGGTCAAATTGATATTGCAGCTAAAAGTATTTGGTTGGCACTGTTGGCAGCTGGTACTCAGTACTTCCAGATTAAACTATCGATGCCCGAACTACCACCTAAAGACCCCAATGCTCCAGAAAGCATGAAAGAAGACTTTATGCGCAACCTCCAACTGCAGATGCGCTACGGTATGCCGGTCTTAATCTTCTTCGCGGCTTACTTTATCTCCGCTGCCATCGCCCTTTACTTCTTTGTTAGTAACGTGGTCGCAATCCTCCAAGAGTTATACGTTAGACGACACCGTTAATTCAGCTTAGGGCATTCGAACACAAGCCAAGTAGCCTTTAGCTAAACTGCCGACAGACTGAATTTTTACCGGAATGGTACTAATAGAGAAAGCTTGTTGAAATTTTAAACAGGTATCATTGATTGAAGCTTTGTTAGCTGCATCAATCCAGTCCATGTAAACTGGAGGATTTTCCGAGCTCCCATCCTTAAATTCCACCGCCAATACGACGTCAGAGCTAACTCTACCCTTGGAGTTTTCGGCGTTGGCGATGTTGGTTAGTCTGCCGAGGTCTGTAATCATGCGTGGTCGATGGGCGGTCATGTAACGTTCGGTTATGACCGACATGTTAAAAGCGGTAGAAGTAAATATATTGAATAGATCAGACTCAACACTGGTCGGTAAATTTTCGTAGCACACTTCGTTCCGGCCAGCACTCGCTACTGTGTAAATTTGTCCCGGGGTGGCTTCGCAGGTTTGTTGAAAGCCTGGATCGGGGTGCGTCTCTCGGTAGTAATAACCACCAAATCGCCCAGGTGTATTTATAGGGATGATACTTGCGGTGGAGGTAGGGACATTTGATTGGGGATTATAGTTTGGATCAATAAAAATTTCCGTTTTGGTCAGTTGCGGATTGATAATAGTCAGTACCAAAACAGCCGAGATAACCACCCCCAAACCAAGTAAAGAGCCTTTAATGTCACCAATGGCTTCCTGCTTACTCGTGACCACATCCGAAAGCATGTACTTAACACCGGCAATGATGATCTTGATGACGGCCATCAAAGCGGCCACAGCAATTGATAGCCCATAAAGAGCATTAATATAGTCACCAAAATTGGTGGAACCATTAAGACCGGGAACACCAACCAATGGTTTGTACACTAAAGGTGCAGCTTGGGCCAAGGCCAGAATTGGCAGTAAACCAAAGACAAAAACGACGGCTAGAAGAAAAGTTTTAGAGTTCATACATCCAAAGCGTGTTATCGTTTTTGTTAATGAAGTAAAGAGCCCGTTCACTTTCACCGACTGCCATATTTATAATATCAAGCTCCCGTCCCCCGCTCTCTTCTAGGGTGTCAACCACCGGACTAGCTTGTCCAGTCAGTAAATCAACCTTCCAAATGGTATCTTTAAAGGAAATTAAACCGCGATACCAGTTGTCGGGAAATTCAGCCGGCATAGTGTTACCTTCTACCGCACACCAAATAGTATTTGTATCTTTCTGGCTGGCGGTACACTTATCAGGCACAATTATAATCGGACTTTCGATGTGACTGTCACTTAATTTATTATAAAGTGAACTACGGGCCATGAGATTCTCAATTTTGGTGTAGGCAATATGAGTGGGGCTATTGAAGGCAATTAGACCAAAGCCAGAAACTGGGACGCGAGACATGACACTCTTAGTAAATTTATAGGCATAACCTTCAAAGAGATAGGTTGGTTTAGTAAAGACATAGTGGCTATCACTACTACTAGTCCCCCACTCCATCCTCGCTTCAAAGAATGGTACGGTGAAGAGGGGCTTTTCTTGTTTGGTGATTAGATTATAGACGGTATTAAGCAGACCAGTTGAGGTAGCGGTAACAAAAACTAATTCATTTGCATTAAGCACTTTAAAATCACTGACGGGTTTTTCTAGGGAAGAAAATTCATAGCCAATTTCCTCATTTAGGGTGCCGATAGACAGTTCGCCAACCCGGCGATCATTCTCTAGTCTAACCGCCACCGTTTTTCCGTTAGTCGAGAAAGAAGCCGCGCTAGCTTCTTTCAGGGTAGTATTAGATAGGCGCCTTTCTTCCTCGGTAGTGAAGGGGTTTAGGGTGTAGATGTTACCGTTACCGGCTTCAGCATAATAAACTAAAAGGGGTGAAGTCGTATCGGCCGGGGTTTCCGTAAAACCAATTACTGGTTTGGTGGTTAGTTGACGCAATCGTGGCCTTTCAATGTTTACTACCGGGGGCACTACTGGTTCGGGTGGAATTATTCCACTATTATCCACCTTGCCAGCGGGTCCAAACGGATTCCAAATCTCACTAGGGTTTTTGGGGGTACCAAAGAAAATTAGGTAAAGCCAAACTGCCAAGAGTAGGATAATGATGAGAGTAGCAATTATAATGTAGGTTCTTTGTGACATAAAATTAATAGCTTACTCTAAAACCCCCTTGTGCTCCTTGTAATAGTTGGACAGTATTGCGAACATGAAAATCAACGCTGGTTTTGCCACTAAGGCCTCCCTCGGTGGCTAGAGTTACTTCGTAGGGATTACTAGCGCTATTGGGGTTAGTTACGCCATTGATAGACCATTCCAAGAAGTCTGGGTTATTGTATGTTTTTACATCTAAGTTATATGGTTCTGCTCGCATGGTAATACTATTTCCAATGAGGGACACTTCAGCCCTCGCTGCTTTTTGTTTTAAGCCATAAAAGCCACTAGATTCGTAAAATAATAAATCAGGATTAACTTTAAATAAATCAAAAATGCGGCGTGCGATTGGTTCCCCGGTAGCGTTTCTGACGTCTAGATTGATGGTAGCATACTGCCCTTGAGGCATAGAAAAAGTAACGACGTTACGCCCTCGGATGGAACCACCCTCCAAAACTTTTCCATTTAATCTCCAAGTGTAAAGGAGACTAGCCGGGGGAATGGCGTTGCCGTTTACTAGCGCGGTCAGGTTAACCGCGCTATCAATTGAAGGCAAAGGGCGACCTTTATAGAAAGCCGGTACTCTGGTTTGGGGTTCAATAATTACATCCAAGAAAAGTGGGGCGACGACTTTTTCCTTAGTTAAATTCCCGCCACCAGGATAGTCAATTACTAGTTTTATTTTAGTAGTCTGACCGACCTTACCGGCTGTTAACTTTATTGAGCGTTGATTGACGGCCGTACTTAAGAGTTCGCCATCAATAAACCAGCGCATACCAGACCCTTGGATTGGTAAGCCATAATCGTTGGCGGTAGCGGTAAATTCTGTCAGAGGCTCGGGGAAAGCCGGTTCTAAATCAATGGCTAGTTGAGTTTCTCCGTAGTCTAAAGTAACTGGAGACTGTGCGTGTAAACTTAGAAAAGGAATTAGAACTAGAACTAGTAGTAGAGACTTGTATTTCATATAGACTATGTAATACATTGTACCAAAAATTTTCCCCAGATATGCGACTATTCACCGCTTATTTTGGATGATACCAAACGGCCGCCATCCACAAAAATATAAAAGGAAAGATATTTAACATGGGTGTGCAGTAGCCAATAATAGTGAGCAGTAAGGCGCCGGTCTTTAGTCCACTGCCCCGACCAGTCGTAGGTCTAAGACCAGAAGCCATGTACTGAAAATAAACCGCTAAGATTGAGATAAGTCCCAGAGCCATAACCACCATATACAAACCAGCCCCGATGGAAAAGGCAATCTCAGCAAAGTCTAGACCAATAAATTTTGCGATGGAATCAATGGCTGTAGCGACAATACCAGCGGCTTTAGCGGCCATCCAACCAAGGACGCTAGAGTACTCACTCATTTTATCAGTATTTAACAAAGAATCTAAGCCAGATACAATACCAAAACTTAAAATTGATAAAACGGCCAATGGTAGTTGTACAAAAGCCCAAGTGTAGCCAATCCAGGTAGCGTTACTGACCGTGATTCGAGTAGCGGTGGCCTTGGCTTTGATATCACCACCAAGTAAGTTGATTTTAGGTAATTGCTTTCTTGGCCTATTATTCGGGCCAACCTGTCTTCTGGCGCTAGTTTGAGCGTTTCTGATCGCTTGATTGGCTTCTGCTTGGGCCTCCGCTTGTGCTTCCTCTGCGTAATTAGCCTCAGCTTTAGCTTTGTCGGTTTTGGCTGAATTGTCACCTAACCCCAGTGGGCCAAGCAGGTTTTCGCGAAAGGCTTGGTAGGCGTAGTCTTGATCAATCGTTGGTCTAGAAAACCGACCAGTGCTAGTGTCTTGTCTATTAACCGGTCCCCTTTCCTGTCCTCCCCTCCAGTCGGGATTATCTGGTCGATTAAGACTTCTCTCTTGGCCGGGCCTGGGCTTAGTCTCCACTTTACGGTTGTCATCAAGTAGCGCCATAATAGTATCAGTATACTACGCGCGTGAGGCTTTTAGTTCATCGCGCGAGCGTTGGATCTGAAGAAGTTGCGAGGGATCGGAGGTAATTATCTGGTCTTCGGTATAAGAAGCGATGACTTTAATGGCTACGTGTTTTAGACCGACGAAGAAGATACCCTCCCCTACCCCAGATTCTAGTAAAAGGAATTTCTCTTGATCGGTTAGGTTGAAAGTCTTTTGAATATTATCAATGGCGGTTGGCGACTGCTTCATCAAAAATTGAATGGAAGAGTTGGTAATCATCGGGACGCCATAGGGTGAGCGCAAGAAATCATCCACGTCCTGAGTAATAGTGGCAATCCCGAGGTAATATTTACGACCACGCTTAGCCAAACTAAACAAAAATGAAGCCGTGTCTTCTGATTTCATCATCCACCAAGCCTCATCTATCACCAAAAGTCGCTTGGCCAAACGACGGCGCACTGAACCCCAAATAAAGTTGGTGATAATGTACATCGCTATCGTTTTGAGCTCATCTTCCATATCACGCAAGGAGAACACAACGAACTTTTGGTTGATATCGACGTTAGTCGGCTTGTTCATAAACCCAGACCAGGTCCCGGAGGTGTATTTTTGGAGTCGGGTCAAGAGTGAGTTACTGCCATCCATACCGGCTAAGACCATTTCAAAGTCAGTCAGTAGTGGCGGTTCTTGCTCGGAAAAGTCAGCATCCCCTGTAATATCTTTAAGGGCGTAGGTTTCTTGAATGGCAAGATCTAGCACCGTCTCTTCTTCGGGGGTCAAACCACCCATCATGAGACGGAAAAGACCAATGAGCTCAATAATATGGGTGCGTAAAATATCCCGCGGGCTTTCGTCTGCTCCCGGGGGCGGTAAATCGAAAGGGTTGATATGGTGATCTGATGATAAGGAGATATTGAAGAAGCGTCCGCCCGTAGCTTCGGCCAAGTACTCGTATTCTTTTTCCGGGTCGAGCACAATCACTTCCGAACCAAACATTAAGGAACGAAGGATCTCTAGCTTTAAGCCATAAGACTTACCGGCCCCAGAGGTGGCAAAAGTCACTGAGTTGTAGTTGGTTAAAGAGAAACGATCAAAGAGTATCAGGGAAGAGTTATGACGGTTAACGCCGTAGAGAATACCAGTATCGGAAGTGAGGTCAAAAGAAGTGAACGGAAAAAAGCTCGATAAAGGAGCAGAATTAAACTTACTATGAACAAGTAGCTCATCGGTAGCGGTGGGGAGGACACTTTTAATCCCCTGCTCTTGTTGGAAGAGGGCTGGCTTGATATAGACGAGCTTTGAATCAAGCATGCCTTTTAGATCACTCTCGGCTTTATTTAAAGCGGCCTCGTCTTGGCCGTAGATAGTAATGTAGAGCCCAACATTATAAAGTTTTTCTTCGGCTTGCATTAGCTTATCGCGGAGCTCCTCGAGGTTGCGGAAGGCTGCCTCTAGTTGAGGGTCGCGTACTTCACCGCGTTCGGCTTTGATATTGATTTGACTCTGCACCTCGGCCACTTTCTTTTGAAACTTTTTTAGGGTATCGGCAGTGTCTATGGGGTGCACATAGATAGCTACGTCAAGTTCTTTTTCAATACTCAAAATTGGTTCAAGCCAGCCCTCGCTCAGGTAGCGCGGATAAGCAACGGCATAAAGCACCCGGGCCTGCATACCACTGAGGTTTAGACTACGGGGAGTAAATTGAATCGCTGCGGGAGCGATGACATCAATTAGAGTCATTAACTCATCACTGATTTTATCACTGTTCCCGGCTCCGGCCTGTGGTTTTAAGAAGTCAAAAAGTCCCATAGATTATGTATTTTTAGACGGTGCAGAACCGGTTCTGTCGGTCGGATTATAAATATGATAAAAAAGTTCTACCAGGTCATCGCTTTTTA
>JAYTMA010000028.1:0-3567 GCA_043728975.1 bacterium
ACTGCTAGACGTCCTAGGAAGTTATCGTAGCCGAGGTTGAAGACCTGAGCTCGAAGTCCTTCACCAGCCTCATAAGCACGAGCCGCTGGCACCTTCTCCAAGATTACATCCAAGAGTGGTGAGAGATCTTTAAACTCATCGGTCAGTTTTCTTTTGGCGACACCCTCGCGACCAATAGCGTAAACTACAGTAAAGTCTGACTGCTCATCATTGGCCCCAAGCTCTAGAAAAAGCTCTAGTACTTGTTCTTCGGTCCGAGCTGGATCAGCGGCTGGTTTATCAACTTTATTTATTACTACAATTGGTTTAAGTCCTAGTTCGAGGGACTTTTTTAATACGAAGCGAGTTTGTGGCATTGGCCCTTCCTGAGCATCCACCACCAAAAGCACTGAGTCAATTGATCGCAAAACACGTTCTACCTCAGACCCGAAGTCGGCATGCCCTGGCGTATCAACAATGTTTATTTTGGTCCCATTATACTCAATTGAAGTGTTCTTAGCATAAATAGTAATACCACGCTCTTGTTCCAGAGCATTACTATCCATCGAGGCATTACCCTCTCTGGCTCCTGTTTGCTCCATGAGAGCATCAGTCAGAGTTGTTTTGCCATGGTCTACGTGAGCAATAATGGCAATATTGCGGATTTGCTTTGTCATAAAAATACCTTAAATAATATTCCTCGCTTCGTATAAACGAGAAGGGCGCGCCAACTAATATGGGCACACCCAGAAACGTAGGTAGAATACCGAGAAAAATGACTTTTGTCTAGTCTTTTAGTAATAAAAGCTTTCCTTCACGGGTTAGTTTTTTGATAGCCGCTTCCCGCTTTTGGGCTAGCGATCTATCAGGGTACGCTTCCGTATGGATAAGAGCTATTGGGCGTCTAGCCTTGGTATATTTTGCTCCAAGCATTGTTGAGTTATGTTCATTTAAACGGCGCTCTAAGTCAGTCGTCACTCCGGTGTAAAGTGTATTATCGGCACATTTAGCTACATAAACAAACCAAGCCTGACTCATAATTACAATTTACCAAGAAAAGCTTGATTCATATACCAATCAAAGACTAAGGCCGTTATAATTATAACGATTAACTTAAGCATTATATTTTAGACCGTAACGATATTTTTTGTCGTAGGTAGTCTTTATTAAGCCAGGTAAGAAAGAGCAAATAGAGTAAGAGCAGAATTCCCATTGGATAATAAACGTAGGAGGACAAAATCATAGTGAAAATAGACTTACCAAAAAAGTCTTGCGCGAGAGCAATATTGCTCAAAGTTTTAAAATACCCCAAGTCTTGAGTTTCTGTACCCACTATCAACATATACTTACCCATGTTCTCCGCCGTACTAACTTCTACCCGATAAACACCCGAACCAAGTGTTCTACTAAATATCGGACTCAGACTAAGTTTTAGCCCTAACACAGAATCCCAGTATGGTTGCCAAGTAGTTTCGCTAGCAGTCAAACGTCCAATTTCAGACACTCCGCGGTTATTATCATTTGACTGAACTGCGATCAGCGATAGGGGTAAATTAGCGTCCTGCTGTTGCACCATTGTCACCACGAGTTCTGTTTCTTTACCAAGCGTAAATTCATACATATGCGGGTCACCTTTTAGTTCTCCCAGGTAGACTTGCTCGGTAGCAATGTCCGAATCCATCGTCAAAACCTCATACGGTAAAATAGGATTACTTATGGTTGGTGAAAAAGCTTGGGAGCCTAATGGCAGAATCAGGATTGTTCCAATAATTGAAAATAAACAAAGTTTTTTAAACATAAGGCAACAACATGATAACAGATAAACGGCGCGTCCTAAAGGACGCGCCGTTTATCACCCTTGTTTAATTCCAATTCCGCCAATTCTTCTTCATTTCCCCCTTGAAGTTATTACCCTCATCTACCCCTGCCTCCCTCATTATTTCATGCATTGTTTCAAAATCATTGGTTGCTCTTGCGACTCGCATAGCATCCTTTTGCTCGTCAGTGAAAAGCGACATTCGCTCATGGGCCATTAAATGACCCTTGACTCGATTCATATTTGCACCAGGTAAAACAGGCTCAGTCATCAACTTTCTCGCCACAGTAAACTTATTTTCTACTTTCAGGTTATGCGCCTCCACAAACTGTGCAAAATCCTCCTTGGTAGTAATAATATCAAGGAGAGGTGAATCATGAGCCGCTAGCTTAAAGGCATCATAATCATTAGCTTCTACTGCTTCCTCAATAGCATCATGAGCCGCCCGAGCAGCTTCTCGAATAGACACAATTGCCTTATCATCTACTCCGGCCTGCAGTAGGACATCCCGCGCCTCTTCCCTTTTACCTTTTAATCTTAAATCTCTAGCCTGACTTAAAGCACTGACTTGGGATGAAGAAAGCCCAGCTCGTTCTAAATACTGTGCCCCAACATACGCTTGAGCTCCAGTCGCTGTCACCGCGAAAGCGGCAATGGCAATTAACAATGATTTTGAGTACATAATAAATATCCAGATTAACTAAAAATATGAGACTAGGGAATATATTCCTTAGCACTCTAATTAGTACGTAACTCTAAATATTTTATTTCATTCTTTTATAGAGCGGTAGATAACTCGATCCAGGCTTTTTTCAAAACTGTCCAAACTGGTCCATCATAGCGAATGTCGGTCGTACACGTATCGAGAGTGTAAGTAGTAGAATCAACTAAAATGCTATAGCGGAAGTAAGTGTCATTAATTACTTCAGTACAAAGCGGCGCGACTAGTAGAGTAGAATCTAGGGTCAGCTCTGCCGGTATTAGAGTAGCCTTCAATTGACGATTTAAGACTGAAGAAATACTTGCTTCTTTAACTATCTTCTGCCCTGTAGCATCAAAAATTGCCCGGTAGGAACCATCCCCAATTATTTGAAAAGCGAAACAAGTATTTGTTTCTTCACATTTACCGTATGAATCAGCAGTAATCACTAAATCAGCATAAATTTCATTTGTATCAGCCTCTGGTAAAGTAAAAGTAGTAGCGTAACCAGCAAAATATAGATAACTCCCCACAATCGCCCCAAAAACAAAAGTGATGATGATACTAACTTTATCTTGGAAAGTCATCGGTTTATTATACTATACTAAACAATATCAACGACTATGGAAAAGCAACTGAAATCTTTTGAGCGAGGGACGCTGGTTTTTATATTTGTATATATAACTAGCTATTTAGTGTACATATTCAACATTTTATTTCGCACTTGTGGCATAATTATCCTATGCATAAGCCGGCCTATCTAAAGCTACTTTTGGGTATATTAATTGGAATAAGTGAAGTAGTTCAGCTAATGCAGGTTAAGACATGGTGGTTTATTCAAAATGTTAATCTCATCTTTCATGAAGCTGGTCATATAATCTTAGGCCTGTTTGGTGACTTCCTTGGCTTGATTGGTGGCTCTCTGCTAGAGATACTGATTCCTATTATTGTAACTATTCATTTCTTAAGGCAGAGGCACTTTTTCAGTACAGCCTTTGGTTGTTGGTGGCTTTCTACGGCATTTCTTAGTGTTAGTATCTATGCCGCTGACGCACAAACAAGAATACTCCCC
>JAYTMA010000029.1:0-1312 GCA_043728975.1 bacterium
CGTAATAGCTAATAAATAAACGTCACCCAACCACCAGCCAGAATAGTGGCGGATTTAGACTAAAATCCAGTGGTTCCGTATTTCCTTTGTGTATCATACAGAACTTTCTTTGATCGCTCAATCTCTTTGAGCATGGTGAGTGGGTTGAGCGTAGCGTGCTCCTTCCTTAGCACATCCTTCACTTCCTCTGCTATATATTCATTCTCTAATACCCGTTGATATGGAGTTTTAGCCACTGGCTCATACTTCTTCTTCCACTTTCCATTCACTTCATACTTTTCAATAACTCTTCGTGAAGCCACAAAGTGATTCAGGTACGGACACAAAACAGAATACACATCATTGAGTGCATCAACAGCTTCCACACAATCAAGCCTTTGATAGCCAATCCATTTCCGCACAATGTGACCGTTTCGTTCTTCAACGTGCATATTATCGTTTGAGTGATTAGGGCGACTGCGAGTCATAGTAATATTGTTTGTATCACACCACTCTTTCATAAGCCAATTTATGAATTCACTCCCGGTATCAGGATGAACTTCAATCATCATCCACGGCAGGATATCCTTAATAGTAGCTAGGCTACTTTGAGTAGCTAGCTGTCCTTTATTCCACTGAGCTCGAAGCAGACACCATAACGTTGAAATATCAGTATAATTCAAGGTGAATACCAGATCCCCCTTAAGACTATGCCCACAATGGACGACGGTATCAATTTGGCCAGTACCAGGAGGTTTTAGATTCCAACCACCGTGGAAGATGGGGATGATGTGTTTTAACTGTGACGGGGAGGTGGAGGATATGCCTCGGCCTTTCCGGCGGATCTTTATAAAGCTCTCAATCCGATTCTTCATGGTACCCATGCTCATTGCCAGCAATTTCCCCGTTGCAATATCACCATGCTTCCACATATTGTCTCGATCTAGTATCGATACGTACTCAGCTACCATTGGATGGAGGAGTTCGCCACAGACTTCGGAACCAACTTCCCAGATGTCTTTAAGAGCGGCTGTGGTGTCTGGCGTATAGTATACGTGCCGACCACGAACTTCACTGTGTGCTGGGTCTCGCATTTGCAGACGATGAAAAGTTCGGATGACAGCCTTCCTGCTTAAACCAGTGACGCTTATGATGGTGTCTATGATACTGGTCAGGGTTTTGCGTTTTCCTGGTTGCTTTCTGGCTTTAAAGTACTCTTCTTTATATCGCTCAAATACCGCTTGTTTTGTCTCCATATTCATATGGAAAATACGGTACCTTAATTATTAGATATCCAGGGAGAGTTGGGTGACGTTTATTATTAGCTAGAACG
>JAYTMA010000030.1:0-2025 GCA_043728975.1 bacterium
GCTTCAGTGAATTTTTTTCTTTTCATAATGATCTGATTATATACGAATAAATGGACAGGGAGTTTTAGTTTCCTGTCCATTTATTAGGGGTCAGATCAGCATGTTGTTTTCTTAGAGCTTCTGGAACGATGTACTTACAGTACATTTACTTGCAATAAGCGTTGCCAGAAGACTTACTTGCTGAAAATTATATCACATTAGTAATCAGTGAGTATCTTCAGAACATTTTCAGACAAAATATTAAACTCCTCTTTTGATTTTTCTATATTTTCTTTTGTTCCTTGATGAACATCTTCCACAAGAGATGGGTCGAGATCAAAAATAGCCACTCCAATTTCCTGACACTTGGCGGGAATTCTGCCATAATCTTGAATCTCAGCAATAGGACTTTTCCAGCTTTTTTCAACAAGACCGTTTCTACCATGCTTTTCAGAAAGATTTTCTTTTACTCGTTGTGGGATTTCTTCAATCCAGCGTCGATGATCTTTAATTGGTTGCTTACCGTATACGTTATACGAATTAACGATATAGCCTATAAACAAACCTTCACCGGACAGAACAAATTTATTTTCGGTATTACCAGATAAAGCTTTACCAGTCACTTTCCAATTTTGTTTCCACTTCTCAAACATTCTTCCCAGGTTCTCGATTCCCTGTACACTAAATGCATCTGGCAGCATCGGGACCACGAAGTAATCCATCCCGAGAAATATTATTTGATTGAGCAGTGATAAGCTCGGCGATGTATCGATTACAAAAATATCCACCTCGTCACGTAGTCCCCTCTCTCGCAAAAATCTGTCGATGGCGCTTGTCTGAAAATATCCAATCTGCTGGCCAGAGGCGGCTTGACCGTAGGCTGTTACTAGCAAATTCTCATAGAGAGATAGATTAACACTTCCTTTGAGCAAAGAGAGGTTACCTTCGCTATTTGGTACAGGAATGAAAGGCACACTTAAATCAATATCGCCACCTCCTTCAGTGACTCCTTTAAGCACATCATACATATCTTTTTCCTCAGAAGAAAAAAGATTTTTTTCATAATAAGTATCACCTAAAGCTAGTCGGGAAAGATTGCATTGTGGGTCAAGATCGACTAACACTGTTTTGTATCCACGTTTAGCAAACGACATGGCGCAATTAAAAGCCAGGGTTGTCTTACCTACCCCACCTTTGTTATTGGCAAACAAAAGTTTCTTAGTACGAGTAAATTTCATAGTTAAAGTATAGCAGACAGGTTTACATACCACAAAAAACGACCTACAACTCCCCCGCAAACGCCTTAGTGAGCAGCGATTTTTTAGTTCTTCCAAATCAGCAGTTTTCTGTTTGTAGTTCGCTTCAAGTTTCATTGTTTGTTCAGAAAGTGAATTGAGTCTTTTAACGATATTATCCTGATCCTTAATTGGAGGAATAGTAAATACTATCTCAAGTAATTTATTCCCACCCAATACCCCGTGGCGTCAGCCCGGGGATGAATGGAGTCGCCGTAGCTTCCGTCCCGTACTCCGGTATACAATAGAGGGTAATGTCTACCAAGAAAGCCTACCGTCGTACCGAACACTCTGTCTATCTCTGCGACTACCATATCGTGCTACCGACCAAATACCGTCGCCCTATCTTTACCACTGAACTCTGGCAACATGTATACCAGAAACTGCTCGTTGTTACTGAGTATTACCCTAGATTACACATACACGAGGCCAACCACGATCAAGATCATATACACCTATCCATTTCCATACCACCACAAATGTCTGTTGGTAAAGTAGTTGGCCTCATTAAAACCAATACAGCCCGCGGTATCAAAGAGCAGTTTCCGCAACTCAAGAAAGTCTATTGGGGTAATGACGGTATTTGGTCTGATGGCTACTTTGTCTCGACGGTAGGCGCTGATGCGGAGGTCATTAAGCGTTATATTAAACAACAAGGGACGGAAGATACGGCACAAACAGCAACGCTGTTTGATCAAGACTCGTAGAGTCTTGTGGATACCCCGTCCCGTAAGGGCGGGGTGGTTTCATT
>JAYTMA010000031.1:0-23297 GCA_043728975.1 bacterium
CAAAGAAGGAAATGTCGAATAAGGCGACTGAGGAAAAAGTAGAAGGCGACGCAAAAGATACTGACTCAGTAGAAGTAGAATCCACTGAGGAAAGTGAAAGTGAAACAGTAAGTGAAGTCAAAGCCACCCTACCAGTCGGTGAAGGTAAGATTGGTGTAGCAAACCAAGGAGCAAGCGCTAGTGTGAAGCTCGATGGTGCAACCTATCCAGTCTCCGAAGGATGGGTCGGGGTACGTGATTATCAGAACGGTCAACTTGGTGCACTACTAGGAGTGGTTCGCTTTAGTGAAGAACAGGGTCTGGTACCAGACGCAATAACCCTCCAACGTTCTACTAAGGCCGGAAATGACTATGCCATCGTGGTTTATAAAGAAAACGGAGACCGTCAATTTAACCTAGCTGAAGATGTACAAGTAGAGACAGTATTCTCAACTTTTACCGCTCAGTAATTTTCTAGAGAGCTATCTAGAAAAGTCCCTAGCCTCTGGCTTGGGACTTTTCTTTTTTCTTTATTTCACTTGATGATACAATGACTGAACTATGGCAGATTTTAAAAAATACAACCCAAACCGAAGTAGCGAATGGAACTACGGCGGAACAAAATGGCGCCTTTCACGATCAAAAATTGATTTTTTTATTGAGTGCCCACGTTGTTTCTATGTTGATAATAAGCTAGGAACAAAGAGGCCCTCATTCCCATCGTTTAATCTCAATATTGCCGTCGATGAACTGTTCAAAAAAGAATTTGATATTCATCGTAAAAACGCCACACCGCACAAAATCATGACCAAGTATAACGTCGATGCCGTACCCTTGGCAGATAGTAGAATGGATAGTTGGCGTGACCCGTTTGTGGGTATTGAATTTAAAGAACCAGAAACTGGCTTAGTGGTTTCTGGTGGTATAGATGATATTTGGGTCAATCCAGAAAAAAAGTTAATCATTGTTGACTACAAATCAACCTCAAAAGACGGTTCTATTACTGAACTCACTGACAGTCCTTGGGATCAGCAATACACTAGACAACTCGGTGTTTACCGTTGGCTCTTAGAAAAAATTGGCTTTACGGTTGAAGAGACGGGTTACTTAGTCTACGCCAACGCGAGTAAGGACCTTGACGCCTTTGATGATAAACTTATTTTTGAAACAACTTTGGTGCCGGTCAAAACCGACATAAGTTGGATTTTACCCACTCTCCATAAAATTAAGACGTGTTTAGACAGTAATGCTCTGCCACCGATTGGAGACCGCTGCGAATTTTGTCCTTACCGCGAAGCCTGTGGTAAAAAACTTCAAGCTATTTACCATGCCAACAAGAAATAAAGAGCTCGAAACAAGTTTTGTAGACAGGGTCAAGCTGGTAGTAGCAAAAATACCAAAGGGAAAAGCCCTAACCTACAAAGAAGTGGCTAGGCAAGCTGGTAACGAGAAGGCTTATCGGGCCGTTGCAACAGCGATGCGAAAAAATTATGATTTAAATATTCCTTGTCACCGCGTCATCAGGAGCGATGGCGAAGTCGGTGAATACAACCGCGGTGGACAAGAGATGAAACAACACCTGCTTTTAAAGGAGGGTTGGATTCAACAAAAATAGCCACAAAACATTTGCTGGTCTTAAACGAGGTGTTACACTATTTGTATATGTACTCATATCGTATTGAACAAGCAATTAGAGCTGCGGCCGTCTTGCATAAAGACCAGCTTCGTAAAGGGTCGATGCCTTTCCCATATATTACTCATTTAGTAGCGACCGCATTTACCCTACTAGACTACACTCACGATGAGGATATCATTATCGCTGCCCTCTTGCATGATACGCTTGAAGACACCGACTACACAATTGATGAGCTACAAGAAGACTTTGGTGTTAGGGTAAGAGAAATTGTCGAAACTATAACTGAACCCAAAAGTACACCCGAACAAAAAATATCGTGGCGGGAAAAGAAAAGCATTTATGCTAAACAGTTGAAGAAAGGACCGATTGAGGCGGTCATGGTGGCCGCAACGGATAAAATTCATAATTTTAGAACGCTAGTAGAAGATTACTATGACGCCCATGATCGATTTATCCAAGACTTTGGTGACAATTTCGAAGAACGAATTGAGGCCTACCAAGATATCGCCAACGTGATAAACAACCGACTCCAAGGGCCAATTTTAGCAGAATTCAACCATGTCTTTGAAGAATATAAGGACTTTATTATGTCCGTAAAAGAAGCACAGGACAGAAAATACTTCGAATAAAATAACCATTTAAATATCATCTACTGCATGACAAAAAAATTAACTACACCCAAAAACAAGCTAAACTACCAAAATGCAGAAAGTCTTCCAGAGCTTGCCCCCTACAAAATACAATGGGATTTAAGTAGTCTTTATTACAAAGACGAGAACGATATACAAATTGAGGATGATGTTAAAGTCACCATTGCAATTTATAAAAGATTTGCCAAACGGTGGCGTAATACTAATTTTACCACTGACGCTAAAGTTTTACTCTTAGCCTTGAAGGATTACGAGCAGATTTCCAGTAACCCCGCTTTGAGTCGACCTGGTCGCTATTTTTCGCTACGAAGTGCGCTTGATGCTAATGATACTGTGGCCGATAAGGCCTTGGCAACTATCAGGAAAAGACTGCGCCCGGCCGGTGATCTAATATTGTTTTTTACTCTAGAATTGGGAAAGATACCCAAAAGCACCCAAGAAGACTTGCTTAAGGATTCAAGTCTAAAACACTTTAGCTATTTTCTAAAGCAAATATTTATTGGTGCCAAGCACGATTTAACGGAGGCTGAGGAGAAAATAATTAGACTTAAGGGTCCGCAATCATCGGGACTATGGCAACAGATGACAGAAAAATTGATCAACACATCAGAAATTACATGGAAAGGAAAAGTCTTACCACTGCCAACCGCTTTGGAAACGATAGAAACCATAAAAAGTAACGATAAACCGCTCTTATGGGAGAAAATTGTTGATAAGATGGACAGTTTTGGCATCGTCGCTGAACATGAGTTTAATGCCATTATCACCGATGTGCGTACTGAAGATGATTTACGAAAATATAAAAAACCATACAGCGCAACGGCGTTGGGCTATCAACACGACGAGAAAAGTATAGAAGCTCTAGTAAAAGCTGTAAGTACTGACGGCTTCGCTTTAAGTCGTAAATTTTACGTTCTTAAGGCCAAATACCATGGGGTAAAACAAATTCATTACGCCCAAAAGTACGACACGATAGGAGAAGCTCCGGCTATAGAATTTCCTGAAGCGCTAAATATTTGTCGCGATGTTTTTTATCAAGTAAACCCACTCTATGGGCAAATCTTTGACAGTATGCTGACTAGAGGCCAACTAGATGTTTTTCCTAAAAAAGGGAAACAGGGAGGTGCTTTCATGTCGAATGAAACTGGTCACCCGATTAATGTATTACTTAACCACTCCAGCACCATGAAAGCGCTTGAGACCCTGGCTCACGAAATGGGTCACGCTGTTCATGCCGCTAGGTCAGCTACGCAATCGCCACTATATGATGGTCATTCGATCGCTACCGCCGAAACCGCTAGTACACTGTTTGAAAATCTAGTGTTTAATGCCATCGTAAGTCAAGCTGACGAGGCCACTAAAACAGTCCTCCTCCATAACAAAATTACTGGCGATATCGCAACCATGCAAAGACAAATTGCTTTTTTTAATTGTGAACTGGAGATACATAACACCATTCACCAAGAAGGAGCGATGACCCACGAAGAACTAAAGAGTTGTATGCGCCGCCACCTGACTTCCTACCTTGGCGCAGCGGTAAATATCACGCCAAAAGACGGAGCGTCTTATGTCTACATTCCACACCTACGTTATGGTTTCTATGTGTACACCTATACCTTCGGTAATCTTATGAGTACTATAATGGCCAACCACTACAAGGATAATAATGCCTATCGCGAAAAAATTGATACTTTTTTGACAGCCGGTGAAACAGATACCGTAGTGAACATCTTCAAAAAAATTGGTTTAAATAC
This sequence comes from bacterium, assembly GCA_043728975.1. GTDB lineage: Bacteria > Patescibacteriota > Minisyncoccia > Phycocordibacterales > UBA918 > OLB19. The sequence goes on from JAYTMA010000031.1 coordinate 4,020, forward strand.
CACCAGTCCAAATACCTTTACCGAAGCTCTAAAAAACCACGCCCAAGATATCTCCACTTTTGAAAAGCTAATTAGTAAGAACAAAGCAAAACTAGTGTAGAATAAATATCATCATGAATATTCTTTTTTGGGGTTTAACGGTTGGAGTCTTGGGTAAGGTCTTAGTGGCTTTAGCGATTTTGCGAGTACATCACATTATGGCCGAGGAGGGAAAAATTGATAATCGAGTCATTAAGTCTTTTGCTTTCGAGAAGACCCTTACAATCTTGGGAGTCGTAGCTATCATCGTGGGTTATCTGATGGAGCTTTACTTCTACGGACTAACCCCACTTTTAACCTGCGTAGGGGCTGAATGCTCCATGGCCGCTTCAGTCATCCTCTCGCATTAATCTATTATTTTGCTATAGTTAGGACCTACGCATATGGCACACTTCTGCGTTGTACCGCACAAAATATTCCTTACCGTACAATAAAGTACGTCTCGTAATATTTTGTTTGTACGCCTTGAATTCTGCCATATGCGAAGGTCCTAATAGTGTTTGATATTAATAAGGTTTTAAACTGTATTTTGCTATGAGTGGTAATGAAGTGCGCGAAAAGTATTTGGCTTTTATGAAGAAGAATGGTCATGCCATTGTTCCTTCTTCTGCGCTCGTGCCCGAAAATGACCCCACTACGCTTTTTACCGGTAGCGGGATGCAACCAATGCTTCCATATCTTCTTGGTGAAAAGCATCCAAAAGGCATCCGAATCGCTGATAGCCAGCGCTGTTTTCGTGCAGAGGACATTGAGGAAGTTGGTGACAATCGTCACACAACGTTTTTTGAAATGCTCGGAAACTGGTCTTTTGGTGATTACTTTAAAAGAGAGCAGATCGAGTGGATGTATGAATTTTTAATCAAGGAAGTTGGAATTGATCCCAACAGACTTTATATAAGTGTTTTTGGCGGGGACGAGGTTAATAATTTACCGAAAGACACAGAGGCGCCAGAAATTTGGAGGGAACTATTTACTGCAGCCGGTATTGAAGCGCAAGTTGTTAATATTGGGTCTGAAGCAGATGGCTACGAAAGGGGAATGAACCCGGGTGAACGCATTTTTTATTATGAAGCTAAGAAAAACTGGTGGAGCCGAGCGGGTATACCAGCAAAAATGCCGGTCGGGGAACCAGGCGGGCCTGATTCTGAAATGTTTTATGACTTCGGAACACCTCATAACACAAAGTATGGTAAGCATTGCCACCCAAACTGTGACTGTGGTCGTTTCATGGAAATTGGTAATAACGTCTTCATGCAATACCTTAAGACGGGTGATAACGAGTTTACTGAACTCAAGAATAAAAATATTGACTTTGGTGGAGGACTCGAGCGAATTGTGGCGGCATCACTACACAGCAGTACCGGCATCGCCGATGTATTTTTAACTGACTTATTTACACCAACAATATCCCAAATCGAACGATTGTCAGGAAAAAATTACACCGACGACTTACAGTCCTTCAGAATTGTCGCTGACCATCTTCGTGGAGCCGTTTTTATAATTGGGGACGGTATCATGCCCGGCAACTCTGACCAAGACTACTTTGTTAGACGACTATTACGCCGTGCGGTACGTTATGCTGATAAGCTAGGTATTCCGGCTGGTAAGTTTGCCGAGCTAGCACAGAGCGTGATTGATACTTATAGCCAACACTATCCTAACCTAAAAGAAAAACAACAATTAATATCGACAGCAATAGCTCACGAAGAAGAGCAGTTCCGCAAAACCCTAGAGGCTGGACTAAAACAGTTTAATAAAATTTCACTACAGATACATGTCACAAGTAAAATCGAAGATGGGCATAAGGTGATCGATAAATCACTTGCGCCAACGACTAAGCAAGTAATCAGTGCCCAAAATGCCTTTGATCTCTATACCACTTATGGCTTCCCAATTGAACTAACTGAAGAAATTGCTGCCGAAAAAGGACTATCTATCGAAAGAAAAGCTTTTGAGACATTAATGGAACAACACAAAGCGACTTCTAGAGCCGGCGCGGAACAAAAATTTAAAGGTGGACTGGCCGACAATTCTGAGCGGGTAATACAGCTTCATACAGCCACTCACCTGATGTTGGCCGGACTACAAAAAGAACTTGGGGATCATATACATCAAGCCGGATCTAACATTACCGGTGAACGACTTCGGTATGATTTTACGCACCCAGAAAAAATTGAAAGGGATATTTTAGATAGGGTAGAGACTTACGTCAATAATGCTATTGCTGTTGGTGGGCAAGTTACAGTAGAGATAATTTCTAAAGTTAAAGCCCAGAGTGATAGTAGTATAGAAGCTAGTTTCTGGGACCGCTATCCAGATGAAGTAAAAGTCTACACCATGAAAGGTAATGATGGAACGATTTTCTCCAAAGAGCTTTGTGGTGGTCCTCATGTTAAAAAGTTAGAAGATATACAAGGTACTTTCAAGATAACTAGGGAAGAATCCTCTTCATCTGGTATCAGAAGAATTAAGGCCACTCTAGTCTAAGACTATCCACTAAAACGTACAGTTTCATAAAATATGAGCTGGCAACTTGGTATACTAATCAGATATGGGTTTACTGAGCAAAAATAAGCACCAAAATTATGGTGTTATTATAGATATTGGATCAGGTAGTGTTTTGGTGGCCATAGTGGCTTCTGACAAATCTCGAACACACCCTGATATTATTTGGTCAAAACGCGAATACGCACCCTTAAAACAGATTAGCTCTATATCTGAAAGTGCTAAAAGCGTCATGGCATCTCTACTAAATGCCCTTATGCTCCTAAATTCAGAAGGGAGAAAAGTGTTTCGCGAAAAAACTGGAGTGAATAAACTTCCTGAAGCACAAATAACTATCGCTGCACCCTGGTCATATACAGTCACTAAAACTATTACCTATAAACATGAGGAACCATTTACGGTATCCGAAGATTTAGTTGAAGAACTTCTTCGTACCGCACACACAAAAATTAATGAGGAACTTGAAGTAAATGAAAGAGCCCACGACCTAGGTTTAAAAATCATCTCAAGAAAAGTTATAGCTTTAATTGCTAATGGTTATCCCATCAAAATTGTCACCAACCAGAAAGCTAAGACTTTGCAAATAATAGAAGCTAACGCCATAGCGCAAGAATACCTATTTGACGCCATAAATGACGCCCGGGATAAAATTTTACCAGATACAAACATCACCCTCTATTCTTTTATTTTACTTTTCTACTATTTGATGCAAGAATTTTCAGCGGATATCAACGACTATTGTTTAGTTGACATAACCTTCGAAGCAACTGAATTAGGAGTAATTAGAAACGGAGCACTCAATTATACTACTCACACTCCATACGGTTCTTTTTCACTAGCTAGAGAAATTGCTGCCGTTCTTAAGGTTCCTTTAGAGGAAGCCTTTAGCTACCTTAAACAAGAAGACCCAGAGACCTTTTTTTCTGATTATTCAACCAAGCAAAAAAGTGAGATAAATACAATTTTTACTAATTACCAAGACCGTTTAGTAGCTCTATTTAAAGAAACCGGCGATAGCTTGTCTATTCCCAAGAAAATATTTCTTCATGGAAATTTATACACTGAACCCTTCTTTAAAAAACACGTCGCTGTGGCAGCCAAAAAAGCCACCAACGGATCACACGCCATATACACAGTCTCCAGTGATTTAGTGACAAAATTCTACACAAAAGAAGACCAGATCCTATTGCTTGCTGACCAGGCAGAAGACACTGCGATGCTCATATCCGCACAATTTTTCCACCTAAAGCAGGTTGAGGATGATAATGAGTAAATATTAAAAGGATATACTGTATAATGAATATATGACACAAAAATGGAATTTACAGGACATTAGACCGGCCGAGCCGCGACGACGAAGACCATCGCAAGCCGATATGAGTCAGGTACCGGAGGTCAGACAAAGTGCTGAGCTTAGACTTGATGGTCGTCAGCCCGCAAAAGATTATGACGCTGATACAATAGTAATCAAAAATGGGCCCAAGCAAAGTAAGAGGAACGTCATGATGCTAGCCTTAGTTGCCTTTTTAATTGTACTCGGGGTATTTGGCTTAAGCTTCACTCTTTCTAAAACCACCCTAACTGTCTATCCAGAATTTAATGAACCAACAGTAAATGCTGAATTTACTGCTTATCCAGAAAAAAGAGACGGTCAACTATCCTACGAGATAATGACTCTGACTGAAGAGGGGGAGCGTCAGGTTAAGGCCACTGGACAAGAGACTGTTAAAGAACAAGCTAAAGGTTTTATAGAAATAGTAAAATCCACTCCAGGCACAGAAAGGTTAATAAAAAATACGAGATTCCGTTCATCAGAAGGGCTCATCTTCAGAATCCAAGAATCAGTTGTTGTACCAGGGGCAATTAAAGACTCTACTGGTAAATTTGTACCCGGCACCATTCGCGCAGAGGTCTTTGCGGAGAATCCAGGGGCTGAATACAATCTAGGAGCTGAGACTAAGTTTGATGTACCTGGATTTAAAGAAAGCAATCTTAACGAGCTTTATAATTCAATTTACGCAGTAAACCGCGAAGCTTTTATTAATGGTTTCAATGGTCCTCGTTTTATCATAGACGAAAATGAGCTGAGCACAGCCAAACAGGCCCTGCAAATAGAACTACGAGATAAATTATTAGCGAGAGTAAGCAAGGAAAGTCCGGCTGATTTCATTAGCTTTGCTGGCTCAATTGCTGTCTCCTATAACTCACAACCAACTATCCAATTTGGTGATAATCTAGTCACTATTCGGGAACAAGCCACACTTCAGCTTCCACTCTTCAAGCATTCCGATTTTGCGAGTTTTATAGCCAAAGAAACAGTACCAACTTATTCCCAGCAATTAGTTCGTATCACTAATGTTTTAGACTTAACTTTTGCCTACAAGGATGTAAATATTAGCTCCGTAGTAATCGCCAACCTTCCATCCTTAACTTTCTCAATTCTAGGTAAACCGCAAATTGTATCAGAATTTGACATGGCACAGCTAAAGACTGATCTAGCCGGAAAAGCACATACCGCCTTAGCTCAAGTTTTAGGAGCACATACCGGGATTAGTAGTGCCAAAGTTTCAGGAAAGCCCTTTTGGAAGCGTTCATTCCCAGAAAAGAGCGCAGATATTGAAATAATAGAGATAATTGGAGAAAATTAAAAGCCAAAACACTAAGGGTCACTTGACCATTAACAATTAATTTGTTAAACTCAGCCACGTTTAATGGATCAAAAAATACAAGAAGTTAAAGACGACTTAACATATGGTATTGTGGAAGAAGCACTACCAAATGCTCTTTTTCGTGTCATACTCGATGGAGCTCCGAAACCCATTATTGCTTACCTAGCCGGTAAAATGAGGAAGTTCCGCATTAGAGTACTGGTCGGGGATAAAGTTGGGATGGTGATAGATCCATACGGCGGTAAAGCACGCATTACAAAGAGACTTTAAATATTAATATGAAAGTAAGATCGTCAGTCAAAAAAATGAGCCCGGATGACATTATTGTAAAGAGAAGAGGAGTAGTATTTGTTATCAATAAGAAGAAGCCTAGACACAAACAAAGACAAGGATAAGTATGAGAATTTCAGGAATTACAATCCCCGACGAGAAGCAGCTACCCTACGCCCTAACGGCGGTGTTTGGTATAGGACTTTCCCGGGCCAAGACCATCCTCAAAGAACTAAACATTGATCCCACCACTAAACCAACAGCTCTAACTACTGAGCAGGAAAACGCTGTCCGCGAAAAAGTAGAAGGTTTCCGAATTGAAGGAGATCTCAAGCGTGAAGTGTCATCAAACATCAAACGATTGAAGGACATCGCTTCCTACCGCGGATCTCGTCACGCCAAAAGACTACCAGCGCGTGGACAACGAACCAAGACCAATGCTCGTACTCTAAAGGGTGCCAAGAAGACCATGGGTAGTGGACGACGCAAGCTAGAGAAGACATAAAATAGCTTTATTTATTAGAAATTTACGTATAGACATATGGGTAAGAAACGTATCATAAAGAAGGGAGGTGGTTCTGATGTTGCAGGAACATCGAGAGCACTAAATAGAATCCCTAAGCGAAAACTATTAGCTGGGAAGCTTAACATTTTAGCGACTTTCAACAACACACTGCTAACACTCTGCGACCCTAAAGGTAACGCAGTCATGAGTGCTAGTAGTGGCGCGCTTGGATTTAAAGGTTCTCGTAAAAGTACTCCTTTTGCAGCGGCTAAAGTAGGTGAAATTATTGGTGAGAAGGCCCAACAGATGGGTATGAAGGATGCCGAAGTAGTTATTCGCGGTGTCGGAGCAGGACGAGAGTCTGCTCTACGAGCTTTTTCTGGTAAAGGAATTGGTATACTTAAGATTTCCGATATGACACCAGTACCATTTAACGGTACCCGCCCACCTAAGCCTCGTCGTGTATAACAAATATTTATTATGAAAATAGGACCAAAATATAAAATCGCAAAGAGACTAGGAGCTGCTATCTTTGAAAAGACACAGACTCCAAAATTTGAACTATCACAAGCTCGTGGTGGAAGAGTAGTAAAGCGTGCTGGTCAAGCTAGTGACTACAAGCGACAACTGATCGAGAAACAAAAGATGCGATTTACCTACGGAATCACCGAAAAGCAACTTCGTCGTTATGTCGATGAGTCAAACACAAAAGTCGGTAACAAACCAATTTTTCTTTTAATGGAGCGTCTTGAATCAAGACTAGATAACGTAGTCTATAGACTCGGACTAGCAAAAACTCGCCAGCAAGCACGGCAGGTGGTATCTCACGGGCATATTTTTGTGAACGGTCGACGTTTGTCTATCCCTTCATATAAAGCTGCTATTGGCGATATAGTAACCGTTCGTGAGGGTAGTAAAGCTTCTGCTCTATTTGATCAGCTAGCCGAAACCCACGAAGGAACAATTGTACCAACCTGGCTATCCCTAGACATCAAAAAACTTACCGCAAACATTGTTGCAGTACCTGTCTACAACCCAACCGAAACTCTTTTTGACCCTGAATTAGTAATGGAGTTCTACAGTCGATAGTAGTAATTATTGTTATTAAATCTAATTCTATAACTATGTTAGAAACAAACGTCACATTACCTTCAAAGCCAAGAGTAGTGTCCGAAGATGAGTTTCGAGGGGTTTATGAGATCGACGGCCTTTATCCAGGCTACGGTCACACTTTGGGCAATTCTCTACGAAGAATCATCCTTTCTTCTCTACCTGGAGCAGCTATAACTCAAGTGAAAATTGACGGTGTTGCGCACGAGTTTAGTGCTATGGACGGAGTTAGGGAAGACGTAATTACCATCTTGCTTAACCTTAAAAGAATCCGCCTAACTCTACACGGAGACGAACCAATGCGTGTAACCCTAAAGAAAACTGGCATTGGAATGGTAACGGCCGCTGATTTCACCACTCCATCGCAGGTTGAAATTCTAAATCCTGACCAGCCAATTGCTGAAATTACTGCCAAGAGTACTACTCTAGAGATGGAGATTTTGGTCGAAAAAGGTCTTGGTTACGTGCCACGAGAAATTCACCAAAAAGATAAGGTGGAAATTGGTACGATTGCTATCGACGCTGTATTTACTCCTATTCGTCGCGCAAACTATGAAGTTGAGAATATGCGTGTCGGCGATCGCACTGACTATAATCGCCTTCGTGTTTCTATCGAGACCGATGGGACATTCACACCCAAAGAAGCATTGGAGCGATCGATAGAAGTTATGGTTCATCAACTAAAGGCGATTATTGGTTTCCAAGAAGATTACTCGACCTCTGCCCCAGCTATCGAAGAGAAAGCTGAGTCGGTATCTTCCGAGCCTGATGCAGACGCACTTAAAACTCGAGTAGAAACGCTTGATTTATCAGCTCGTACCCAACAAGCACTAGAAGTAGCTAGTATCAGAACAGTTGGAGGGCTTGTGCGAAAGAAAAAAGATGATATCCTAGCGCTCGATGGTATCGGACCGAAAGGTCTAGATGAAATCGTTTTCCTTCTTGAGAAAATGAACTTAAGTCTTACCGAGTAAATATATGCGACACTCTAATAAAAACCGAACACTAAGCCGACCAAAGGGGCAGCGGACTGCGCTTCTTCGCGGTTTGGCGGTGTCTTTAATTCGAGACGGTAAGATTACTACCACTCTAGCTAAAGCCAAGGAAGTTCAACCTCGAGTTGAACGTTTAGTAACCTACGCCAAGAAGAATACAATTGCATCACGCCGTATCGTTGCCAGTCGTCTTGGGGAGCCAGCAGCTGCAATTATCACAAAGTTATTTAGCGATATTGCACCAAAGTATGAGACTCGAAATGGTGGCTATACTCGTGTCATTAAAATGGGACGAATGCCTTCCGGACGCGATCAGGCCGTAATAGAATTCGTTCTGTAAAAATATGACTACTACAATAACAAAAAGTACCTACGAAATAGACGCTACCGGAAAGCGTCTAGGTAAGGTGGCTACCGAAGCAGCGGCTGTGCTAAACGGTAAAAACACCGTTGATTTTGCTCGACACACTATAGCTGCCGTGACTGTGACAATTTCAAATGTCAGTAAGCTTGATATATCAGGAAAAAAAGGGACTGAAATATACCAGAATTACTCTGGTTACCCAGGCGGGCTAAAAGAGGAGACCTTGGCCCACCTAGCGACACGACGTGGCTACGGCGAAGTTGTTCGTCGAACAATTGCCGGCATGCTTCCACACAATAAGCTTAAGAAGCAATTATTAAAGAACTTAGTGATTACAGAATAACCGTATGGCAACCACTACCAAAAGATACATTGAAGGCATCGGGCGTCGTAAGACAGCTACTGCTCGTGTTCGCCTCACACCGGCTACAGCCACTACTTTTTTGATTAATAATCGTTCCCTAGAGGAATATTTCAAGCACGTTGCACTGCAACAGAACTTGCAATCAGTTTTGGCTACAAAAGAAGCCGGGATAGAAAACTACACTATTACCGTTAAGGTGCTAGGTGGGGGACTATCGTCGCAATCAGATGCCATTAAACTCGGCATTGCTCGGGCTCTAGTAGAAGAAAAACTCGATCGACGCACACCACTAAAGAAAGAAGGTTACCTCAAACGAGATCCTCGCTCTGTAGAACGTAAGAAATTCGGTCTACGTAAGGCTCGCAAGCGCCCAGCCTGGAGTAAACGATAACTGCTTATCGTTTACTCTGCTCCTCCTTTTAGAGGACGCACTGATATTTATGAGGTGCGAGGAGGACGAAACGCTAAAAATTGGTGTACGACTTCGTTACACTGCGAAAAAAGATCCTCACTGGACTACATGTCCCGTTTGGGTCTTTTTTTATGTGTGTGATTTAGTAGAAAAATCACAGTTTCCCCGTGCTATTATTAATGGGAAAGTATATTGATCTTATTATTAAGCCATAATATTATTTGAATTTTATGAACAACCCAAACCAACAGCTACTCAATTATATTAAAGAAAGAACTGCCGAAGGCGCATCTACTGAAGTGATCAAAAAAATACTCCTGCAAAACGATTGGTCCGCAACGACTGTCGATGAAGCCTTTTCAACTCTTGGTATTACGGAGCAAAATAATCCTCCCTCAAGTTCGATTAGTGAATCTGGACTATCAAACATCAACTCTAGTTCATTTGAAAAAGAGAGTCTGACCATGGATAAGATTATTGAAAAGTTTATTCCGATTACAGGCGCTCTTTTGTTAATTATTGGCTTTGGTTATTTGATTTATGCTAATGCTTGGGTAAATCTGGAAATGGAGATAAGACTAAGTATTGGTTTCTTCTTTAGTGTGGCTATAATTGGCGGATCGTTCTCATTTTCTGAACGAATGCGTTACTTTGCTGACATTGGTATTGGGTCTGGTGTATTACTACTTTACGCTACACTTATTTATGGCTCCCGAGCCACAGACATTGCTTCAGCCATGATTCCAGAGATGGTAACGCTATTCACGGCCGCTATTTTCACAGTCGCAATTTCTTACTTTGCTTCGAAGCGAAACTCTAAAGTAATCCTGATTCTCGGCATGCTCGGTGCCTACATCACCCCATTTGTGATTGGTCAAAATGATGTCTGGGTAAACAACCTCTCCTTTAATGCTTATCTAATCTATTTCATCGCAATTAACATCTCAATTTTCTTAATTGGTAAAGAAATATCCGTACGCGACATTATTCCACTGAATATAGTCGGTCTATTTGTCGGTGTCTCTACCCTGTGGGGACTTTCTGTTACTGATGGCATTAATGCCGCTCGTACCGAAAACCTACTTTCCGGGGAAGTTTTCACAGCCATTCTATTTACTGTTCTAGTTGTCTTCACTATTTGGAGTATTCTTTTATCAGCTAAACGGTTTTTGGAAAAAGACGATGGCTACCTGTCTTTGGGCTACATTACGCCAATTATTTGGTTTGCCTTCAATATATCTAATCTTAAGTCACTAGCAGATACCACCGTAGGAATTTGCTATGCCGTAATTGCCGCTTCCTGTTTTCTCGGTTGGCATGTCCTACAAGACACCAAGACTCGTTTCCAACACACCGCTCTTTATGCAGCTGGCCTAGTTTCTTCAGCTTTAGCTGTCTTTGCTTTGTTTGAAGATTTCAACGTCATTACTAGTATGGTACTGGCTTATTCAAGTCTTATTTTTGCCTTCTTGTTTGTTGTTGATTCTGCCAAGTCTGAACGTTTTATCAGTTACATGCTGGTTTCGTTTATCGGTTCTATCTTATCAATCCAGCACATCCTAGAAGCTGAATCCGCTTACGAGACACTACTCATTGTAATTGCCCTCCTGCCAGCTATCGCCACCTATTTCGTCGCAAAGAAAGATCAGACTAATGAGTTTATCTCCACTGCTACCGCTTACTCAGTAGTTTGGTCAATTATCGCTTCATTATTTGTAATTAGCGAATTTCTTGAGTACGTTGATTTTGACTTCCTGCTATTCTATCTCGCACCATCAGCCTTTCTCACTTATGTGGCCTATGTCACAAAAGTTACTCCCGAAAAGGTTTCTTACGACTCAAGATCAAGCATGCTTAGGGTAACTCTATTTATGTTCGCTCTTAGTTTTACGGCTGTCTTCTTCCAGCTAATTGTCAGTATCTATCCGGCCCCAACAGATGTATTTCTCTTTACCCATACTGATGATCCAATTAATTGGTTGATGATTAAGGGAGTATTTGGTACCTTAATACTTTTCCTCGGACTTTGGATCAGTCGGCTATTACAGATCGAGCAAGTCATAAAGCGACCGTCTTTTATTTTGGTTATTTTTGGCTATTCAAGCTTACTCCTGACTGGAAACTACTTTATCTCAGCCATCATGAATGACCTAGAGGTACCACTAGGTGATGGTGGTCCAAGAGCCGTAGCGACCACTCTCTGGTGGCTAGTAATCGCTATTTTTATGCTCTACAAGGGTATAAAGTCAGCCAAGAAGTATCATGCCGAGAAGTTACTTGGCTTAATGTTGCTTGGTATTACCCTGATTAAAATCATCCTCTACGATATTGTTAATATGGGTATGCAGAATAAAATTATCATCCTCATGTTGGTTGGTGGGGCAATGCTTCTATTTTCTTACCGCGTCAGAGCCAAAGGTCTACTGGAGAAATCGGCTGAATAATTACTAGACATAAGAAACTAGCTTGAAGTTTAAGCTAGTTTTTTATATGTTTTAAAAAAATTTTGACAAAGATGAGTTTCGAATTTATAATGACGTCATGGTGAATAAAACATATAAAGATACCCATCAGGATGACATAGAACTCACCACCGAAGATTTGGAAATTACTGAACCTGACTTGGAAACAGTTGAAGCGAGGGAGAAAGATATTATTCATTCATTACGAGAAAAATTAAAAGTCTGCGAGACCGATAAGCGAAATATTCTCGAAGAATCGCAACGCGGCAAAGCTGACTTCCTTAACGCCCGCCGTCGCCTAGAAGAGGAAAGAAAGCGTGACGGGGAGAGAGCAAGAATTAGTCATGTTGAAGAGTTAATCCCGCTCTGTGATAGTTTTGAGGTCGCCATGGCCAATAAGGAGCAATGGGAGAAAGTAGATCCCGTTTGGCGCAAGGGGATTGAGGGTATCGCTGCACAACTAAATAATCTACTAAACTCTTATCAAGTAAAAGTTTTAAACCCTATCGGTGTGACTTTCAACCCGCATCTACATGAAGCAATCTCTACAACTTTGGTAGCCGATACTAGCGATCACGATAAAGTAGTAGCGGTGGTGCAAAGCGGATATAGTCTACTACGAAATGACGGTACACTGGAATTAATCCGTCCCGCGCGCGTAGTTATAGGAGTTAACGAAAATAATTAATAAATTCTACCAAAATATCATATGGCAAAAATACTTGGAATCGATCTTGGTACCACTAACTCAGCAATGGCAATTATTGAAGCCGGTGAACCGACTATCATAGAGAACGCAGAAGGAAACCGTACCACTCCATCGGTCATTGCAATATCAAAGACAAATGAGCGACTAGTGGGGCAAATAGCCAAACGACAAGGCGTAACTAACCCGACCAATACCATCTACGGTATTAAGCGCTTTATGGGACACTCCTATGATGAGGAGGTAGTCCAAAAAGACAAAGCTATCGTACCCTATGAGATTAAAAAGGGAGCTGACGGCGGAGCGGTCGTACTGATGGGTGGCAAAGAATATCGCCCAGAGGAAGTTTCGGCGATGATCCTGTCTAAACTAAAGGCTGACGCTGAGGCTAAACTCGGGGAAAAAATAACTGAGGCGGTAATCACTGTACCAGCCTACTTTAATGATTCACAACGTAAAGCCACCCAAGATGCTGGTAAAATTGCTGGCCTTGAGGTTCGCCGCATCATTAATGAACCAACCGCCGCCGCCCTGGCTTATGGCTTCAATAAAAAGAAGGATGAAAAGATTGTTGTCTACGACTTTGGTGGAGGTACCTTCGATGTGTCAGTCCTTGAAGTGGGCGACGATGTAATTGAAGTACAATCCAGTGATGGTGACGCGCATATGGGTGGACGTGATATCGACCAAGGTATTATTCGTTTCTTAATTGACGAATTCAAGAAAATCGAGAACATAGACCTCGCCAAAGACAAACTAGCCCTTCAACGCCTCGATGAGTCCGCGGAAAAGGCCAAGCATGAGTTGTCGACAACGACCGAGACCACTATCAATATTCCTTTTATCTCCCAGGGTTCTGATGGTCCACTGCATATGGAGATTAAGTTGACTCGCGCCAAGCTCGAGGAAATCGCTCACGAGTTTATCGACAAATCAATTGAAATTACCAAACGTGCGCTTGAGGCATCCGGAATCCCCAAGGCTGATATTGATGAGATTATCCTGGTCGGTGGCCAGACCCGGATGCCAGCCATCCAAAAGGCAGTTAAGGATCTCTTTGGTAAAGAACCAAACAAGACTATCAACCCTGACGAAGTAGTAGCTCTAGGGGCAGCTATTCAAGCTGGTATTTTCCAAGGTGATGTACAGGACATTACGCTGGTAGATGTTATTCCACTTTCTCTCGGTATCGAAACTATGGGTGGAGTAAATACTAAACTGATTGAAAAAAACACGCATATTCCAACTAAAAAGTCACAAGTATTTTCTACTGCTTCTGATAATCAGACTTCAACCATGATTCGCGTAGCCCAAGGCGAGCGACCGATGTTTAACGACAACAAAGTATTGGGTGAATTTAATCTCGACGGTATCCCACCAGCACCAAGGGGAATGCCCCAGGTAGAGGTGACCTTCGATGTCGATAGTAATGGTGTGCTGAAGGTCACTGCTAAGGATAAGACGACTGGAAAAGAGCAGTCAATTCGGATTGAAGCCAGCTCTGGACTATCTGAAGCTGATATTCAAAGAATGCAAAAGGAGGCTGAAGAACACGCCACCGAAGACGAACAAAAGAAAGCCTTAATTGAAACCAAAAATCACGCCGAGCAACTACTTTACACAGCCGAAAAGTCTCTCAAGGAACATGGTGATAAAATACCTCAGGAGACCAAGACTGAGATTGAAAGCAAGATCTCTGAACTAAAATCGATCATAGGAAAGGACGATAAGGCTGAGATTGAAAGTAAAACCGAAGCTCTATCAGCTGCACTACAAAAAATTGGTGAGCTAATCCAGAATGCGGCTAATGAAAAAGCAAAACCAGCCACGGAGGGTAAAGCCGACGAAACAGTGCATGACGCGGAGGTAACAAAAGATGAAGCGGAAAACAAATAAATAGACTCGTTGCTCAATACTAGAATCCGTGGCATAATCGAGCCACTTTAGTAGTTTAGCCCTACGGACAATGAAGGATTTCTACCAAGTTCTGGGTCTCCAAAAGGGAGCCTCAAAAGACGAAGTAAAGAAGGCTTTTCGCAAGCTGGCTTCTTTATACCATCCTGATAAAAAAACTGGGGATGAGGCAAAATACAAGGAAATAACGGAAGCCTACGCTGTACTAGGGGACGATAAGAAAAAAGCCGAGTACGATAGTTATGGACACGCTTTCAATGGTGGGGGAGCGCCCGGGGCTGGCTTTGGCGGTTTCTCCTGGGCTGATTTTGCCGGACAACAAGGCTTCAACAATGGCCAAGGTTTCGAGTTTGACCTCAATGACATCTTTGAAAACTTTGGCTTTGGTGGTGGTCGCCAGGCTGGACCTAGCCGCGGTCGAGATGTTTCAATTGAAATCAATCTCCAATTCAAGGAGGCAATTTTTGGTACGACCAGAAAAATTCTTATCACCAAAAATGCTCTCTGTACCCACTGCAAAGGGAGTGGTGCCAAAGATGGGGCCGGGACAATTGACTGCACTACTTGTAGTGGTAACGGCAAGATTCGCGAAACTAGACAAAGCATCATGGGTAGTTTTACGACCGTACGGGAATGTAATATTTGCCAAGGTAAAGGGAAGGTACCAAAAGAGAAATGTACATACTGTGCTGGTATTGGAGTAGCTAGAGGGCAAGAGGAAATTGAAGTCCGGGTACCGGCTGGACTAGAGAACGGGGAAGTCATCCGGTTAACTGGCCGGGGCGAAGCCATGCCGGGTGGTCAGCCTGGTGATTTGTATGTGAAGATACACGTTGAGTCTCACCCCAGAATTAAACGCGATGGTATCAACTTAGTTGTCGCTCTCCCGATCAAACTAACTGACGCCATGCTTGGTCATAATTACGAAGTAGAAACACTGGATGGGTCCATTGAAGTAAAAATCCCGGCCGGCATAAATCATGGCGAAATCCTCCGAGTAAAGGAAAAAGGCGTGCCTGGGGAGCGAGGCCGCGGTGACTTCATGATTAAGGTCTCGGTTGAGATCCCTAAAAAATTATCCAAAAAGGCGCAAAAGCTTATCGAAGAACTACGCGGAGAAGGAATTTAATTTAGAAATAACTCCTAGCTAAACTAGGAGTTATTTCTTATACACCGCACCAGACAAAAACGAGCGCCGTCTTGCTATAATTTAAGCTATGGATTATCCCTATCTAGTAGCTCTAGTGCAAGAATCAATCTATTTGATTATAGTGTTTGGTGTTTTTCTTACCATAGCCCTTGCGTTTGGACGCTACGCTCTAATAAATGTAGTTTTTGCCCTTTATCTAGCACTGTTACTCACTCTTAAGTTTCCGTACTTTGATACTTTTTTAAATGCGGAACCAATACATGATGCCATTATTAAAATCATATTTTTTGTATTAGTCACTATCGCCGGAGTATTTCTTTTACGCCGTCATATACCTGGTGATGATTATGAAAAAACTTTTGAGTTCCTGGGAAAAAAGTTAATTTTAACTGTGGCAGCAACAATTTTAGTTATGGCTTTTAGTTATCAAGCTTTACCGGTAACGGAACTCATACATCCCGGTACCCCAATCCAAATTTTATTTGAACCTGCCAGTTATTTTTTCTGGTGGCTCCTCACCCCCCTCCTAGTTTTATTTTTTCTGTAAGTTATGGATTTGGCTTTATTATCTGCTCTCGTAGGCTCATTATGCTTAGCAGTCATGATAGTTTTTGATCGACTCATGATGGGGGACTGCTATAAGAACAGTCCTGATCATGCTTGGTTTATCTCTTCAAGTGCCGGAGCTACTTTTGGTCTTTTAGCCACTATTTTGACTTGGCTAGTTTACTCTAATTTCACTGAGACAACACTTTCTGATATTTTTACAACTGCCATTAATCTATTTTGGCCTCACGGATTACTGATGATAGTTGTGGGAGTAATCAATATACAAGTAATGCGACACTATTTTCGACTGTTTATACCTGACAGAAATGAGCAGGTAAACGAGACATCTGTTGCTATGTGGCTCTCTGCAGTGCCAATCTTTATATTTTTGACAACCTACATTTTGAGTTTTACTATTTTTAATAATAGTTTTTTAAGTGGAATAAGCCAAGTAAATCTATCCATCCCTTTTGGTTTGTCTGTACTACTGGCTGCTGTCGCTATGATGAGTTTTGAATATAACACAGGAGGAAGAGAAGCTTTTCGCACTGAACGCATAAGTGAAATAGCAAAAATGGTATCTTGTATAGTCGCGTATACCTTGTTAAGTTCAGCACTACTGCGTAGTGAAGAATCAAACATAATATCAACTCTCGCTTTACAACCTTTCTACTGGATAGGATTTGCCGCAGGTGTGAGAGTAATGTTTAGTCACTCTAGACGGTCATTGTTTAGCTCGAATTGGCCAAGAATAAAGCTTTTTTTACTTCCCATATTTATCGTAGAAGTTATTGGTACTGGTGTCTATTATTTTGAATTTTTGGCCCTTTCTGGAGCTGATCCTACACTGGTTAACCTAATTACCGGAGCGCACATTATTCCGGTTTTTTTACTTTCACTATATTTATATTCAGTTCGAAAAAATATGGAACGAGCTGCTTTAAATCATCAGTGGGTATTTAGGCTTAGTCTCCGTAGAGACTTACTTCCAGATAAAAAACTTACGATGTCGCGATTGGTGTTGTTTATTATAGTTGTAATAACACTATTACTCGCAATTTCATATTCATAACTCAATCAACAGATTTCACATTTACACAATGTAATTAAAAGTAGTTGATGCTAAAATATTCTCATGTCACTAAATAGAGAAACATTTGGTCTTCATCTAATGGTAGATGGATATGGAGCAAAGGAAGAACTTCTAAGAAACAGAGAGGCACTGGAAAATGCTCTTCATACTATCCCCACCATGATGGGTATGCATACTATATGTGAGCCAGTAATAGTAGAAGTAGGGCCAATGAACCGTAAGGATCCGGGCGGTTTAAGTGGCTTCGTACTAATCGCAGAGAGTCACATTAGTTTTCATACTTTTCCAAAACGTGGTTTCGTGACAATTGATGTATATACTTGTCAAAACGATCTCGATACTGATCAACTAGTAAACGAGTTTACAAATATTTTTGGCTTTACTAATAAAGATGTCTATATACAAAACAGGGGTCTTAATTATCCGAGTAATAATATTTATCCATAACAATCTGTCTTATGGTGAAAAAATCAAAATTCCTAATTTATATTATTCTCCTTTTAATTTTATTATCTGTTGTAGCCAGCTACTATCGCGTCTTTGTGTTACGAGATTACATTATAATTCCAATGTAGAAACTTATTGTTACTTAAATCACAGATTTATTCTAGTACTATTTAGAAAATTCATTTCTTTTAATTCCTCGACGCTCAAACCAATCGTGCTCATACAAGGTGTAGTCGCATGTCATTTCTTCACCTATTTGAATATCCTTTGCGGCCACATCATAATCAGGTGTAGAAATTATACAAGGTGTATCAGAGTGGTTAATATGGCGCTGATTATCCGCGCATAAAACATATCTATTTTGTTCATGATCAAAGTAGCCATAAACCATGAACCATTCGCGCGCGACATGGGACATATCATCAACCTGAGCCTGGGTATAGCTTGGATCGTATTCTGAATCATATTGCCAAGTCATCGTTCCTTTAAGAATAAACTGGTCTGCAAAGAGACCAATTCCTTCAACCTCACTTTCTTTTATTTTCGTTTTAACCCTTAGCATAAACATGTCTTATATTGAACAGTATGAAAACTACTATACAATAAAGCATAGTAATTTGTAACAAAGCTATGAACACCTTCCTTCCATCAAACATATATCCTGGATTTTGTGATCTACCTGATCCGTCTTGGCTTGTTTTTTCGGATACAGTTCCAGGCATGGTCTATTTCTCACACCTTCCAATCGCTCTAATTATTCTCTTTCTGGGTACTTACATTTTGTACAAAAATTTCAATGGGCTTCCTAACCGATCTCTTTTTCTGCTTACCTTATGCTATGCCACGTGGGTCATACTGGATTCTATTTTCTGGGCCAGCAACCGCGGAGACGTTATTACATTTGTCTGGTCAATGCAAATTATAGTTGAGCCCCTAATCTACATCTGTGCTTTATATCTAATGTACGGTCTCATTAAAGGCAAGGATCCTGGTTTTGCCAGGAATCTCCTAATTACCATACTATACCTACCAGTTCCCCTATTTGTTCCGTCCAAGCTTATGCTGTACGCATTTGACGAGGCGACTTGTCTCAGTCTTGAGGGTCCTCTCGCTACTTATTATACTTACGGCATTGAAGTTGTTATTTTAATTTGGATTATCATCTTTGCTATCAGAGAATCAATTATCCAGCCTGTCCGGAAGGATGAGATTCGAATTCTGACTCTTGGTATTGTTTGTTTGCTCCTCATGTTTTCAATAGGAAATATTCTCGGAAGTGCAACTGGTGATTGGGAGTTTGCACATATTGGTCTTTTTACGATGCCGATATTCTTAAGTATTTTTGCTTACAGTATTATCAAATTTGAGACTTTCAAAATTAAACTTTTTAATACCTTAGTGTTTGTATTTGCACTAATAGCATTAAATTTTTCAACTTTGTTTATAACTGATATTAGTACCTTCCGGTCAATTGCTTTTATAATACTCGTATTTGTTTGTGTCTTTGGAATTTTGATTATTAGGTCAACTTCACGCGAGATAAAACAACGTGAAGAAATCGAAACCTTGGTCGCAAAGCTAGAAAAAGCCAATGAACGCTTAAAACAAGTCGATAAACTCAAATCTGAGTTCGTTTCAATCGCTTCTCACCAGTTACGTAGTCCACTAACTTCTATTGCTGGTTATGCCTCACTGCTCCGTGAAGGTAATTTTGGAGTTTTGCC
>JAYTMA010000032.1:0-2447 GCA_043728975.1 bacterium
CGCTTTGTCCTAGTTGGTCGTGGCCTCTACGCCCTTACTGAGTGGGGATATACCGCCGGAGTAGTGAAGGATGTCTTACGAGAAATCCTTGCCAAAGAAGGTCCTCTCACTCGAGAAGAAATTATTGATAAGGTACGCAAAGAAAGATACGTGAAAGACAATACAATTGTCGTAAATCTGCAAGACGTTAACCTTTTCCGTCGCCTCGCTAATGGTGCTTACACCCTCGCTGAATAAGTTACCTACTCCATAGGACTTTCACAAATGAGTGCAATTCAAGGCGCTCAAACAAAATACGACGAGCCGTACCAATTGTACGGTAAGGATTATTTTAAGCAGAGCAACGAAGAAGTACGCCATTTGTGAGCGTCCTAATCATAGAAACACCCACACCACAAATATGGTGTGGGTGTTTCTATGTAGTACAATAGGGAAACATGGGTGATTTATTTAAAGTACTCTTTGGGGCCATGGCCGGTCCACTATTATTGGCCCTGGGGTTTTTCTTGATGTACAAGGTGTTAACTCTATTTAACCTTGACTTAGCTCCAGTCATATCAATTCTCGTTGTTCTCACTCCAATTTGGCTACCCTACACATTGTTTTATATTACCTACGAAAAATGGATGTACTACGTTCACTTGAAATTTGCTCTTGGTCAGGGGCGTAGTACTCTTCGTATTCAGTTACCACAAGAGGTCTTTAAATCACCCGAAGCCATGGAAGCGGTGTTAGCCCAAATTCATAACGTAAATTCACCAGATAATTTTATGCAGGCATGGATAGATGGAAAGCACCCATTAGTTTTTAGTCTGGAACTGGTCTCAACTGGTGGGGAAGTTCGTTTCTATATCAACGTGCCATCTAAAAAAACTAAAAACGCCCTCGAAGCTCAGCTCTATGCCCAGTACCCAGGCATTGAAGTAAACGAGGAACTACTCGATTACGCCGATGAAATTGTTTGGAATCCTGACAAATACGAGTATATGTCTTTCCATATGGGTAAAAAAGTAAAGCATGGATCCGATGACGAAGTGCTACCAATTAAGACCTATATTGATTTTGGTTTGGATAAGATTCCCAAAGAGGAAGAGAAGTTTGAACCGATGGCAGCAATGCTCGAGCAACTAGCGGCTGCCAAACCGCACGAAAGAGTCTGGGTCCAATTTTTATTAGTACCACATGTTAAGAAAAATTTTAAAAACGGCCATCTATCCGAGACCCCAACCTGGGAGGCAAAGGCAAAAAAAGTCATTGATGCTAAACTGAAACGCGACGCAAAACCAGTACTTGACCCAGATGAACCATACGAAAGAGCGCCGATGTTGACAATGGGAGAACGAGACGTAATAGCAGCGATTGAAAGAAATGTTGGAAAATACGCTTACGAAGTGGGTATCCGCTGGATGTACGTGACCGAGAAAGGAAAGTTTAATGGCGATTTTATTTCACCCATGATTCGCTCCTTTTCATCCTATGACCTGATAGGACGAAATGGCATCGGTGTAACTTGGCGAACGGATTTCGATTTTAACTTTTTTTCCGATCGTTCAGGAAAGAGAAAATTAGCTTTGAAAAAAAGAGAGTTGTTTGACTATAAGACCAGAACCTACAATTACGATCAAAAAACTTACAGTGACTACCCCAGAGTATTCTCCGTCGAGGAGTTAGCGACGATGTATCATATCCCTGGTAGTTCAGTGATAACGCCATCACTCCCACGCATTATGTCTACCCGCAAGAGCGCCCCATCAAACTTACCAACTGGTATACCTACTGCAATCTGACATGCCACCTTTTACTGACAGAGATAACCAATACAGTGGAAATGTAGGACCAAAGTCGTTAACCAATAGAATCGCTAGGTGGTTACTGGCTTTTGTTTTTATAGTCTTTCTTACTAGTGTAGCTATTAGTGCCTACTTTTTTGTTATCCTAAGTAAACCCCCTGCGAATTTCCCAGTTAACGTGCCAGTATCGATCCTGGAGGGTACGAGTGCCAGAGAAGCCACTGCCATTTTTGCTAAGGCTGGTCTGGTCCGTTCAGAACTAGCTCTCTACCTTTCCTTAATATGGTGGTATGAACCAAGTAATATTAAAGCCAGTACTTATGTCTTCACTAAACCAATTGATACCAAGTCAATTGCCTACGAACTAACTCAGGGTAATTTTGCTACCGATCTATTGCGCATCACCCACAAAGAAGGTGAAAGGGTATCAACTATAGCTGCCACCGCGGAAGTAATCTTACCTAACTTTGATGCGGAGAAATTTTTAGAGCTGGCCGAACCGGTAGAGGGCACACTTTTCCCGGAAACATATTTTGTTCCATTAGAATATACAGCCGAGGAATTATTTGTCCTAATGACCAAAACCTTTGACGAGCAGATAAAACTCCTAGAAGTCGAGATAGATAATCACACACTTACCTTACCGGAAATCATTAT
>JAYTMA010000033.1:0-2181 GCA_043728975.1 bacterium
ATGAAGACCTTACGGAGGATTCACAAAGATTGGAAGAAGACCAAAGAAAAATAGACGCCGAGAGCGAGGAGAACCAACAAGAAAGGGAGGACAATCGGCTAAAAGAAGAAG
Source organism: bacterium (assembly GCA_043728975.1). Lineage (GTDB taxonomy): Bacteria > Patescibacteriota > Minisyncoccia > Phycocordibacterales > UBA918 > OLB19. Next base: position 112 of record JAYTMA010000033.1, read on the forward strand.
CTGCGGCAGATGACAGGCGGGAGAAAGAAGAAGAATTAGAAGACGCCGGAGACAGGGAAGCGGAAGTATCAAAGTAAACGTTCTTAAATGGCCCGATGGGTCATTTATTAACACTTAATTTAACTTCGGAGCAACTCGGTAAGTTTCTTATAGCAGTCTAAATGATCATCTACTGCGATGGTTTCAATCACACCAATAACGGCTTCATCGTTGCCTCCTGGATAGAGTCCATCACCAAAGTAAACGCACTCGTCTTTATTCCAATGCATGAGATCGATTAGCTTTTGAACGTTTGTGCCCTTGTGTCTATCTTTATGAAGGTAGTCAAGGCTGGTTGAACCACCAATTTTCACAATCAAGTCTTCTGAGGCAAAAGGAATTTGTTCGAGTAGAGAATCTCGCTTTTTACGATCAGGATCGTAAGCTTTTTTTAAATCAAGAGGGGCAGTATTACCAATCGGGCTAAAAGTAATTTGCGCGCCCCTGTCCTCAATCGGATTCCATTCATGCTTCAGTGGGTGCTCAAGTAACTCTACAATCTCGCTTATGTGGTCGAGAACTTCTGTACGATGTCCTGCTAGGAGCGGTTCGTACCAAAGTTCAACACCATCAACAGCAACGGCGTGATTGCCATTTTGACCAAGCCGAAATGATTTTAAATTGCCAATTTGATTTGGCATTTGCTCGTTTGAAGAACCGCTGACAACAATAATGTCTTGTGGCAGCGAGCTTAAATATTCAAACATTTCAGGAAGAATGGGTTGTCTGGCCGGAGCGATGGTCTGATCCATGTCAAAAAAGAGATGTTTGTAGGTTTTCATACGCATCAGCATAGCTAAATTCACAGAAAAAGAAAGTTATTTTTGTGTAACTTGCTACAATGTAAACATATGACAATACTTTTCACTATAGTGGCAATTATGCAGAGCTTCGCAATTTCGCTTGGGGTTGGATCCTCCACGTTAGCGATTGTTAATTTTTTCGTAGCGATTGCTGACGGCAACATAGAACCGAGTGAGCGCCGGATGATGGGTGTGGTTTATGTCGTCCTTAGAGTAGCAATGATTGTAATCTTGGTAAGTACTTTAATTCTACTAGCAAAACAATATGCTGTAACTGGCTTTGGTTCTATGTCAGCCTTTAGTATCGGTCAATTGGTTGTTATTCTTGCTCTGTTTGTAAACGCCATGCTCATGACAGCCCACATGATGCCGAGCAACTTTGGTCCGGCGTTGCAAGCTGGAAGCTGGTACACGCTTGGCACACTAGCTGCTCTCGTACCACTTGGTCTAACTGGCTTCGATATAATCGAATTTTTTATGGGCTACATTACTTGGTTAGTGCTGACAGTTTCAATTGTAAATGGGGTAATGGCGATACAAGTTGGGAAAAGAACAAACACCATTACGAAATAAATAATAAAAAACTCCGCGCCAAATGGCGCGGAGTTTTTTAGTTTAACTAGATTAGAGTATTGTTCGCTCTGCAGCCAAGCGTTTGTTTTGCTTTTTTAATTCTGCTCGGTAGTAAAGGGTTGGTACCATAATTAGTGTAAGCACCATAGCGAAGGTAAGTCCAAACATAATCGAGTAGGCGAGAGGACTCCAGAAGTCAGAAATTCTAGACAGCGGAATCATTCCGACAACTGTTGTAACCGTAGTCAGGAAGATTGGCCGCAACCTCGAGGTTGCTGCTTCAGCTACAGTATGTAGCAAGTCAGCATTTCCCGCCGAAGCTTTATGGAAGATCATTGAGTCCATCAAGATAATTGAGTGGTTGATAATCACTCCAGAAAGCGCAATTACCCCGAGCATAGAAGTGAAGGAAAGCGACAGCCCTGTAAGGGTTAACCCTAGCAATACACCGATCAGTGAGTAAGGTATCGCCAGTAGAAGATAGCCAGAGTAGCGTACTGAGTTAAATGACAAAACTAAGATTGCTAGCATCAGAATTATTCCGGCGATTATCGCTAAGAACATTTCCGTAAAGGATTTGTTTATGTCTTCAGTTTCTCCACCGTAAGAAATAGTGACGCTACCAGGAAGTTGTAGTTCTGCCTCTCGTGCCTTA
>JAYTMA010000034.1:0-2068 GCA_043728975.1 bacterium
TCCTTAACGTAGCAGTTAGACCAAATTGGCTCAATTCCCTGTGATACTTGTCCGAGAATAAACGCCGAAGAAGTAGTTGGTGCAATCGCCAAGAGAGTGGTGTTGCGACGACCATAGCCCTTTAGTACTTCTGGTTCACCTAGTTCCTTGGCTAGATCTTTGCTCGCCTGATCCGCACGTTCTTTAATATTTTTGAAAACTTCAACATTCATCACATCGGCTTCTGCACCCTCAAAAGCAAGTTGCTTAGCTTGCAAGAGTGAGTGCCACCCGAGTACTCCCAGTCCCAAAGCGCGGTTGGCTTTAGCAAAGTTGTAAGCTCGCTCCATAAAACTAAAACCAAGACGCTTTTCTGGTTCCTCATGATCACGCATGGCCTCGAGCTTCACGATAAAGTCTTCCATTACAGCGTCCAAGAAAGCGATCATAGTCTCTACTAGGTCGGTATCTTTCCAGTCATCATAGTGCAGCAGATTGATTGATGACAGACAGCAAACAAATGACCATTCATCGCTTGAAGGCAACATGATCTCACTACACATATTACTAGCGTAAATAGTGAGTCCTTTTTCTTTATACACGTCAACGGTATTCTTATTGGCGGTATCGCTGAACATGATGTATGGGTAACCCATTTCACCACGCCGTTGGATCACTCTAGCCCAAATAGCCCGCTTTTCACTGTCTCCTGCTACCATCTCTTCCATCCATTTATCAGTCACTGTGACGGCATGAGTGAGTTTTTGAATTGGGTTACCTTCGGTACCAATATCGAGAAATTCTAAAATATCTGGATGTTCCACTGGTAAGTATGGTGAGAAGTGTCCACGACGAACCGAACCCTGACTGACGACGTCTACCAGGGTTTCAAACAACTGCATGAAGTGTACCGAGCCAGAAGATTGGCCGTTATCAGAAATACTAGACCCTCGTCCACGCAGTGCGCCCATGTAGCCAGAACAACCGCCACCAAACTTACTCATCATTCCTACCTCAGCATTGGTATAGAGAATGCTAGCCATGTTGTCGGCAACATAAGAACCAAAGCAACTAATAGGCAAACCTTTGGTACTACCAAAGTTTGACCAAACTGGTGAAGCCAGCGATATCCAACCCTTACCCATATACTCATAGAATTTATCAGCAAAGCCCTTGCGGCTAAGGTACTTTTCGGCTGTATCAGCAATCACTCTAATTCTCTCTTCGGGGGTCTGTCCTTCTCCTAAGTAACCTCGGGCGAGAAAACCGCGACTATTTTCGTTCAGCCAGTACCATGAGTCCATATCTTGCTTGTCTTTAGGTAATTTTATAATTAGAACAAATCTTCACTTGTCACACTCACACTCCGCTTATTGTAATTAATTGAGCGTTTGTGGAAGAAGTCAACGTGCTTGGTCGCAATCACCTCGTTATCAAACCAGTCTGTCTCTTCCAGGAGAGCTTCACTAACTTCAAAGATACGAGGCAGACCAATTGAAGCCAATGAATTATTGAGTCGATTCTTCACAAATTCTTTGACGTTGGTTGACGGCATAAATTCTAATTCGCCGGCTTCGTAAATCCAATCAATAATTTTACTTTCCGCCTTATAAGCTTCTTCACAGGCGTTAATGATCATCTCTTTACAGGCATCATCAAACCATTCCGGGTGTTCTTTCTTGATAATGTTTATTACATCAATCCCAAACATACCGTGAATTTGCTCTTCTTTAGAAGTGGCCTCGACTACGTTACTAATGCCCTTAAATAAATTACGATGCTTATTGAAAGACATCATAATTAAAAATTGCGAAAACAGTGACACGTGCTCGACAAAAAGTGAGAACAGTAGGACCGAATGCATGTATTGACGGTTTTCATCCGTTTGCGCCAACTTGATAGTTTTCTCCAGGTAGTGGATTCTCTCTTGAATGACTGGAATATCTTTTACTCGTTCAAATTCCTGATTAAGTCCGAGAATTTCTAGCAAATGTGAATAGGCGTCAGCGTGTCGTACCTCACTTTCGGCAAAAGTGGCCCCCACGGCACCGATTTCGGGCTTCGGCATTTTTTTATAAATATCGCCCCA
>JAYTMA010000035.1:0-2807 GCA_043728975.1 bacterium
ATACCGATATGAATAAAAAAATGAGCCAAGAGATAGATAGCGACCCCGGTAGCAAAAAGCTTCTCAAAATTACTGGCGCCATTTACGGCGTGATACAAAAGGCGGAAAATTAAGATTCCAAATAAGGTAAACAAGATTAGCACCCCCAAGAGGCCCCACTCTTCAGCAAAGGCAGCAAAAATAAAGTCTGTCTCATACTCGGGTAAGAATAAAAATTTTGACTGTGTACCATAACCAATACCCTTGCCAATTATCTCGCCGGAGCCTACCGCGACGGTGGATTGGTAGGCGTTATAGCCAGCCCCCTGGATATCTGAGAGCGGATCAAGGAAAGTCGCAATGCGCTCCTTTTGGTAGTCCTTAAAAGCAAACTGCCAGAGTCCACCAAATGCCATTAGTCCAACCAAGAAAACTATGACTACGTGACGAAACTTAATCCCCGCTACGAGCACCATACCAAACCAAATAATAAAAATTATCGCTGCTGTACCAAAGTCTGGTTGCAAAAATACCAAACCAAACACTAAGAAGGTATAAATGCCGGAAACAATAATGTGCCTAAAATCACCAATTAATTCATGTCTTTTGGCAAAATATTTGGCCAAAACAGCAATCAAAATTAGCTTGGCTGGGTCCGATACCTGAAGGGAAAAGAAACCTAAGTCAAAGCGCATACGTGCGCCAAGTACCTCATCAGCAAAAAAGAAGGTTAGGATTAGTAAAATAATGACTACTACATAGCCATAGAAGGCAGCGTTGGTCGTACGCAAAAAACGATAGTCAGGAATCATCACTAGGAAAAAGGCACCGATTGCCACCAGAAGCCAGATCAACTGGCGATTAAAAAAAACATTATCTCCCACGTGCGAATAAAGAGTTGCCAAACCAAAAGCCGATAAGATTAAAACCACCGTAAATAGGATAAAATCAAAACCCGAGAATAAACTACGCCAGATCTGTTGCATAACTACAGAGTATACAAAGGAATAGAAAGATGCAAAGTTCCTAGAGATAACTACTTAATTTAATGTCGTGGTGTAAAGACAGGAATACCTTTTGGTATGACTTCGATTTTGGTTGGCCCTGATTCACAGAGTCCGGTGGCAATTTGTTGGTATACCTTTTCTAGGTCAGCAATTGTCGGCGCTTCGTAGAAAAGACCTGGCTCAGAAGCTAAATTACGTATCAGTTCAATGTCTCTAGTCATCGAACCGTCTGCTTTTTGTAGTGCCTGACCAAAGCCAATGGTATAAATAGTGACTGATGCGTCTTTGGCAGCCTGGGCTTTTTCTAACGCGTAAGCAGCTGCATAATCGCGGTCGAGCTCATTGGTCTCTGGATTTACTGGCCTAGTGACATCACCATCGGTTAAGAAAATAATCACCTTACGGGCATTGTCGCGGTGACGCTTTGAAGTTAACTCCGCCAAAGCCGTAGCAAATGCTTCCCCCATGTTGGTGTACTGGGTACCTTCTTTACCCATCTCAACTCCTATAGCTGCTTTAGCGGCCACTTGTTTGTCACTCGTTAGCTCTTGTTCAATCGGAAAAGTAGTGGAAGAGGCATAAGAGACCAAGCCAATTTGGCTACTACTTTGCGCTTGTAGGATGAAATTTTGAGCAGCGATTTTCGCACTCTCTAGTGGTTCTGGCGGATCTCCCCCATCAGCCGACATTGAGCCAGAGCGGTCTAATACGACCATAATATCAGATGGTACTTCGCAACTCTTGACTGTTTTAGCGATTGAATTAGGCCAAGTAAAGACGACCTCACGAGTACTTCTAGAAGCAAACGTATCAATAAAAGTACGTGACACTGTCTGGGGCTTTCCTTCACTACTAAAAATAGTGGCCACGGTTTCTACCGCGTCAGCATCGGTTAGCGCAGTGTTTTCTATCTTGGTAGTAAGTCTTGGTTTAGTGTCAATATTTTCCAAATTTAAATCGACAATACGAAACTGATTGCGAACGTAGGTAGCTGGCAACCAAAGTTCAGCCGGTTCAAATTCAAATCTAGTTTCAGTTGGCTCACGACCATCAATTGTAGCGATGCGCCCTTCAAAGATGGGATAGATGGTATTGGGTGGAAGTACTGTGGTACCACTACGTTCCGCAATCAGTGAACCGTTTTCTAGTAATTGGAATTTGTATTTAAGCGCTGGTGTGCCAGCGACCGAGTTACGATTTTGGATATAAGCCACCGCGTTATATTGACCATCCTGAATCTTGAAACTCTCTGCCCATTCTATAACGGGGGCAGTGACAGAGGTAGCACAAATACGTACGCAACCACCATCGCAATCCACGCCACTTTCAGTGGCATTCTGGAGATTGTCAAAACAATTTGGTGGGGTGTAGATATTAGTATAATAGACTACTACCAGAACGAGAACAAAGAAGGTAGTAAGCCCCATACCATACTGTAATCTGCGCCAAAAGGCCCAAGGCCGAAACTTACTCATGTATGGTAAGTATAACAGAAGCCCGCGGTTGCATACGCAACCGCGGGGTAAAAACTTGACTCTCACGGCGCACACTTCACATCTTCAAGTCCAGGTACCGTTGTACTCCGGAAACTTCGCTCACCCCTTGACGCTCGGTAACCGGTACAGTCAATCAAGGTGGTTAAGTATCCACCTTTCAGTACGACTGCTTTGGCTCTCTCTTCCGGTCCAAAATCTTTCAGATGCCTGGCTTTCGAACACCCACAAATGAACTACCCCGATGCAGAGCATACGGGGTATCGGCGTTGGGTTAAGTTGTAAAGAGTGAGGTTTGTAGTGGTGCGGTATGAAGTTGTTGGTAGGC
>JAYTMA010000036.1:0-1523 GCA_043728975.1 bacterium
CATGAGTCGCGAAATGTCAGAAGCCATGAAGGAAGATAATCCAGTGGCGGAGACTAAGTCTCTCGACCAGGCTATCGAAGACCTAAGAATCTAATCAGAAAGCTAAAATTGACGAACTGCTTTGTTGCGGTTCAGAAAATAGTTGTCACCGTATACTCGATACGGCTCCACCGATTTTCTTCCCGCGCCGCGCATTCCATTCAATTTAAACCTTCTGAAGGTATGATAACTAAAATAGCAGGCGCCTTCGGCGCCTGCTATTTTTGTGCTAGGATTCCTTTATGAGAAAAGGTTTCGACTACCCAGGCGTATCAGTTGTTGTTATGTGCCATGATGGAAACGGGAGATATTTACTGGAACATCGTAGTGAGCAATGCAGAGATGAAAAATTAAGATGGAATAGTGTGGGTGGAGGTGGATTAGAAGCTCATGAGTCACTTGAGGAAGCGGTTCGAAGAGAGGTACATGAAGAGTGTGGGGCAAGTGTGTTGAATATAGAACCTTTAGGATACAGAGAAGTTTTTCGTGACATAGAAGGAGAACCGTATCATTGGATTGCATTTGATTTTCGTGCACTTATAAATCCAGACGAAGCTTCTATTACGGAACCAGAAAAAGTCCTCGAACATCGTTGGTGCAGGATTGGAGAATTTCCAGACCCATTACATTCGCAGTTTCCAATTTTTCTAGAAAACTACAAGGATAGACTGTAAAATTTATGAAACAAGAAACAGAAGAAAGTGAGGAGAGTAAACAGGAAAAGCTTAAGTTTGAAGTGGTGCAAAAAAGAGAGGGTCTTACTCAATATATTTTTCCTAACGTTGTTTTGAATATAAATTTTCAGCAGGAGGTAACTAGGGGTGCCCCAGAACTTGTATATGCAACCTATGACCGCGACCCTGGTGAGGCTTCTCTTGATAAACCTGCGTATAAGCGCCAGGGTGTGAATATGCAGTATGTTGTTGAGTGTATACAGACTGCTGCAAAAGATTTGGGCGAGACTCGTTTTTGGGTGTATCCACACGATGGAGATTCTTTGGGTGCAGAACAAAGAGTTGAGCAATGGAAAAAGCATTTTGGATTGGAAATAGCGCCGGAGCAGGGTTATTATATTAATCTGTAGATATGCAATTTCATATCATTACTTTATTTCCGGAGGTTTGTCAGGCGTATACGGACGCTAGTGTGCTTGGTCGTGCTCAGAAGACTGAGAAAGGAAATGGAGCCAAAGTGCGTGGAAAGAAGATAGAGGTGAAGTATTACAACCCACGGGAGTTTGCGAAAGACAAGCATAAGAAAGTGGACGATAGACCATATGGCGGGGGACCTGGGATGGTGATGTATGCCGAGCCGATTTTGAAAGCGTGGGAGAAAGCAGTAGGAAAGAAGAAAGACCAGAAAAAAGTGAAGACGCTTATTATGTCACCGCGCGGGACAGTGTTTACTCAAGCGCTAGCAAAAGAGTACGCAAAAAAGTATGACCATCTCGTACTTATATCCGGTCGTTATGAAGGAATTGATGC
>JAYTMA010000037.1:0-8165 GCA_043728975.1 bacterium
ACGCCTTGGCGTGTCGGTCTTTCGTTCCTGCCGAGGTGTGCTAGTATAACTTTACTGCATCTGATATGTGCAGTTATTATTATGTCTGATACACATATCGAATTTCTTATATTGGCGTAGTTTAAGGGGAATGGCATTTGCCAGAGAGGATGCCCTGGGGCATTTTGTTGCACTACACAAAATAGTATTCACCGTACAAAAAGTACGGCTCATACTATTTTGCTTGTGCGCCTCAAACTACATCCAATCTAATAAGTTCGAAAGAATAAACAATTTTATGTCTAAATTAACTGGAAGCGAACCGGAGTTAGTAGTAGAAAGTGCAGCTGAAAAGTGTGAGGTAGCCCAACGCGAAGAAGCGATGCAAGCGTTTTGGGAGGAGAATGATATTTTTAATAAAAGTTTACTGAAACCGGCTGGAGCGGAGCCGAAAGGAGATTTTGTATTTTATGATGGGCCGCCGTTTGCGACCGGTACGCCACACTATGGGCATATTTTGGCTGGCACAATTAAGGATGCGATTCCGCGTTTTTGGACGATGAATGGTTTTAGAGTACGGCGGAAGTGGGGTTGGGATTGCCATGGTCTACCCTTAGAGAATCTGATTGAAAAAAAGCTGGGGCTAGCCAATAAGCGAGACATTGAGGCTTATGGCATAAAGAATTTTAATGAGCAGGCCAGAGCGGCGGTTTTGGAGTACCGGGATGATTGGAAAAAAGTCGTCCCTCGCATGGGAAGGTGGGCTGATATGGAAGATGACTACAAGACCATGGACAGTACCTATACCGAAAGTGTCTGGTGGGTATTTTCGCAGTTACACAAAAAGGGTCTCGTCTATGAAGGCTTCAAGAGTATGCACCTTTGTCCACGCTGTGGGACGACCTTGAGTAACTTTGAGGTTAATCAAGGCTATAAGGATATCAAGGATATTGCGGTGACGGTGAAGTTGACACTGCTTGATGACGCAGGTCAAAAAACCGATACCAGCTTGCTAATCTGGACGACTACACCGTGGACACTACCAGGTAATATGGCGGCGGCGGTGCATCAGGATTTTGATTATGTGAAAGTAAAGGTTGAAGGGGAAGGTAAAACAGAGTTTTTGCTTTTGGCTAAAGGCCGATTGGCACAATTGGGCGATACCAACTATGAAGTGGTAGAGACATTAAAAGGTTTAGATTTGGTCGGTCGTTCTTATGAACCACCGTTTCCGTATTTCCAAAACCAGAACTTTGAAGGAAAGGATAAGGCTTGGAAAATCTACCATGCCGATTATGTCGAACTCGGAGATGAGGGGACCGGAGCCGTTCATTTAGCCCCGGCTTATGGTGAGGAAGATATGGTCTTGGCAAAAGCAAAGGGAGTGCCTATTATGCACCACGTTGATTACGAAGGCCGGTTCATGCCTTTTGTGACTGACTTCTCTGGTGAATTAGTGAAGCCAAAAGATGACGATGCCTCTGGGGTGGATCACAAAGATGCTGATATTAAAATACTAAAGGCGCTGCAGGCCAGTGGGAAGATTTTCAAAAAAGAAAATATTACTCACAGCTACCCACACTGTTGGCGTGATGATACGCCACTCTTAAATTACGCGACTACGTCTTGGTTTGTGAAAGTAACCGATATTAAAGATGATTTGGTGGAAGCTAACAATCAGGTGCATTGGGTGCCAGAGCATGTGGGGACTAATCGTTTTGGTCGCTGGCTTGAAGGAGCGCGTGATTGGGCTATCTCACGTCAACGTTACTGGGGCGCCCCACTACCAATTTGGCGTAATCCAGAGACCAAAGACTATAAAGTCTTTGGTTCAAAAGATGAACTGTTGGCTCACGTACCTAAAAGTGGTAATAATTATTTCTTGATGCGTCATGGTGAAGCAAACAGTAATTTGAACCGGTCAATCGATACTGAAGTTAGTTCAAAGGATGAGCTGACAAGTAAGGGTGAGAGCCAGGTAAAAGAGGCGGCGGAAAAGCTCAAACTAGAGGGGGTGGATCTGATTATTGTCTCACCGTTTTATCGTACTAAGCGGACAGCAGAAATGTTGCGCTTGGAGCTTGGGCTTTCGGAGGATCAGGTAATAGAAGATATTAGGGTGCAAGAGATGCAAACAAGTTTAGATTTGCAGGGTAAGAATTGGAGTGAGCACTCCGCTCGCTACGGTAGCTTTGGTGATCAGTTTACCAAGCAGGTTGAGGGGCAAGCCGAAAATCGAACCGATGTGCAGCGTCGTACGGGTGAGCTCTTATATGAACTTGAGCGCACTTATCAAAATAAACATATATTGGTTATTGGTCACGTTAGTTCGACGTTTGCCATGTATTGTGCTGCTATTGGAGCAGATGCCGAAAAGGCGGTGCTCGAAAAAGATAATTTTTGGCTAAACAATGCCGAGGTTAAAGAAATACCATTTGTACCTTTGCCACACAACGATAACTACGAGCTTGATTACCATCGTCCCTATATTGATGATATCAAACTAGTAGATACTGACGGAACAAAACTACAGCGTGTACCAGATGTATTCGATTGTTGGTTTGAGAGTGGGTCAATGCCGTATGGTCAACACCACTATCCGTTTTCTTGTGACGTAGATAAATTTACTAAAGAATATTTCCCAGCGCAATTTATTGCTGAGGGTCTAGATCAAACCCGTGGCTGGTTCTATTCACTCATCGTGCTTGGTACGGCTTTATTTGGTAAATCACCGTATGAGAATGTGATCGTAAATGGATTGGTCTTGGCCGAAGACGGAAAGAAGATGAGTAAATCTTTGCGCAACTACCCAGACCCAATGGAACTAGCCGATAGAGTCGGCGTAGATGCTATGCGCTACTATCTGCTTTCGGCGCCGATTATGCGCGGGGAAGATTTAGCCTTTTCGGAAAAAGAAGTCTTGGAACTACAGCGCAAGAATCTTGGTCGCTTGCATAACGTCTTGGCGATGTACGAAATGTTTGCTGATGGTACCAAAGCCACAGCTGATTCTCCTCAAGTGCTAGACCGTTGGATAGTCGCTCGGTTAAATCAACTGATTGTCGAATCGACACAGTGGTACAAAGCCTATGAGCTAGATAAGGCCACGAGGCCACTGGCTGATTTTATTGATGACTTATCGGTGTGGTACTTACGTCGTAGTCGCGATCGGGTCAAGGGTGAGGATGTGGCTGATAAAGCTTTGGCTCTGGGTACACTAAGGTTTGTGTTACGCGAACTAGCTAAGATAATGGCCCCAGCCATGCCGTTTTATGCTGAATACTTGTATCGCGCGGTAAAAGAAGAAAATGAAGCCGAAAGTGTTCACCTCACCGCCTGGCCAGAAGGGGGAGAGGTACCGGAAACACTAATCGCCGATATGGCCGAAATACGCCGATTAACCACTATTGCACTTGAGGCTCGGACTAAAGCCAAGATAAACGTTAGACAACCGCTAGCCCTACTTAAGGTTAAAGTTTCAGAGTCGTCGGTAAAGTCTTTGTTTGAAATTTTGGCTTCAGAGTTAAATGTCAAAGTAGTGGTGGAAGATACAACTATAGAAGGAGAGGTGTGGCTTGATACGGTTTTAAATCCCGAACTAAAAATGGAAGGGGAAGCGCGCGAGTTTATGCGGGGGGTACAAGAGAGGCGCAAAGCCGAAGGCTTTGCGCCCCAAGACCGCATAAAGCTACTGGTTCAAACAGGACTAAACGGACAAACGACGTTAACTACCTTCAAGGAAATGATTGTAAAAACCGTCGGGGCTAATGAAATTATTTTTACTGACAATTCTGGTGCCGAAATAAAAGCGGGTGAAAATAGCTACCGAGTGTTGTTGCAGAAAATTTAAATGTCATACGCGACGTACATCACAGAGGCTTTGGTGTGCGGTACCTTTAATCGCAATACAGCTGACCGCACCTATCTACTGTTTACTAGGGAAGCGGGGATGCTCTTTGCTGAGGCGCGTAGTGTGCGCGAGGAGCGTAGTCGTCAGCGTTATGCCCTACAAGACTTTTCCCGTATCCGGGTCTCTTTGGTAAAAGGCAAACAAAGTTGGAAAATCGGTAGTGTGCAAGCGATAAGTAATGATTTTACTGCAGCCCACTCACGGGAAGCCCGCGGTAGCGTGGTCTCGTTCTACCGCCTACTGCGGCGCTTCATTCGTGGCGAAGAGGCATCACCTGCGCTATTTGATTTTTGCTCTCAGGCGTTAAATATTCTCGTTTTACCATCCACGGATAGGGCTTTTTTGGAAAGTTGTATCCAGGTCAGGCTGTTGTCGGCCCTGGGTTATGTTGATGACGAAGCGGTACCAAAAATAATCAGAGATTGCCCGTTAGAAGAGGTCGTTACTCAACATACGGATAAACTACTGGCACAAATGCGGTTAATTTATGATCAGGCAATTCTACACAGTCAACTCTGATTAAATGATTTTGGTGTTATAATAATAGGTATTATATGGCAGGTATCAAAGATCAAGAGAATATTGAGGAGTTACGTCGGCGTCTTTATGAGCGTGGGGATAACTCTGCGCAATCTTCTCGGCATCAACTAACCTCGCGACCAGGAGTCGAGGTTTCGCGTGGTTGGGACGTACCCAAGTCTGCTTTACCGAAAACGCTGGACCCAATAGCTCTGGCGAGTCAGGCAACACAGTCCGAAATAATTTCTGATCTGGCTCAAAATAATGAAGTATTGCCAACTGCGATTACAGCCGTTGCAGAAGTAAAAACACCAACTAAAAGAGGATACAGAAAATTTGTTCTTATTGTTAGCACCATCTTTTTCTTTATTACGGCAGTCTTATCATCCTTGTATCTATATTTTGGTTCCAATCAAATATCCGCAAGCAATGTCAGTATCTCACTCAGTACGGAGTTTTCTATTGCGGCTGGAGAAACATTGCCACTGCAAATTAGTATTACTAATCAAAATACCGTAGCGATTGAATCGGCTACTTTAATTATCAATTATCCACCAGGTACGCGTTCCAATGAAGAAAATGGCAAGGATCTTTATGAAGATAGAATTCCCCTAGAAACAATTACACCTGGACAGGCAAAAAACATCCCGCTTAAAGTTCTGCTGTATGGTGAAGAAAATGATAGTAAGGAAATTAAAGCCGTAGTCGAATATCGCATTGCTGGATCAAATGGAACCTTCTTCAAGGAAGCTGTCCCGCAATCGGTAATCATTAGTTCCTCACCTTTGGTCTTGCGGGTGACGGGAGTTGATAAAATCTCTTCCGGTCAAGAGATGGAGGTTAAGTTGCAACTAAAATCAAATTCTTCCTTAGTGCAACGTAATGTCTTAATCAGTGCCTCTTACCCAAATAGTTTCTCGTTTATAAGTTCAGAACCTGAACCGGCCTATAGTGATAATAGTTGGCTAATTAAAGAAATAAAACCGGAAGAAACTTTTGCTATAACAATGCGCGGTGTAATTTCTGGACTATCAGGTGATTTATCAGAGATCCAACTCAAGGCTGGAAATCCACAATTAGAAAATCAATTTATGATGGGGTCTATTTTGGCTCAGTCAAAGTTTGGCTACATAATAGAAAATCCATTCACCAATGTATCAGTCAGTATAAACGGAGATACGGATGGAGAAGTTGTCTTGGCTCCTAACACTGAAGCTGAAGTGGTAGTAAAGGTAACCAATACACTAGCCGAGCCGATTTATGATCTTCGCGTGGAATTAAAACCACGGGGTAATTTAATCCGCGAAGGCTTGCTGGTTATCAATAGTGGTCTCTATGACTCCGTTAGTAAGAATATAAAATTTGATGTATCGGGAGATAGTTCTTTGGCAGAAATTAAACCAAATGAGACAAGAGAATTTTCCTTCTTTGTAAAACCAGATCCTAAACAAAACACGGCCTCTTTTAATGTGTCGTCCGATATCTACGCCAGGCGAGTAAATGAAGTCCAAGCAGCGGAAAGTCTGGTGGGTAACGCTATAGCTGAAGCCAAGTATTCTTCCGTTCCTAACTTAGGAAGTCAGCTGGGGTATAACGACGGCCCATTTACAGATACCGGCCCGGTCCCGCCGGTCGTGGATACCACTACCACCTACACCGTTACTCTAGTAGCAGGGGCGGGAGTAAATGACATGGATGGAACAGTGATAACAACCAGCTTGCCTCAGTACATGACCTGGCTAGATAAAACTGAAGGCGATGGGAAAATTGAGTTTAATCCGGTCGCTAAACAAATTCGCTGGAACGTGGGTGAGGTCGGATCCGGACAGAACAAAACCATTAAATTTCAAGTGTCCCTCTTGCCAAGTACAACACAAGTTGGTAGAACTGCATTAGTCATCGGTCCGCAGGAGTTGCGTGCCAATGATAGCTTTACCGGTGTTTCTTTAAGAGCTAATAATCCAGCCTTAGGAAACGAGCTTTCTACTGAGTTAGGATTTATAAAAGAAAATGGCAAAGTTCAATCACGCTAAAGGTACTATTAAATAACGACAGAAATTCATATGGATAACGACAAAATGGAAAAAATTGTATCGCTCTGTAAACGTCGCGGATTTGTATTTGCGGGTAGTGAGATTTATGGCGGCTTGGCTGGCGTGTTTGACTATGGGCCAAATGGCGTTGAACTTTTGAATAACTTAAAGCGTGCCTGGTGGAAAGCCAATGTCTACGACAAAGAAAGTTACTACGGTATTGACTCGGGTATGTTCAAGCACCCAAAGGTTTGGGAGGCTAGTGGTCACACGTCAGGGTTCTCTGATCCACTAGCTGAGTGTCGGGAGTGTAACACCCGCATTCGAGTTGATAAGGAGCTCGATCGAATCGGGGTTGAAGCCGATGAAAAAATGTCGGAAGAGGCGATAAATAAACTCTTTGATGAAAATCGAGACAAGATTGCTTGTCCTAAATGTGGTCAAAAGAATTTTACACCGGCCAAGGCCTTTAATCTTTTGGTCAAATCAAACCTCGGTGACTTCACCGGGGACGGTAGTGAACCAGTCTATTTACCAGGCGAAGCTTGTCAGGGTATTTACCTCGATTACAAAAATATTCTTGACTCCATGTCGCCTAAGTTACCGTTTGGTATTGTGCAGATTGGTAAGGCGTTTCGGAACGAAATTTCTCCGCGCAATTTCTTGTTCCGTACTAGGGAACTAGAGCAAGCGGACACACAGCTATTTGTAAAACCAAATCAAAATAAAGAAGCGTACGAACAACTGAAACAAGATCGGATGAACTGGTATATTTCCATCGGAATCAAGCCAGAAAATCTAAAGTTTAAACAACATGATAACTTGGTATTCTATGCCTCTGACGCGTGGGACATTTTGTATAACTTCCCCAGCCTCGGGTTTGATGAGCTTGAAGGTATTCACGATCGAACCGACTACGATCTAACTCAGCACATGAAATACTCGGGAGTAGACCTGCGTTATACCGACCCTGAAACCGGCGAAAAATATATTCCTTGGATTTTAGAGACGTCTGTTGGGATGGGGCGCATGTTCCTAGCGGTGATTGCTGATGCGTATCATGAGGAGGAAATGGACGGCTCTACCCGGGTAGTTTTGAAACTACATAAAGATTTGGCCCCGTATCGCGCGGCGGTTTCCCCGCTTCTGAAGAATAAGCCAGAGCTCGTAGCTAAAGCCCGAGAAGTTTTTGTGGCTCTGAAGAAGGAAATAGGCAACGTCGCGTTCGATGATAATGGCAACATCGGCAAGCGTTATCGTCGCCAAGACGAAATTGGCACCCCAGCCTGTATCGTGATTGATTTTGAAACCCTCGGCGAAGAAAAGCCCGAGCTAAAGGACACTGTAACAGTGCGTGATCGTGATACCGGTAAGCAGGAGAGAGTAGCTATCGCTGATTTGTCCACTTACTTGAAATAAATTTAGCGGTCCAGAAACTAAAGCGCAGTGCCTCTAACGTACAAAACTTTACCAATTAGCTGGCTATGTTACAGTAATAAGATGAAAAATTTATTAATCACTAAAGAGATAGTTGATAAAGAATCAACTGTTTCGTGTACATATAGTGATGAATTTTTAGCAAGTATTGATCGAGCAGAGGAAGATATAAAGGCTGGACGAGTTCGCAGAATTAAATCCTTGGCAGAGTTGCGATAAGCTACATAGATTTTCGTTTTGTCTGAATAAATACTTTGATTTAATTATGAAACCAAAATATATCACTA
>JAYTMA010000038.1:0-5792 GCA_043728975.1 bacterium
ATCGTCTTCCGAATGCCAAACTTCTACGTGAGAAGCATTTTTTGTAATATTTTGAGCGCTTTCTTTAGTAAAGCGAAAGGTTTGGCAGTCATTGCCGTCAGTCTGGAGCGGGTACTCTCCACCCGGTGCAGCCAGTAGATATACCCCCGCTACCTTAAAAGGAGGCTTGTTTTCACTCAAGTACTTAGCCAAAAACATCGCCCCCAGCGACCAGCCAACCAGAATTACACCATCCTGTAGGTATTCGTAATGTCTTTCAAACCAAACTTTCCACTCTTCATAGTGTGCATTCTGCTTATTTGGCATAACCGGCCTAAAGACTTCATAGTCTTCCCCCAAATCTTCTGCCAAAGTCTTGGTCCAAAATGTACTTCCTTCATTTCCTGGAAGATCGCGTACTGTAACAGTTCTGAGATATTGCTGAAAATCCTCCTTGGTATTAAAAGAATCCCCACCATGTACATAAAACACCTGCTTTTTCATAAATTCATAATACCACAAGGAAAAGCGGGTCGACAGCGAAGCTGCCGACCCGCTTTTCTCTTTCTCTACAAATTCTCTGCTACTTTAGCGAGCACCTTGACGTTATTAATCCAACGTATATACTTTTTTCTAATATGCACATTTCCGTATCATTCACCAAAAAAGAATTCAATGAACTACTTACCTTAACTAGCATTGGCGAATACGTTCGTGATGGAGTGCTTGAAGACCGAGGAGAATATAAAGGCCATGAAGTAGAGTCCCTTATACAAAAACTCTACGATGAAGCAGTCAAACATAAAATTCCCGGTATTGAAACTACAGACTTAGATGGTATGAAGTATACGGGACCAACTAACGAACGAGAGGAAGAGGAACATGCTTGGATTGAGGAACATGACGAAGAAAATTTTTGGGAAACACTATCCACTCGGCTTGGTCGACGTGACTTTTTTAACAATATGACTCCTGAAGATAAAATAGAGATGGAAAACACTGGTTGGTTACCTAAAACTATCCAAACTTATTTTGAGCGATATGGACATGAATTTGAAACTTACGGATTAGAGAGAGTGGCTATCGACGAAAATGCAAGCGTTCCTTCTGATTTACTACTAGAGCAAGATTAGACGAGTAGCCTCTTACAGCGACCGAACCATAAAAAGAGGACAGTGGCTTTGCCACTGTCCTCTTTTTATATCTCTACAAACCCTCGAGCTATTCAAGAATTTGATAAAGAGGGGAACTACTATCACAAGATAGTAAACCGTTCCCCAGGGCACCGATCACGCTCGGGCGAGTCACGTAAGTGACAGCGGGTAGTTTGCACATAATCTACCAGTGTTTGCGCTTGTCCATGGTTTTAGCTGTATCCATGGTCTCACCTTGTGCATCCACCGTTCTACGGGCGACACACATTGTGCAGGTCCTAGAGTTGACCACTACTTGTTTATTTATATACCGCAGTCAGATCAAGCTCTGCGGTCACCAGACAAGGCAGGTGAAAGACTTACCGATGAGGTTAATCTTTCCCCAATCGCCAAAGATAGGCTCGTTTTGGGTTCCCCACCCCTTACGATAAAAGTCACGCCTCTCCCATTCGTGGAGAACGACAACCTTGCCAATCTCTTCAGCGACCCTTGCCCGCAACTCGAACCCGGCCGGCCTGTCTCCATATTGTTTATGAAAACAGACGAAGCCACATTCTTCCCTTATGAATTTAGGAAGACTGTACCCGGAGTAATCACAGGGGGTTGTTGCGATGAGCTTCGATCTTTCGGCGACCCGAATATCGATGCCCGCGAAGGAGTTGAAGGACTCAAGCAGGCCTACGACTATAAACTCAAAGACTTCAAAGGTAAGGAGATAGTTGGCTTCTTCGCTCGAGCTAATGCAGTAGACCAAGAGCTAAATGAAAAAGTGTTCTTCCCCTGGAACGAAGCCAAGGTAGCAAATAACATCAGTGTTCGTGGCTATACAGTCGATGACCCAAAGCTGGCACCATACAAAAAGTTTTTTGGTACTGAGCGCGGAAAAATTAACGCTAAGTTTCTCCCTGAGTCTCTATACAGTGCTGATTGTTCGGTCGAGATATTTGATTGGGCGGTACGGATTGTCATTATGCGTAGCAAACAAGCGGTAATTATTGAAAGTAGCGAACTAGCTCTCGCCATGAAACAAATCTTTGAACTGTTATGGAGTAAGACTAAAGGTGAATTTGATGAATCAAAGGAAATCCTGGCTGATAAGTAGGCAGTTATCCCGGTAACGCACAACCCGGCCGTGAGCTTCGCTCACGGCCGGGTTGTGCTGATTTTTTAATTTTGACTCAGTTTGTATTCCTCGAGCAAAAGTGCGATCTCATTTTCGTCAGTGAAGAACGGTCCCCCTATAATATTCCCCTCTTCATCTGTATCCATATTGACTGGATCTTCAAGATATTCTTTCATGTTATAACAATCTTCAGCTGTCGGATTACCAGCAAGGATTCGATCTCTCCTTTCCTTTTTCTCACCAATTTCATCATTAGTAATCAATTGAGCAAAATAATCACCAAATAAACTAGAGTATTTGATATGCCATCTGAAGAAAAGATCTCCTTCGGCTGAGCTTGTTGTCACATCAGGATCATTTGCCAGATGACTTTGAAACACAGTTGGCACCATGTGTCGGAAGACGGCCCTCTGACTGTCCAACTTTTTTTCTAGATTATTACAATTAATTTCTGCCTGTTCTACAGAAATACTCTTACCTGCATCATTATTGGTCACTACATGATCAATGTTTGGTTCCATATAATTTTAATTATATCATTATCCAACTACATCCAACGGTTTTTATTAAAGAAATATATCGTAACTCCAACAACAATCATAATCACAGCTACTATGATCCAAAATGCCTGTGCGTAGCTTTCCATCGGATTGGGGACATTCATTCCAAACAGTGAAGAGACCAGCGTGGGAATGGTCAGAACAATCGTCACTGCGGTAAGAGTACGCAAGGTGTTATTAAGGCCTTGGGTCAAAATCGCTTCGGTGGCACCGCGAATGTTTTGAATCGTCTTTAAGATTGACTTAGTTGAATCAATTAACTGCCCACACTCAATAAGTAAGTCCTCGAGTAGCTCTCGGTCATCTTCTAAAAATTTAATACGATTACCCTTAGCTAGCTGATTAATCCAAACGTTAGTGGGTACCAAGGCAGAAATAACTTCATTTAATTCCTGCTCAATAAATACCAGGCGTTGTAGATCCTTACCTTTAATACTACGCACACGACCCATATCTTTATAAACCATCTTTCTGATGCGAGTCAGTTTACGCTCGTAAGCGACCATTAGTTCGGTCAAGAATTCCAAAAACAAACCCGTCTTCTCAGTGGTAGAAAATTCCCTCTTCCCTTCTGCAAAAGCCCTTAAAAAAGGCACCTCTTGCTCAGCAATAGTAATAATCGAATTCTCGTTGAGGATAAAAAGAATCGGAGCGGTATCAATATCGTGATCTTTTACATCATACGGGTAGCGGGTAAAGAAGTAGGCGTTAGGACCCTCTATTTCAAAGCGAGGCACCTCAAAAAAGTCTTTAATATCCTCAACTATGGTATCTTCGAGGTTATATTTCTCTATGACATTCAAAAACTCCTCCGGCGAAGGGCCAGCCATATGGGTCCAGACCCCCGAAGTCGCCTCATCGACCTCGGTCATAGCCCCGGCAACGGTTTTTCTAAAATAGTGATGAATCATCGCCGCCTATTGTGCCCTACTTAAGTTAATTTGGGAAATATCAAAATATTACTTGGCACTATAAACTTTTTGAAAAGTCGTTCCATAATATCCGAGTTGGTCTCTGAAGTCCCGATTTTTTTGGTTTCTTCCTACTATGTCATCTAATAAAGTTTTTAATTCTGGTTTATCTAAAATGTTAGACCAGGCCCTTACCTTTGAATAATGCGTATCGAAAAAAATGTTTCTAGATTTACTTTTTCTAACTTTATCGTCGAGATATTGTTGCTCCGCCTGGATACAATAAGCAAATTCTAAAACTGATAAATCAGCAACTAATTCTCCGGCTTCCTTATTTCCTTGTAGGGCTTTATTGATAAACATCGTATCAATACTTATAACCGCCTGAGGACCTCCAATCACAAAACCAGGCCGACCGGGTTCAGGGTCAAAATCTGGTGTTTTATAGTACTTCATCAAAAACAGTCTCTCCGCCAATTTGAAATAGAGTTCCGTTTGTTTAGTGACTGGTTGATAAAGACCGCCCGATTCTATCCAGGCCGATAAGTCACGAGCTAAGGAAGAATCAAAATTCGCGAGATGGTCTGTATATCTTTGTGTTCGTAGGAGCTTTGCCTCAAGTCCTACTGGTCTTGTTTCTTCCATAGGTCCTCCACGCAACTGTCGACCTTTAATATCTTCCTGGTTTGTTGTTATATCTATTGCTGCCACTGATTGTATCTTTGTATTTATAGGCTCGACAAGAATATCGGCACCGTGTAGGTAATCATCATAAAGACTAGTTGGTCGAACTAAAACATGTTTGCTTATAGGATGCTTAGTAAGTAGCGAAAAAACTAAAGCTTCTGCCACTTTTCCAAATTGCATATCCGGTGATCTACCATCATACATGTCTGATAAATTCCCCACTCTCTCCATATCACTACCATACTCAGAATAGACCCCTCTGAAAGATTCATCCGGCGTAATTCTTTGACTCTCGAAATTTTCTAATGGTGTTTTAGGCTTAACTATCGATTCCATTTTCATATAAAATCAAATTACTTATTTAAAAACACTTCTAGCGTTCGTTTGTATACTTTAAAAAGATTTAATTTTAAAGCTTCTTCTAGTGGGACAAATCGTGCTTCGGCAATTTCTTCTGAACTTAGTACAAAGGGTTGATTTTCTTCTTTCAAAGTTGCCCGGTAAGCAATCATTAGCGCTCTTTTTCCTTTATTGCCTTGGAGAAATTGCTCAATCTGGATTACCTCATGTACCACTATATCTATTCCTAATTCTTCTTTTAACTCTCTCACTAAACCAGATTTTGGTTCCTCTCCGTCATCTAAGCGCCCGCCTGGTAATTCACATATTTCTGCAACTTTTTCACGTGGGTCACGAATAAGTAGCACGCTTCCATCTCTAATGATAACGGCCTTCTGTGCTACCTTACCAACAAAATGTGAAGTTACCGTATTTTCCATACTTGAATTCTATAATATCACATTTGACCTTTGTTACACTACACCACGTCTACTTGCCCTCTCGCATTTTTTGTCCAGTAATGCTATTATCCTGTTCATTAAATCGGGGTGTAGCATAGTGGTAGTGTACTCGGTTTGGGACCGAGTGGTCCGGGTTCGATTCCCGGCTCCCCGACAAAATAAAAATAGTTCAAGTTTTTCCTGGACTGTTTTTATTTTGCGGCCGGGATCGAAAACCTTTTGAGGTATTTTGGAGTTTACGAACAAAATAGCCAAAAGGTGTACTGAAACTGTAAGTTTCGAACTTCCCGGCTCCCCGACATATTTATAAAGACTCAATCTTTTTGGTTGGGTTTTTCTAAATATTCTCGAGGGACTCAAAGCTCAATTATGAGACTTTAGGAATGAAACAAACCAAAGTATTCAGATAAATTTCACTACCGCCTTTGAATTACCAGATTTAAACGGTACTTCTGAAGCAATTACATTCTAATGAACTACCCCGATGCAGAGCATAAACCTCATTCCGCTCCGCTACATGAGGCGGGGTATCTTTCAGAGCTACGCACGTGGTTTATATGAAAACCTAAGGTTTTCAA
>JAYTMA010000039.1:0-6289 GCA_043728975.1 bacterium
TTTAATAAAATATAAGTGCTACTATATACTTTAAGGTAGTGAATATAAATAATCTTTACAGCTCTCTACGGCCAAATTTTCCCTTAGAGAGTAAATTCAGTTAATATCTAGAAACTGAGTTAAAGACAAATGCTATGATGTTAAAGTAAGAGAGTTATTAAGCGTTTGGTTTGATGTTATGATTATTCCGTAAGGAGCTAGTGAGCGTTTGATTAGGTGTTCCAGCGATTTGCCTAAGGAAAGGGCAAATCGGGAACTAAATTCGATATAGTCATTACATTCCTTATCTCATTTAAAATGCGAATCCAAGACCTGGCACAATTATCCACGAGAATGTTTAAAACCAATCCGCTACGTACGTGGCTGACTATTTTGGGCATGGGAGTTGGTACGGCGGCGGTGGTCGTTTTGGTGGGCTTAGGTTTTGGTCTGCAGAAGATTATTCTTGAACAAATTGTGTTTGGAGAGACACTCCTTTCATTAGGGGTGTCCTCTACCGGTGCCCAAAACCTAAATTTGACACCAGAAACACTTGATACCTTTAAAAAATATCCAGAAGTAATTGACGCTGCTCCTTTGGCTCGCTTTCCGGCCCTGGTTACTTATAAGGGTCTAACCGGGAACGTCTTTATTCAAGGAGTCGAGCCACCCTATTTACGTTATGCTGGAGTAACTGCTACAGAAGGAGATGTATTTCTTGAAGCAGACAGCGAGGACACAAGTACCATCATGCTTTCACCAGCTGTATTAAAATTGTTCGGCATTGAAGAAACGGAAAGTTTTGTTGGTGAAAAAGTTTCATTTCGTTTATTAGTACCAGCCGAAGACGGAAGCGATTCAGTGCTTGAGGTTCCAATTGATAAGGAATACACAGTACGTGGTATTACTAAAGAACAGGGGGTTTTAAATGCCATGATGATGCTACCGGAGCTCCGTAACCATGTCGGTATAGAGGAGTTTGAACGTATTCAAGTTAGAGTTGATTCCAATGAAAATCTACCAATTGTAGAAGCCCGACTAATTGAAGCAGGGTATAGAGTAACTGCTCTCTCGAAGACCGTTGAACAAGCCTCAAAAATTTTCCAAGGAATTCAGGTAGTTTTAGCTACCTTTGGTGGTATTGCTCTAATTGTGTCAGCTATTGGTATGTTTAATACCATGACCGTTACTCTACTTGAACGTACAAAGGAGATAGGTATTATGCGCACTATTGGTGCTTCGCCTAAAGATGTAAAATACCTTTTCATATCTGAATCAATTGTCGTTGGTTTTATGGGGGGGATCACTGGTATTCTGATGGGGGTTTCTTTTGGTGTAACAATAAATGTATTTTTAAATGTGGTAGCCGGACAATTTGGTGGACAGGCCGTGGCACTATTTTCATTTCCCTTTGGATTTTTGCTATTCATTGCTATCTTCTCGGCAGCGGTCGGATATTTAACCGGAATCTTTCCCGCTAGTCGAGCCTCGACACTCAATCCGCTAGATGCGATTAAATACGAATAACTTACGAATAACTCCTGTATAAAATGTTTATAACGTGTGTATAACTTAATAAGTTATAGACAAGTAATTGGTTACAATATACAAGTCGTGTAATTAGCGAGAATTTATTAGTAGAATCGTTTTATGTTGTACAACTTACTAGAGAAAAAAAATTATATGTATACTGCCGGAAAAATATCAATAGCCACCGCACTTTCTGGTTTGCTCATTTTTGCCTTCATTTTCCTTTTTAATACCGGTAAAAGTGAAATCACCCGCGTTGAGGCCCAGAGTGCTACCACCACTTTGACAGTACTAAATACACCACCGACTTGGGTATCCTCTTCAACTGAGTTGGTAGAGTCATCTGTCAGTAATCCTACAAACTCGGGTGACTTGATTAGGTGGCGAGCCGTGGCTACTGACCCTAACCAACCTAATTACTACCTCCTAATTTGTAACACTAGTGCTACTCCATCTTCCACCAACAGTGGCGCGCCACGCTGTAGTAGTGGTATTCAGTGGGGAGTCTCGGCAGCAACACCGATTAATACCCAAGCCATTGTATCTACCACTACCACTGAAGTAGCACCATTTGCTACTTCAAGCCCCTGGTTTGCCTGGATTTGTGATGATGACTCAGTTTATGCCCGTTGTAATTCTGCTTTCACTCAAGGAACAAACGCCACTAACTCCTCTCCATTTATAGTAAACTTTAGACCAACCTTTACAAACTACTTTAATAGCTCCCCAGCTAACCCTGGTGCGGTAGTCACTTTCTTTTCCACCTCTACCGATTCAGATGGAAACACGATTAGATTAGTTGTATGTAGCACTAACAGTTCTTATAGCACTACTACAAATACTTGTGGTGTAAATGAACTGGCTAGTACATCACCAGCGATGTTAGTTAACGCAACAAGCTCATACACCCTAATTTCACCACTGAGAGATCAAAATTATAATGCCTTTGGTTATATTGTTGATCAGCATGGTCATGAAGCAATCGGTGCTACTCAGGGTAGCAACGCCCAAATTACAGTCAATAACGTAGCCCCGACAGTTGGAAGTATAATTGTTAATGGCGGAAGTAACATTGTACCCACTGTAGCGGCTGGTCAAACAACTGGTTTGACACTTTCTTTTACAACCGTAGACGCTAATAGTTGTCGAACCGCTGCCGATGCGCTGGAAATTGTAAATTTTGGTCTCGCGATCTATCAATCACCACTTATGAGTACTTCTACTTGTAATGCCTTCGCCACTAGTACCTATGACCCGAATAGCTGCTATACCAGCGCAGTTGCGACTTCTACTTGGAACCTTAACTGTACCGCTTCGACTACTAGCTGTGCACTTGGTGGGGCTGATAATGATATGACTTGGTCATGTACCTTCCCGGTCTGGTATGTGATTAACCCAACCGATGCTAACTCCTTCTTCTCTACTCATGCTTGGAGAGCAGGAGTGGCAGCAATAGATGATAATAACGCCACCGGAACCTTTGGCATTTCCGCGGCCAGTACTACCGTTACTAGTTTACTAGCAATAGATTTGCTCACGGGTGCTATTCCTTATGGTCAACTTGAACCAGGGCAAAACTCCGGCACCCTCAGTGCTTCAACCACAGCTAGATCTACTGGTAATACTGGTATTAATCAACTACTGCAGGGTGAATCAATGTGTGGTACTTACTCCGTGCCTACTCCATGTCCTAATTCAGCGAGCTCTACTATCCCGGAGACTAATCAACAATTTGCGACCAGTACAGTCGCTTATGGTAGTGGGCTCCCGCTCTCCTCATCTACCCCTCAGCTCTTACAAATTGGAATTAAGAAATCAACCTCAACAGTGGCTGCTAGTTCAGGTATTACCTACTGGGGTATAGGGGTCCCTATTGCAATCACCTTAGCGGGATCCTATACGGGACGAAACACCGTTTTCGTTGCTGCCGCTTCGTCATCCACTTGGTACTAGTTTAAGTTGCCGCTCAGTTTATAACCACCGTTATCCAGACGGTGGTTATTGCTTTTATGGCAAATGTTTACGATAATTAGCAAGTGAATTCTGTGCTAGCTTTTGTTATGAAAAAAGTAGTAGTGTTTGTTTTGCTTTTTATCGTTTTTGGTGCATATCTAGCCGAAGCTGGTTTTGGTATTACTCCCCCTTATGTTCGCAATACTAGCCTAGTACGCAACTCAACCTATGAGCAACAGATTCTTCTGGTGCGCGGTAACCCAGATGTCCCTCTGAAGGCTCAAATAGTCATTGATGCCCCTGAAATTCAAGATTGGATAGAGATTGTAGAGGGTGACACTATTTCACTACCTAGAGGCGTACAGAAGGTGCCAATGATAGTCAGAATTAAGGTTCCAAAAGACGCCGAATTCAAAGAGTACAATGGGGTGATTAGAATTAAAACCGTGCCTGATGATGGTCAGGTAGAGGCCGGAGCGGTTAGTATTTCTTTGGGAGCACAGGTAGATATAGTGCTCAATGTAATTGATCGCGAGATAAAAGATTTTCGCGTTCGCAAGATCTCCGTTTCTGATTTGAATGAAGGAAGCAAACTGGGTTGGTTGTATTTTCCCGGAAAAATTAAATTTGGGATGATGATTGAGAACACCGGTAATGTTGATATCGCTCCTTCAACCGTTGAGTTCAAAATCTATAATTTCTCTGGTGATGTATTACTCGAAGAAACAAAACACCTCGGAAAGCTTGATAAAATTTCACCCTACGCAACTGCTGATATAGTGGCTGAGATTCCAACCAGGTTACCGGCTGGATACTATATCGCTCGTTATCGTATTTTAAATGGAGAAGAAGTTAAACAAGAAGGAGATCTAAATCTTAATATCTTAAAATATGGTACTCTCCAAGAAGCTGGATTCGGTTTCTCTGGCTTATCCCTGGCTCATAAAATATCCGTTCTCCTACCAATCTTTATAGTTCTAATACTAGTGCTTTACTTTATCTATAATGTTCGATCAAAGAGAAAAAGAGGCGGGTAGTAAGCTATGACTAAAAGAATCACAGACAGTCTTCTTAAACTGGTTTTGCTAGTGTTACTGGTACCTGTATTTGCTCTAGCCCAGACACTAAGTGGCACGGCGACTACTACTCTTTCACTTAGTGTTTGTGGAAATTCTTTAGTAGATGTTGGAGAACAGTGTGATGTGCCTGGTGAGACCGGTGTCTATAGTACGACTATAGCCGGTCGCCAATGTACAACTACTTGTAAGTTTGGGCCATATTGTGGTGATGGAATTCTGCAGACTCAGTTTCAGGAAGAGTGTGATGATGGTAATAATAATAGCTTGGACTTCTGTTCGGCTCTTTGCAAGATAGAACCAGCCGGTTCCGGTGGTGGAGGAACTTCAGGTGGTGGAGGTGGTGGAGGTGGTGGTAGTAATACTGAACAAAATGAAACCCAAATCAGTGTCTCTGGCTTCGGTTATCCATCAAGAATTATAAATATTCTATTAGATACAAAAAACGTAGGTAGTATAAGAGCTGGTATTAATGGTCGTTTTGAATTTACCACTAAAGCTTCACCGGGTACAGCCACTATGGGTTTTTGGTCATTAGATGCGAGCGATACCAGATCTATTACGCTCAACACTACCTTTGACGTCACCCAAGGAGCAATCACTAATGTCACAGGTATAATTTTGCCACCAACCATAAGAGTCTCTAGCCAAAGGGTAAACCCCGGTGACACTATCACAGTTAGTGGGCAGGCGGTGCCAACTGCCACCGTTGAGCTTCATGTCAATAATAGTGAAATCGTAGAGAGAGTTTCCGCTAATGCGGAAGGAGTATGGTCTATCAGTTTGAATACTGGAAGATTACGTGTAGCCGAACATACATTGCGCGCTCGCTCGGTAACTGGAAATCCTCCTCTTACTTCCCAGAGTAGTTTTAGTTCAGCCATCCAACTCTTTGTTGGAGTTGATGGGCAGGTTACTACTCCATCAGATCTCAATCGTGACGGTAAAGTAAATCTAATCGACTTTTCAATCATGATCTTCTGGTGGGGGAATGATGGCGGTAACTCAAATCCAAAGGCTGACATAAACGGTAATGGGCGGGTGGGGATAGAGGATTTTTCTATATTGTTGTTCAATTGGACCGGCTAACTCCGACATTACCTAGTGAGCGTTGGATTACTAGTTCCAGGAATTCTCCCGGGGAAGGTCGAGTTTGGAACAGCAGCTCGCTACAGTTGACCGCTCCCTTCGGGGTCGCGGCTCAACTAAGCGCCTGCATAAGCAAAACATATTTGCGCTTCGCGCTCATTGTTTCTGCTCAAAATTCGAAATACTCGCTGGCACTCGTTTTCTCATTTAAATTGGACCGGCTAACTCCGACGAGCACTCCTGAGTGTTAGACTACAAGTCCCAGGAATTTTCTGCTATATGAAAGACGTTTGAACCGCTTGCGTATAAAATGGAAAACCCGCCGTCGATACAGCTGACGGAGAGTTTCCGTAGCTGCTCAAAAGCGGGTTAGTTGAAGCGGCCTTGAAGAGTGCTCTAGTCATCGAAGGTCTGCTCGCGCCAGGATTCGGCGATACACGACTGCCAGCAAGGTCACAAGACAGATGATTTCGAGAACAGTGCGCCAGTCACCTTCACCGACCAAGTTAATGAACCCTACTGTGTACCTGGGCCCTGCGAAGGGGCAGATCAATAAAGCAGTTGCAAAGGCAAACACTGAGGCCGAGAAAGTCGGTTCAAATTTGAAGTTGATCAATTCGTTCTCCTAGAGGTTGTCTTTATGAGGGTTTAACAAAAAACAC
>JAYTMA010000040.1:0-6269 GCA_043728975.1 bacterium
TATATTGGTGTAGCTGATGATTCAGTAGACGGTTCTGATATAGGTAGTGCAGATGCAGGTATTTACTTATCTAATTCTCATATATCTTTTACACCTACAGGAGAGTTTGCCCCTCAGACAATATTTAAGGGTGCTGTATATATTTCAAACTTAACTTCTTTTGATGGTGGAAGATACTCTGCGGCAAATAAGCGAGTGCATGTTCACGGAGACAGAAATAACCTCTTAGTGGATGGTTCTTTTGAGAGAAACACTACTCCTAGGGATTGGAAGATTACAGCAGGTGTTGGATATGTTGCACCAAGTATATCTACTCTACAATCTGCAACAGGAACTAAATCACTAAGGTTTAATCCTTCAGGGTTGTCTTCTAAGATACATAAAGTGTTCCAAGTAGCACCAACAGCTAAACCCACTTTATCGTTTAAGACTTTTGGCTCTGTACCAACAGGTTCAACGTTTACTGTAACAGTAGGGTACGATTCCCAGTTTCCTGATGCTTTAGTAACTTCACGTACTTTTATATTCAACTACACAGCAGCGGAAATATCCAACACATGGAAAGTTGAGAGTCTACGTCCTTACTCTCGCGCTCCAGCGGGAGCATCTAAGTTCTTTGTTGAAATAGTAGCAACAGGTGCTACAGATGTATATCTGGATGATGTGATTGTTGAAATCCTAGATAATCACGTAAGTAATGTAGATGTGGGTGATTTAGTAATCGATGACCTGTCAGATGTAGACACAAGTACAGCAGCACCCACAAACGGACAGTCTTTAACTTGGTCAGCATCAAATAGTAAGTGGATACCTAGTACAATTACCAGTGGTGGAGGCGGCTCAGGATTATCAGCGTCCCTTGCTGAGACTATCACAGGTGTTTGGAACTTTACCAACGGTGCTAAATTAGCTAATTATACATTCTTTCAGAATGATGTTAATGACACCACAACTAATGCAAATTCAGGTATAACTTTTAATTACACTTCACCTAATTCTAGTTATTTCAGGGACTTTACTGTCTTTAATGGTAAAGGTCTTGCTGCAATGAAGATAACTGGTGCATCTAGGACTGCCACTTTTTATTCAGCTTTGCAGTTTGGTGCAGTAACAGCAGGGTTGAATCAGATACTGTACTCTGGTTATACAGGTGAAACAGGAGATACTGCTGAAATAGCTGTTAGTTATAACTCTGGATTTGACCCTGTAACTGGTACATATAGTTCTCCTTGGTATAGAAGCTTTCATATCTTTAACGGTAAGGGCGCTTCAATAGCAAAGTTCACAGGTAATACATCTGGTAACAGGTTTGATGTAAACACAGACAACTTCTATGTATCTTCTAGGATTCTATTCAGGTTTAATGGGTTTACAGATACTGTCAACTGTGTTTTATCCGCAAACAGGAATCATGTGCTTCCGGATGCATCTGGCACTGTTGCACTGCAAGAGTGGGTAAATAATTTAACCTCCGTTAAAGGTTTACAAGCTGTAGCATATAAGACAAGTAGTTATTCAGTATTACCTGTCGATTCTGTTTTACTGTTTGATGTACCAATATCCCAGACTGTGACACTTCCTAATGCAAATACCTCCACAGGTAAGTTATTTAGAATTTCAAACGTAGGTGCTAATGCAATAACTATAACAGCAACCCAAGGTTCTGTGCAATGGGGGGTAAATCAATCTATTGCAGCACAGACTCAAAGAAGTGTTATTTCAGATGGTAATAACTGGTTCTGGTGTTGAGTATTAAAATAATACTAACTTCACTTGCTTTTTATTATTATTTATGGTATAATAGATATATAGTATAGGAATAATTATAATGACAAAATACTACACACCCACTACTGCGGTGTTGGAGAATATCCAAAGAGGTATTGCAATTTCAGATAGATACCCCAGAGAATCCTATGTAGCCAAGCAAAGGTTACAACAAGTTGAACTAGCTAAGTCAGTTAAGTTTGATATTAAAACAATCGCTAGTATGTATCACAGTTTGACTAAACTTGAAAAGGGTTTAGATTTCAATAAGAAACTATGGGACGGTGGTTGTGATGACGCTGTAATGACTTACTACGCTCTAGGTGGAAAAAGTGGATTAGCTTGGAGCAAGTCTATTCTTAAATCAGAGGGTATCTTAGTCTCTGACAAGAGTAAAGTTACTAAGGCACAGACAGAGGAACAGGGTTCTGACACAGTTGGTTCGCTTCAAGTAGCTAAGTCCTTAGACAAAGAGCTAATGCAAGTTACATATGTAGCCATGCGACTTGGAAACGATTTGGCGGGTGACTACAGTGACGCTAACACCGTTCGCCTAGCTAAAGAATCATTTAACAAATCTCTTATGAAGGCTAACTTGTTTCATCAAGAAATGACAGATAAGTTTTCTGTAATTGAGAGTTACCTAGCACCTACTACAATGGTTCTGAACAAGAATCTAGTTGAGCAAGGTGAATGGTTAGTAACCCTCCAAATTCACGATGACGAACTCTGGCAATTAATTAAAGATGATGAAATTACAGGAGTCAGCATTGGTGCAATGGCACATGTTGAAAACATTGAATAAGAAGGACTTAAATGGATAAGGTAAAAACTAAACGAAAACTCTCTGCAATTTCTTTTGACGGAGATGAGGCACATCTTGCCTTGGTTTCAAAACACCAAGGTGGCCCGTGTAATGGCGCGGATTATAAATTGGTGCTCAAAGCCTCTAAGTTCACAGACGAACACGTAGAAAAAGCTTCTAAAATTAAAGTAACTTTAGATATACAGGACTTTTTAACACAGTTCTACAGTATATACGGAGAGTCAGCAATCGTGCTAGCCCAAGCACTCGGTTACAACACTGAAAAATCAGATGACGAGTATCCAGATAACTACGAAGATTATATTGCATCTCAAGTTAGTGCAATTGAAGTTATCAAACAACTAGGTCAATCAGAGGATATTAACAAGTCTCTCTCTGAACTTGAACCAGAACAGTACATCGACTTATTGAAATCCCAAGCTGTGCTTGAAAAGGCTTTCAAGAGAGTAGAAAAAGATTCTAAGACGGTAGCGAAAGTTGCTGTCAACGAAGACGGCGAAGCCACAGCCAAGGTTGCACAAACCAAAGAAGTAGCTACAAAGAATGTCGAGGCTTCGCCTTCTGACGCAATTATCAAAAATAAGGAAACTCCCATGACTAAAGAAGTCAAAGTAGTCGAGACGGATGTAACTGTCGAGATGGTGGAAAAGAGTGCATTGGACAGCATTCAGAAAGCTTTAAAAGAGCAGACTGAACAACTAACCAAAGCCCTCGAAACAGTTAAGCAATTTGAAAAAGAAAAACAAGACGCTATTCAAAAATCTCGCAAAGATTTATTGACTGCAACAGTTAAAGAAACTGAAAAAGTAGAAGCTTTGTTTAAGGCTTTTGCTAATGTGGAATCAGAAGAAGTATTCAAAGGTGCAATCGCTGCTTTGGAATCTCTGATGCAAGTACAAAAGAGTTCTGATTTGTTTAAAGAAGTTGGTGCATCTGCACAAGCTGAACAAAAGGAAGATATTACCCCACTGATGAAACT
Organism: bacterium; assembly: GCA_043728975.1. Lineage (GTDB taxonomy): Bacteria > Patescibacteriota > Minisyncoccia > Phycocordibacterales > UBA918 > OLB19. Next base: position 3,573 of record JAYTMA010000040.1, read on the forward strand.
TGCTAAAGCCGCAGCAGCAAAAGCTTCTAAATAATTAAATAAGGAAAACAGAAAATGACTATCGTAGCAAATAGCACTCACACTAAAAGCAATGTGATTAAAAAAGAGCTTTGGGCTGGTTCAGGTTTCGTTGAAACTGTTGTTACCGTCAATGATACAGCAGGTACTCTTTTGTCAGGTACTGTATTGGGTAAAGTAACAGCAACTGGTAAGTTCAAACGTGCAGTAAAAAATGCTGTAGATGGTTCTGCTGTAGTAGCAGCTATCGTGAGTGAAGAGTCAGTTATTTTGGCAGCAACTGATAAAAAGATGTTGGGGCTTACTCGTGGTCCTGCAAAAGTTTCAAAAGCTGGACTTGTGTTTGATGCATCTTACGCATTATCTACTGACAAAGATGTTGTCTATGCGGCGTTGGAAGCACTAGGTATCCAAGTTCTCGATAATATTTAATTTAAGAAAGACATAACATGACTACTCGTAGTTTTACAAATCCCTTTGAAGTCGTTGACAGCACTCGTGAACTGAATACCCTCCCTCAAACATGGACACTCTTGGGTGATTCTGGTCTTTTCCAAGAAGAGATGTTGTCACAAAATACGGTGACGTTCCAAGAAACTAAAGGCAGTTTGTCTTTGGTTACTGACTCGGTTCGTGGTTCAAAGCCTTTGGCTCAATCTAATGACTTGCGTAAGATTCATTCTTACTCTCTGAGTCATCACCAATTGACCGATGCTTTGTACCCTGAAGATTTAGCAGGCAAATCATCTTACACTGATTTGTCTCAAGCAGATACAGAAGCAGCAGCGTTGATGCGTAAGATGGTAAAAATCAAACGCAATTTTGAGATGACCAAGGAAGTGGCTCGTTTCCAGACCATCGTAACAGGTCAAGCATGGGCACCAAATGGTACTATCACTGCTGACTACTACACTGACTTTGGTTACACACGTAGTGTTGTTAATTTTGCTTTGGATACCGTAGGTACAGAGATTGTTGAGAAGTGCGAAGAAATCATCGCTGGTTTCAACTCTACTGCAACAGATGGGGTGATTGTTTCTGGTGTAACTTGCTATGCAGGTAAAACATTCTTCAGTAAGTTGATTAAACATGCGAAGATTGTGGACGCTTATCGCTACTATTCAGCGACAGATGGTCAATCTATCATGCGTAATCGCGCTGGCGGTGCAGGTTTGTATCGTCGTTTCAGCTTTGCAGGTATTGACTTCATTGAAGTAGGTACAGGTGTTAACGGTACTCCTTTTGTCCCAGCGGCAGAGGCATACTTTGTTGCGAATACAAGTGGTGACGATTCCTTCGTTTGTTACTTTGGACCAGCTAACAAGTTTAGCTCAGTCAACACTATTGCAATGCCTCAATACATGTGGTCATGGGCTGATGGTCGTGATTCAGAAATCTCTATCGAGTCTCAAATGAACATGTTGAATGTCCTACGCCGCCCTAACCTTGTGGCTAAAGGTCTTGCCGCTTAATCGGTAGGTAATAAGACTACCCTCTTTCGAGGGTTTTCTTCTAATGAGTTTTGTTTAGACTTATTAGAAGAAAAATAATTAAAAAAGGATTTCCTATGGCATTAAGCTCCATCCAGCAGATCAGGTTACTTACCCAAGACAATGCCCCCGGATTTTACTTCACAACAGATGAAGAAATCCAATTCTTCTTAGACCGCAACGCCCAAAACATCAATAGAACATCCGTGGAAGTTGCAAAAGTCATCCTTCTACAACTGAGTATGTGGTCGGCTAATGAAACTGTAGACATTTTTAGTGTGAGTGGCGGGGCAAAAGCAGCAGAGCAATACAGATTAGCCCTGCAAATGTTTATTCGTGACCCCAGTTTAAATCCACTCTACAACGGCATTGGTGCTTATGCAGGTGGTATAAGTCTTTCAGACATGCAAGCCAATAATAGCATTTCCGATAACAACATTATTTGCACTCCTTTGATGCCAGACACAACCACAAGCACATTTGGAGTTTAATCATGGCAAACAGATTTCTCCTAGCAAGCATAGATGCTGTGAACCGCAACGGAATTGATTGTAACTACATTAAAGTACAAACAGGTGCTTACAATATTGAAACAGGCTCAGTAACAAACACAGAAGTTATTTACCCTGTGAAGATGTATAAGAAGCACATCAAAACAAACCAATACAATCACCCTACTTTAGTAGGTAAGAATGTAGGAATGTTTTACTTAGCTAATTACAACCTTACTTTCACTCCTTCTGTAAAAGATAAAATCTTCTACAACAATGAAACATACCTTGTAGATTCTTACGAAGATGGAATGGCTCATAACCAAGTTGTACTGTTTAAGATTCTAGCGATAAAGACTTAACCATGATAAAGACTAATGCAGAAGATGTAGCCAAGTCTTTAGAAGAGTACAAAAAAGAAGTAGAGCGTAAACTCAAAGCAATGGTAGTGGGCTTTGCCCAAGATGTTGCAGCAGCCGCTAGTGATGCTACGCGGATAGGTCACATCTCTGAGGGCGGTAATACCCTTGCTTATGTTAATAAGTACAAACAACGCGCTGAAGATTACAACATTGACCCAATTGAAGGTTTCCATAAAGGTGCTTGGGAGTACGTTGAGGGTTCTTTAACTTTCTCAACCGATCCAACAATCTATGACAAATCAACTATGTTAGGCGCTGTGGATTACAAAGCTGAAG
>JAYTMA010000041.1:0-3266 GCA_043728975.1 bacterium
CCCCTCTCATCTCAGTACCACTTAACCACCAAGGTGACAGTAGGACTAAGAGGGTACACTTTGATGATACCCCTCTCATAGACAGACCAGTGTTAGCAACTCCGGCTGTCCTCATCGATACACCATCACAAACACAAGGCCATGTGGCTGCCGTGCTCCCTCAGACTGAACAACTGAAGGAGGTCGTAAACATCGGTGCCGATGAAGTCGACGATGATAATAAGGATACGTTCGCCTCCTTCCGTGCACCTGCCACACCCACAGATGAAATGTCTGATGAACAATTCCTATCCCTCGCGGTAATCGAGGGTAGCGATAAACTAAAAGAGAGTATCAAACTAATACTACTCAAATACAAAAAAGTCTTCAGCGACAAACTGCATAATAAACCTGCAGATATACCCCCGTTTGATCTAGACGTAGACAAACGCAAATGGGAACACCACCGTAACAGAGGTCCTGTACGCGTCCAGACCCAACTCAAACAAGTTGAGGCCGAAAAGCAAATCAGAGAAATGCTCGATGCAGGCATCATCGAAGTCTCTAGTGCTTCGTTCTATTCACAAATATTGATAGCAACTAAACCGGGAGGTTTCCGATTTTGTATCGACTTCCGTAACCTCAATGAGGCGACTGACCCAGCAAGCTGGCCAATTCCAAACATTGAGCAAATGATCATCCGTATCGGAGCTCATGAACCTACACACTTCGCGATCCTAGACTTAACGCAAGGCTATCATCAAGCAGCATTAGCAACTGCTGCTAAGGTATTCACTGCCTTCATCACCTTTGCGGGTGTATACCAGTTCAAACGTTTACCGTTTGGCCCGAAACGGGCCCCGTCATATTTTCAAGAAATGATGGCTACTATAGTCTTAGCAGGACTCATTTACTTTGTATGTGAAGTATACCTTGATGACATCATCATCTATGGTACTGGTGAAAAACAATTCCTACACAGACTTGACACCGTCTTAGAAAGACTTCTACACAAAAACATATGCGTAAAGCTTTCCAAATGCAAGTTTGGTTTAAGCAAAGTTGAATATGTGGGTAGGACACTCTCGAAAGAGGGTATCTCTATGTCTACAAAGAAAATCAACTCAGTATTAGACTTTCCAAAACCACAAGTCAATACACAGCTGCGTTCCTTTTTAGGACTCGCAAACTACTTTCGGAACTTCGTTCCCAATCACTCCAACGTGGTAGCACCATTAAATCAAATGGTTGACCACTCAGCTAAGAAACAAAAAGCTTTAGTTTGGACACCTGCCGGTGAAGAGGCGTTCATTAAAATACGCGCTCTCATAGCAGATAGTCCTACATTATTCTTTATGGATGCTACAGCACCCATATACTTAATGACAGACGCATCTGACTACGGTATAGGTGGCTACCTATATCAAATTGTCAACAACGAAAAACAACTAGTTTCTCTTGTTAGTAAAGCATTAACTACAACTCAGTTAGCTTGGTCAACAATTCAAAAAGAAGCATACGCAATCTTCTTTTGTTGTACTTACCTCGACAATCTATTACGTGACAGAAAGTTTACTATACTTACTGATCACCAGAACTTGACTTTTATTAAGCAAGCTTCGAATCCAATGATTGTTCGATGGCACCTTGCCTTACAAGAACTCGACTTTAACATCGAGTTCGTGAAAGGTGTTGACAACGTTATCGCTGACGCGATGTCAAGACTTTGTATTAATAACAAACCCTCTCTGACAAATTCAACCGTAATGTCCGCTATAATGGGACCGTACCGTGTCGACCCCATACACTGGAAAAACATCAAACTAGTACACAATGCCCAGTCTGGTCATGGTGGTGTCAACAGAACTCTCATCAAACTTCAAAAAGATCTTAAACTTACATGGAAAAACATGAAGTTAGACGTAAAGGAATTCATTAAAAAATGTGTCTGCTGTCAGAAAATGTCGCAAATAAAAATTCCTATAACAGCGTACAAATACACTACGTCTTCTTATACTACAATGGAGTGTATTAATATAGACTTCATCGGACCATATCCCGATAAAGGATACGTTCTCAATATCATCGATTGTTTTACACGATGGGTTGACCTCTACCCCGTTACTGAGGCGACTGCTGAATCAGCTTGTCGATGCCTTCTACATCACTTTGGACGCTACGGCGCTCCAAAAGTAATTCGCTCTGACAGAGGTTCACACTTCGCAAATAATGTCATCGAACAATTCTGTGCTGCTACAAGCACTCTACAGAATTTAACGCTAGCATACTCATCACAAGAGAATGCCATTGTTGAACGAAACAACAAAGAAATAAACAGACACCTCAGAGCTTTAACATTTGATAAAAATACTATCGATGATTATCAACTCTCATTACCATTCGTTCAACGAATTATCAACTCGTCATATAACGAGAGAACTAAAATCAGTGCTTCTGATTTATTATACGGTAATGCAATCGACTTATCCGGTAATATATACGGTTCTAAAGAAGAAATTCTCGCAAATACCCAAACTCTTACTGAGTCTTCTAGTAAAATGCTTAAAATGCAATCTACTTTAACTAGAATCGCAGCAGATATTCTTAAGAAATCTGATGACGAACACAATGCCCTGAACTCATCTTCAGTAACCGAATTTGCAGTTTCATCATATGTACTTGTAAGACAAAGAACAACCCCTGCAACACGTCTACATACACTGTGGCGTGGCCCAATGCAAGTCATATCACACAGTCAAGGCGAATACACCTTACTTGACTTGACAACAAACAAAGAAAAACAGTATCATTCATCACAAATGAAACAATTCATCTTCGATCCTGATGAAACCAATCCTCAGGACGTTTCCAGACGAGATTACCTTGAGTTCTTTATAGAAGAAATTATCACTCATAGTGGTAACACCAAAAAATTATCTACCCTAACTTTCAAAGTCAAATGGTTGGGGTATGACGATTCTCATATATCATGGGAACCTTGGTCCAACTTAAGAGAAATGGAAGCAACCCATCTCTATCTGATCCAGCAAAATCTGAGACATTTAATACCAAAACAATTCCAAGAAAACTACCCACAATGAAAGTATCCATGAGGATTTCTCCTCTTATTTTTGGCCTTAATGGTTTTTAGAGGAGTTTTAGTCAGTAGAAGTCTGACATAACTTTCAAAAATATTTATTTTTCAAATCAAAAGAAAAAATAAAAATAAGAAGAGGCTGTGTAGCATGCATAGGCCGCTCACCGCGTACCGGACCTTGGACCGGAAC
>JAYTMA010000042.1:0-1604 GCA_043728975.1 bacterium
GGCCAGGGTAAAAGCTAGTTTTAAATCATTGTTAGCATAGCTGAAGAAATATCCGCCCTGTGCACCAGGAATAAAGAAGGTTTTATTATCACTATCTAACATAAAGGCGTGATGATTATTTTCTACTTCACTCCACTCATCTTTTATGAGATACTTTGATACTTCCTTTGGTGCACTCGCCACCGACACATCAAACAGTGAAATCTTCACGCTGTTATCTTCTCGCCCTACACCCAAGACCAAATCCTCGCTAATCTTTTCGAGGTAAGAACTATAGCCGGGAATTTTTAATTCACCACTTAACTTTGGCGCTGTCGGATTCGCGAGATCTAGCACATAGAAAGGATCGATTTGCCTGAAGGTTACCACATAGCCTTGGTCGCCCATAAACCTAGTAGAATAAATTCTTTCTCCTTTGCCTAGATCTAGGACTTCACCTTTTTTCTTTAAATCAGCCCCTAACACGTATACATCATTTACTGATTCACCACCTCTGCCCCAAGAAAACCAGTTGTTCCCGCCGACAGTTGTCGAGACCCGCAAATCACCGTTGTATTCATCTAAGGAGAATTGATTGAGTAGACTACCGGGAACAGTTCCGACCGCTTCTATACTCAAGGTGGATAAAGCAATGCGGGCAATTCTAGTCCTCTCTAGGTCTCTTTGACGCTTATTCATCTCGGCAGCAATATCATTGTTGAAGTTTGTTTCAGTTTCTAGACGGGCATTTTGACTAAGTTTATTAAATTCGTTTTGCACAAGCACAGATATTTCATTTAGTTTACCGCTCAGAGATATTTCGTAACCCTTGATTTTATTTATACTCTTAGTAGCTTCAAGGGACAAATATTTAGTAGCTACTGTCGATATAACTTCTAGCATGACATCGGTTGATTCAGAATATGCTCTAGTAGCGAGGTAGAGATTATATTTTGACATCATTACAGTGGTAGCACTGCCGTCGCTAGCAAAAGCTAATTTCTTTTCCACTTTTCCAGAGACGGGGTCCAAGGTGAAGACACTAAAAGTATCCGAGACTGATTCAACTTGCATTGGCACATAAATGTCTATACAAGGCACGAACATAGTTTTACTGCCTGAGGATGGTAGAGCTGGGCAAGGGTTTCCGTTGTCAATCCAAGCCCTCGTGACTAGATAAATCTTCCCAGCATTAAGTCTCGCGGTAACGACCGAACTGTTTTGGGGAATCTCTAAGTCCCAAAGTTTCTTGGGTTTCTTCTCGTTCTTAACGTTGTAGGCGACAATTTTTGGGTAAGCCAGAATCACTAAAGTATTAGTGGTTTTATCTAGAAGGAGATCGCCGGTTTCAGTTATTTTTTCATTTACTGCCAAACTGGTCGGAGGGAAAGCATTAATGATAGCGGTGGCACCAGGATTAATCGGATAGGGAGCAATCATCATTTTATCTTGAGCCATAATTTCAGCATTGGTAGCTCTAACCATGGGCATTATCGGTCCGCCATACCAACTATTACGCGAGTAGAAAATACTCTCACCATCAGTTTTCACAATATCTGGTTCATCAACTCCAGCAATTTGGACGGTGGTTTCAGAGACTCTTTGTGGTGAGGCTGATGGGGTAG
>JAYTMA010000043.1:0-3301 GCA_043728975.1 bacterium
TGAGTTACTCTATCGCTTTGCGATAGAGGTTAAGCAACGAAGTTGCTTAACTAAAAGGCCATAGGCCGAATAGATACCCCGTCCCGTAAGGGCGGGGAGGTTCATTACTTCAAAGGCTAATGGTTGCGGAAAGGCGCCGGCGGCAATGAGAATTTTTTCACCTTCGTTAGGTTCTTTGGCGAGTGAGCTACCACAATCCTGGCAAAGTCTATGAGCTTCGGCATCTGAATTTAGTCTTTTAGTAATTCCTCCAGTTGGTCCAGCCCTTGGTTGAAGCCTTCTTTCATTCCCATTTCAATGACGGTTTGCAGGTCTTTCTCACTAGCGTAGGAGGTGGTGACGATGATTTTAGTCGCCACACCTTCTTGATCGAATTGGACATCGGAGTGGCTCGTGGGGAGGTCAAGGTTTATAGTTCCTTCCTCATCACAGAAGCAGTCAATGGCGGTAAAAGAGGCCTGGGGAACAATCATTAAGTATTTATTAAGACAATATTGCTTTTTGCCCTCTGGTCCTTCCATAAAGTAATGCCAAGCGCCACCTTCGGTGAAAGAAAAAGATTTGGTGCGTGCTTGCCAAGGGGCGGGAGCCCACCATTTTTCTAATCTTTCATTATCAGTCCAAGCACCCCAGACTTTCTCTAGTGAAGCAGTAAATGAACGCTCGGAAATGAGAGTCCTTTTGTCTTCACTAATGGTATAAATGGTTTTCATAATAAAAAATTAACTAGTAGCTTTTCTAAAATAGGATTCCTGCGCGAACCCCCCCCCTGATTTATGGTTGCTTTAGTTCTAAGAATAAGCATTTTGCGAAAAAAGTCTAGAAATAAGCAAATATCCAGATATTTGTAAGGTGAAGTTGACAAATATCTAGATATTTGATATACTTGAGCTGATGTATATCAAAAGACACCTAGAAGAAGTAATTAAAGAAAGGCTTTTTAAAGGAAAAGTCATTGTCTTGTATGGTGCTAGACAAACAGGGAAAACAACCCTGGTTAAGCGACTTCTGGCTGATTTTGATCCGGCCGAAGTTAGGTATATTGATTGCGAATTACTTTCTAATAATGAGTTGCTCACGAAACGAGACGATACTGAGATTTTCTCTTTAGTGAAGGGTTATAAGGTCGTTGTTTTTGATGAAGCGCAAACAGTACGAGGAATTGGTTCAGTATTAAAAAGTTTATTTGACCATGAGCCACAGGTCCAATATATTGCCACTGGGTCGTCTTCTTTTGATTTGGCGAATGAAGTATCAGAGCCTCTTACTGGAAGATCACTCGAATTTACACTATACCCTTTAGGAGTAACTGAAGTAGCAAAAAACTTACTAGATGCACAAAATGAGCTTAAAAAGAATATGAGATTTGGAGGCTACCCAGGAATAGTCTCACTTACTGAAGAAGAAAAAGAAAGAAGTCTTAATCTTCTCGTGACACAATATCTTTATAAAAATGTACTCGCGGTGGAGGGACTGAAAAAGCCAGAGTTGGTGGTGTCTTTACTAAAACTTCTAGCCTATCAAATTGGGAATGAAGTTTCTTATAGAAAGCTGGCAGTTAGTCTCAGCACTACGGCTGAAACCGTACAAAAATATATTAATCTGTTAGAAAATAATTTTGTTATATTTAGATTGAAGGCGTTTTCTAATAACAAGAGAAAGGAAGTAGTAAAGACAAGAAAAGTATATTTTACTGATTTGGGTTTACGAAATGCTCTGGTAAATGATTTTAGTCCCGTGGAAAAAAATGGCCGTAGGGACGGAGGAATGCTTTTTGAGAACGCGATGATACTTGAGAGAATGAAATACATTTCAAGCACTGGCGGTTTTGGCATGGAGCAAATGTTTTGGCGTACTACTGCTCAACAAGAAATTGACTATATTGAAATATACAAAAATAATACTAGAGCATTTAAATTTAAGCTGAATGAATTTGAAAAAGTTACCGGATTGAAAGTTTTTAAAGAATTGTACCCAGAAGTTGAGGTTAAACTCGTGAGTCCCAAAGACGTCTATAATTTTGTTATTGGAGAATTGAAGTGATAGTGGATGCTGTAATCGAGTGATTTTATCAATTATCATAGAATCAATTAGTCGCTTTTCTAAAATAGGATTCCTCTATAAAAACCCCGTCGCCAATTTTGGCATTGTGAATGCGGGCAAAGTTACTACACTGGGCCATGAGTTCAATGAATCTAGTGTCATTAATGCCAGAGCTACCATGGACCAGGGCGTGTGCACCATCCGGTACATTACGTAGTTGTTCAAAATAAGGTAGTTCACCAAAGCGAGTACTGGTAATATCATCAAGCCTTACATCCTCTGTGGTTAGAGTGGTTTTGCAGTTACCGAAGTTGTCGATGTGCCAAATAGCCTTTGGTAGTTCTGGTATGAGTGATAAGTCGTGGGGTGTAGTTGGTAGGGCATTACCTTTTAGTATAAAAGCTCCAGCTCGGGGAAGAAAATCAAAACTGCGGAATTGGGTAGTGGGGATTTGCTTGGCGGCTAATTCAGAAATAAATCCCGCGGTCAGCATAGCCTCGGCTGACGTATGGGTATCAAGGAGTACTAGCTCTGTCATGAGACCGAGGTGTTTGACGGCTGAGAGGGTGTAACCATCGACACTGGCCAAGACCAAAGTTTGACCGTAGTAGAAATAGCCAAATGGCGTACCATTCTCCCACTTGGTAGTATGTCCGCCCCGAGGAGCGACGTTTACCAACACTAGTCCCTGGCGACCTTCCGTGGCGTCTAATACATCTACTAGTTGCATACTAGCCTCCAGGTCGCTTTCTACCCCAATAAACGATAAGCTAGTATCTAGGAGGGAGGCTAGGCGGCTTTCTTGACGGCCACACGCATTGTCATCCTTACAGTCGTTGATGATGGTGGTAAACATAAAATATTTTAGGTAGTAACAGCTAGTAGATGGTAACAAACCAACAGACAAAGTAAAAGTCCCTTGGCTGAAGGGACTTTTACTAAATTGTGATGGGAAATAGCTAGGAATACCCTTTGCATTTCCACATAGCGTATTACCTCCGCTACGTCAATATTATATCATTGCCATTATAAAGTTGCCAATAAAAACTGGTACAAAAATATCCGCCATCTCTGGCGGATATTTTTGCGTTAAAAACAGTGGCGACTATTTAACTGAATCCTTGAGAGCCTTGGCTGCGCGGAATTTTGGTACGCGCATAGCTGGGACTTGAACAGTTTCACCAGTGCGTGGATTTCGAGCTTCTCGCTTAGCACGAAGCTTAGCTTCAAAAATACCAAAGCCAGCGACTGAGACAGC
>JAYTMA010000044.1:0-1962 GCA_043728975.1 bacterium
TTAGTTAAGCAACTTCGTTGCTTAACCTCTATCGCAAAGCGATAGAGTAACTCACTACATCCCCGGGCTTACGCCGCGGAGGTATTTACGTGGAATAAAATTTGCAGAATTGTGAAACTATTAATTTTAATACTAGGTAAAATATGAAATTCGGTATGGAGATGTTCGGAGGAAAGAAAAAAACGACAGAAAGTGACGATGTCGGTGAGGAACTAGGTATCCCCGAAGCAGATGTTTCTGAGGCGGTAGATAATAGTAGACGCAATTTCTTGCGGGGTGGAGCTGCTTTAGCCGCTAGTTACGTGATCGGTGAGGAGGCAGAAGCCGCGGGTGAGAAGTTTAAGGGTGAAATTGAATACCAGGGTTTTAAGCCAAGCAAGCACGAAGCGGCCCTGATTAATGCAAATCTTCTTGCCCTAGTACCAGAAGCAGTTAGTGTACAGATAACCCTGAATGCACCAGATAGTTCTTTTGGAAAAGACGTTGCTACTCAAAACATGAAGATGAGTATATTGCTAAAAAATGGTCAAAACGTATCGCTTTTCGGAGGACCTTCTTTTTATGATGCAGGAGTTAATAAAAACGCACAAATGATAAATGGATTGTTTGAGCGACTTAAAGAAAGACTCTCAAAATAGTAGTTTTCAGCGTGAGTCTAGATTATTCTATATGGAACTCTCGGAACGTTGTATTCAAGCTTTAGAAAAAGAGGGTTTTCTTTATGTCTATGAATGGAAAGATGAGGCCGGTACAATTTATCCGGTGCATAACCACCAAGACAAAGTCACTATTTTTGTAACTGAGGGAACAGTAGAAATAGTAATTAACGGACAGAGTCAAAGCTTAAAAGCGGGCGATCACTTGGATATACCACCCCAAGTTCCCCACTCTGGTGTGGTTGGAATGCAAGGTTGTCAGTATGTCGTGGGTGAGATGATTGATGGAGATTCTTAAAAAATACATCAGGTTAATAAAGCGTTAGTATTTTAAGCAGATATAAACAAGCCGCGCCTAAAAGCGGGACTTGTTTATATCTCAAAATCGAACAGTCGTGGCAGTATATTATATACGAATCTTTCTATGACAAATTCACGCACTCACTACAAACAAGAGGCTTATGAGCAAGCAATAGCCTTCCGCAAACGTGGTTTTACCTATACAGAAATCGCTAAGATTTGTGGTGTGTCTGTCGGTACCATTAGTGCTTGGTTAAAGCCCCTACCCTTCTCTAGAGATATTACGGCTCAAAATACAGCTAGAGCGGCAAAAGAGAATAAGAAACGCATGGTTTCAATTAATAAGGCCCGCACCGCCGAACGAGCCAAGCAGTATGATCAGGTAGTACATATGGCAGAGACCGAGTATCAAAATTATCGCCGCTCTCCCCTCTTTGTGGCGGGTCTGATGCTCTACATAAGTGAAGGAGATAACACGCATACGCGGTTAATCCGTCTAACCAATAGTCGTCCGGAGTTGCATAAGATATTTATTAAGTTCCTGCTCACCTATTTGGGGGTAGAAAGGTCTACAATTAAGTTCTGGCTCCTCTTGTACCCCGATCTCGATGAAGTGGTCTGTATGAAGCATTGGAGTAAAAAAACCGGTATTTCGGTAGCTCAATTCTATAAAAATCAGGTTATCCAAGGACGAAGCTTGAAGCAGACGTTGCATTTTGGCGTTGGGAATACTATAATCGGCAGTACTCTTTTGAAGAAAAAGTTAAATCGTTGGATTGAACTTTCTCTGAAAGAGTTACAGACTGAAAAATAACGTTGCGGCCATGGTTAAGTGGTATAACGAGTCCTTGCCAAGGATTAGTCGAGGTTTCGATTACCTCTGGCCGCACAATTAAAAAACCCCTTTTGATCTGACCCCTAATTCATAGACACGAAACTAAAAGTCTCGAATACTGAATGGGGTTAGCAAACGACGGAAGATACAAGATGACTTCGGTATTGTACC
>JAYTMA010000045.1:0-8412 GCA_043728975.1 bacterium
TTTTTGGCCTTAGTAAAAGCTAAAAACCGAGACAAATAACGGTTGTAATTTTCAATCGTTTTGACACTACGCCCCAATTCAGCTTCAAGAGACTCTAAAAAATCTTGTTTTAGCTGTAGTAATAGCATATTGCCGATAGTATACAACGGTTATACCGACACTATTTTGACAAACTGTCTAAACATTTGTCTGGCTTGCATTTTTCTAATTTTTGTGCTATAGTAGCTACAACCTTCGCGGTTAATCAAGTGTCCCTGCTTATAAGCATTCACGTGCGTATCTAGATAAGTAGATCACACTTCACACATATATATGTTAACAAAACGAGTCAAAGAAAACGTCCTTAAGGATAATCGTCGTCACGACAGTGATACTGGTTCACCAGAGGCTCAAGTCGCACTATTGACCCGTCAGATTGAGGAATTATCTTCTCACTTGCGCAAGCACAAGAAGGACTTCCATTCTCGCCGTGGTCTATTGCAGATGGTAGCTGACCGCCGCAAGCAACTAAACTATCTCGAGAGTAACGATGAGAAGTCATATCAGACTCTTATCAAGAAACTCGGACTGAAGCGGTAATAAAAATGCTCCATCTGGAGCATTTTTATATTTCAAGTTATAGTTGAAGCAGAGGGTATTTTTATACAGATCATTTTTACTTAATTTATTTTTATATGGGAATCATTCGCCATCCTGAACAGCGAGTCGCAGTTTTAATTGACACACAAAATCTTTACCACAGTGCCAAAAATTTATACAAATCAAAAGTTAACTTCGGAGCAGTAGTAAACGCCGCCGTCGGAGAGCGCAAACTTATCCGCGCTCTTTCCTATGTAGTAAATACTGAAGGAGGAGAAGAGGCCCCATTTTTTGAAGCGCTGGAAAAAGTCGGGATTGAAATCAAAACTAAAGATCTTCAAATATTTTACGGTGGCGCTAAAAAAGCCGACTGGGATGTTGGCCTCGCGATAGATGCCATTAAACTGGCCCACAAAGTTGATGCTATTGTCTTAGCCACCGGAGATGGAGATTTTATTCCCCTAGTAGAGTACGTTAAGAGTCAGGGCTGCCAAGTCGAAGTAATTACCTTTGGTCGCTCGGCCTCGGCTAAGCTGCGAGAAATTGTTGACGACTTTATTGATATGGATGACTATCCACAAGAATTTTTAATTGGCTACAAGACAGCCCGAAAGGGTGAGCGTAATAAAAACTCAAATCGCCGGAATGACAAAAAAACTAATTCTGAGGAAGCTCCTAATAATTAACCGCCCGCCTAAATTCATTCGTCAGTTGCCATGCAAAGAAAAATCTACACCACAAAGTTTGGTGATAAAAATCTAATCGCGGAATTTAATGATCTTACTCTTCATGCTAACGGCTCAGTCCTACTAACCTACGGCGAAACTGTAATCTTAGCCACCGCTGTCATGGGCAGGGGAGATAACTCCGGCCTACCATACTTTCCTTTGTCAGTTGAATTCGAGGAAAAGTTTTATGCCGCTGGAGAAATTCTCGGGAGTCGATTTATGCGCCGCGAGGGTCGCCCCAGTGATGAAGCTATTCTTTCCGCTCGAATCGTTGATAGAACCATTCGCCCACTTTTCTCTTCGCACCTACGAATTGATGTTCAGGTGGTAATTACCGTCTTATCGATTGGTGAAGACGACCCGGACATCCTTGGTGTAATTGGCGCATCTTTGGCTTTGGGTGTGTCTGACATTCCCTGGGCTGGACCGATTGGAGCAGTGCGCCTAGCCAGAGCAAGAGACACTGGTGAGTTAATGATAAATCCTATCTATTCTAGTCGCACTCCTTTGCTTGCCGATTATGAGGTACTGGCTTGTGGTAAGGATGGTACGATAAATATGATTGAGACGGCTGCTTACGAAGTTGGGGAAAGGGAGATTGTTATAGCTCTAGAGACCGCCCTTAAAATTCAAGCCGAATTAGAAACGTGGCAAAAGAATATAATCACTGAAATTGGTAAACCCAAGCGTATAATTCCGGTTAATGAAACACCTCCAGCTCTGATAGATTTATATAAAAAAAATTACCAGACGGAGTTGCAAAACACTCTTTTCAGTAACCGACCAGGTAAAGATCATCTATATGAACTAAAGGATATTTTTATTGAGGCGGCAGCTGCCCAAACAGAACCAATTGATAAAAAAATTGCTAGTGCCTATTTTGAAGAGCAGATAGATATTGAATTACATAAGGGTGCCCTAGAAGATAATAAAAGACCGGACGGGCGCGGTTTTGATGAAGTACGACAACTCTATGCCGAAGCAGGTGGGATTTCTCCAGTCCTCCATGGTTCGGGAATATTTTACCGCGGTGGTACACGGATCTTTTCCGCCCTAACCTTGGGTGGACCAGAAGCCGCCCAAATGATCGATACCATGGAAGAGCGTTCAACCAAAAAGAGCTTCATGCACCACTACAACTTCCCTCCTTTTTCCGTCGGCGAGACGGGGCGAGTCGGTGGTTTTAACCGCCGCATGATTGGTCATGGTGCACTAGCCGAAAAAGCCCTGCTACCAGTAATTCCTGATAAAGCCACTTTTCCTTATACGATTCGACTAGTTTCTGAGACTATGTCTAGTAATGGCTCCAGTTCAATGGGCTCAGTCTGTGCTTCGACCTTAGCCCTAATGGATGGTGGAGTCCCTATCAAAAGAAGTGTCGCTGGTATTGCCTCGGGGGTCCTGATACTGGGTACTGCTTACAAACTCTTAACCGATATCCAAGGACCTGAAGACGAATATGGTGATATGGATTTTAAAGTAGCCGGCACTACTCTGGGAGTGACTGCCATTCAGATGGACGTAAAAGTGACGGGGATATCTCTACCAATTCTCACCGAAGCCCTAGAGAAAGCCAGACTGGCGCGCCTACATATATTAGAGACTATGACTAAGGCCATGCCGGCTCCTAGGGCTACTATTTCGCTACGGGCACCGCAAATAATTTCCTTACAAATTTTACCTGATCAAATTGGTTTAGTGATTGGTTCTGGTGGCAAAACTATTAACGGTATAAAAGAGGACACGGGAGTAGACGAGATCGTGATTGAAGATGACGGAACTGTTTATATTACTGGTAAAAACGGTACAGCCAGTCTAGCGGCGGATAAAATAATGGCCCTGACTAAAAGATATCTAGTCGGAGACCGCGTTACCGCTACGATAACTAAAATCGCTACGTTTGGTGCGTTTGCAAAACTCGATAATTATAATGAGGGACTAATTCATATTTCCGAAATTGCTCCTTTCCGAATTGAGAGTATGGAAGGAATTTTTACCGTCGGAGAAGAAATATCAGTACTGGTGAGTAAGGTGGAGGAGGGTAAAATTGGACTATCAATTAAGCAAATCAGCCCTGATTTTGCAGAAAATAGAGGTTTGCAGAAACCGACTTAGTTTAAAGTTTATTAACGAGAATCACAGTTTACTAATCACAAACTAGCAATTTTGTGCAATACTATAGGGTAATGGTTAACCCTACCCCTTCTAAATCACTTTCGAGTGTTCGTACTTTTGCTAAGGACATGGCTAAAAAGAAAGCCATGTCTGATCAAGAAATAAACAAAGTCGATACACTCTCTAAACCAATCCCTAAGCCAGTCTCAAAGGAGGAGCCTCGTATCTACCAAGCACCAAGTTGGACTGGTAATAAAAATAAACCACTTCCTAAAAAACCCGAGGCTGAGGACTTAGCAGAGAAGCCAAAACCAGAACAGACACTTAAACCTATTTCGGCCCAAAAAACAGACCGGGAAAATATTATTGTATCCCGCGATAATAGTAAACCGGGGGTAATTATAACTGACACAAAGCATAACCGTTTCCGTTTGTTTCCGGCTATCTTTAAGAGTATTAATCAGTGGTTTGCGGACTTGAGTCTAAAACGAGCTACCAGAAATACCCCTAAATACAAGATACCAGAAACCTCGCGCCGTAAAGGTATTATTCAAAGAGCCACCTCTAAGACTGGTAAATTTGCTAGTGCCGATGCCCTCAGTATTCATGAGCGTATCAGACTACGCAAAGAAAAAGCGATACCAAAAACTCCAATCACCATCTGGACAGCTAATACGGAGCCTGGTTTCCCACTGCTTGAAGCTAGGGAAAGCAGGATCAGTAATATTAAAGTGGTACTGAAAAAAAGCTTCCAGAATTTAACTGAGGCAGTCACCCTAAAAGAGGACCTCGAACCAATAACGCCCGTAGTAATAACTCCTAAAGAGTCGCAGGAGCCAGTGGCAATCACACCAGCTCCGATTAAAAATCCTCTGCCTCAGCCTCTACCAGTGATTCCTGTCCCAGAAACAATAATTACCCCCCGAGAACCAGTAGTAAAACCTCCAGTAAATCAAATAGTAGAGCCTACGCCAGAAATAAGCACAAAAGAAGAGGGGGTGGCTTCCGAAAAAGTAACCCGACTAAAACCAACCAGTCTTAAAGAATGGCTATTTAGTCTTAGTATCAACACGATATCAATCGGAGTATTTGCATTGGTGTTAGCTTTGATTATAGTTTCAGTTTCTGGTTATGTTTGGTTTAACCGTAAATTGCCTGAGGCAGCTATAAACACTTCGCCAAGTTACCAGAGTCTCATTGACGGTCCGCTACAGTTAATATATCCAAAAACTTTGACCAAAGCGGGCCTATTAGAAGAAGTAATTAATTCCTTTAAGAGTACCGAGGGTGATGTGGCGCAACAGATTTTTGTGGCCTCAGCCGATGGCAAGACTTTACTTAAACCAGAAACCGTATTGGATACGATGGATTTTTCTCTTGAGCCAGCCTTCCTTAAGTCTATTTCATACATCTATTTTGGCGGCCTGCGTAAGAGCATTCCTTTTGTCTTACTTGACACAGCTGACTACACAACCACAAGGGGTGGTATGTTGAATTGGGAAACCACTATTTATGAAGATTTATCACCACTCTTTAATTACAATCAATCTTATGATGAAGGCACAATCAAAACTGCCATATTTGTTGACGCTGTAATTAATAAGAATGACGTGAGAATACTGCGCACTCTTTCTGGAGCAGAACTATTAGTGTACGGTTTAATCAATCGTGACCTCGTTATAATCACCACTAATTCAAACTCATTTACTGAAATTACTAACCTATTAAAATAGTTTATGTTTAATCTAGCAAAATTTCATAATCGTCTTGAAGCACAGCTATTCACCATAACCGCCGAACTAAATACTATTGGTTTACATAATGAAATAACTGATGACTGGGTAGCGAAGCCCGATACGGAAAAATTATCAGGGGCTGATGATAATGACGAAGCCGATGGGGTAGAGGACTCTAATGAACGTAGTTCTACTTTAGCTGTACTTGAAACTGAGTATCGAGATATAAAGCGAGCCTTAAGTAAAATCGACTCTGGTAGCTATGGACTATGCGAAATTTCTGGAGAAATAATTGAAGAGGCGAGACTAGAAGTAAAGCCCACCGCCCGTACCTGTAGTAAACATATGGATGAAGAGAGTCAACTGCCACTTTAAAACTATGGCCATCGCGAAGACATACACGGTTCAACCACACATTCTCTCTGGTACCGTTGTCTGTATCGAGGCCGACCTCGGAAGAGGCTTACATTCATTTTCCATCGTTGGTTTAGCCGGCAAAGCCATCGAGGAAGCCAAGGATAGAGTTAGCAGTGCCATCAAACATACTGGCTATGATTCTCCGAAAAGTCAGAACCAGAAAATAACCATTTCGCTTTCGCCGGCTGATTTAAAAAAAGAAGGACCACTCTTTGATCTTCCGATTGCCCTAGCCTATTTGGTGGCGGCCGAGGTGATTTCTCCAGTAACTGACACAGTCTTTATCGGCGAACTCGGTCTTGATGGAACTTTGCGCGGAGTAAAAGGCGTCCTCAATGTCGTTGAGACTGCCAAACTAAATGGCTACCAGAAAGTCGTAGTGCCTAAAGATAATGCTGAAGAAGCGGCTTTGGTGGAAGGAATAGATATTTACCCGGCCGGTTCACTACGGGAAGTTATTTTGCATGGCGAAATCAATCACCCAGAACATCAATTGCTTAAAGTACAGCCGACTACCGAGATTAATTCTACCTGGGGAGACAGTAACGTCATACTAGAAGATATTAAAGGGCAGGAGAGTGCTAAACGGGCCCTAATAATAGCAGCCGCCGGTCGTCATAACGTACTTTTAGTCGGTCCACCAGGCACTGGCAAAACGATGCTAGCCAGAGCTTTTCAAGGGTTGTTACCACCACTCTCTCGGGTTGATACTCTAGCTGTCACCGCTATTCATTCCGCTAATGGTAACCTAAAATCAATTACCTCAATACCACCTTTTAGATCACCACACCATACTGCCTCACACACGGCACTTGTAGGCGGAGGCTCGACCCCGAAGCCTGGTGAAGTGACGCTGGCTCACAAAGGGGTACTGTTTATGGATGAGTTTCCAGAATTTGAAAGACGTAGTTTAGATGCCTTACGACAACCATTGGAGGATAGAGTAGTCAGTATTTCCAGAATTCAGGGCACCGCTGTTTTTCCGGCCGACTTTATTCTGGTCGCTGCCATGAATCCCTATCGGGGAGCAGAAGACGGCACAACCAATTTAGCCAGAGCAATGAAAGAAACCTACAAAGAAAAAATCTCAGGGCCCATTCTTGATCGCATTGATCTTTGGATTGAAGTCCCTCATATACCACATGAGACACTAGCCAATTTAAATCGCCAGGAAGGCGAGACTGAGTCCGCCCGAGCGCAGATTAGCCAAGCTAGGTCGGTTCAAGCGACTAGACTAGTGGAGCGGGGAATCTTTACTAACGCCGAGATGACCAGTCGTGATATAGATCACTGTCTAAATATAAATGACGATGTAAAAGATCTCCTTAAACTTTCTGCTACTAAACTCAATCTTTCGCCACGTAGCTATCATCGTTTATTAAAAGTAGCGCGTACGACGGCTGATCTAGATGAATCCCTGGAGATTGAAACTAGACACGTCCTAGAAGCGCTCTCTTATCGTATTCCTAACTAAAACCGCCGCGCATGTACTTATAAAAAACATGCGCGGCGGTTTTTGCGTAACAAAAAAGTGTATAAACTAAAATGGGTTACTTGCCCCACGCACTTCAAAGTGTAAATGCGAGCCCGTTGAACGACCTGAATTGCCCATCGCTCCGATTACTTCTCCTTGATTAACATACGCCCCAACACCGACGTTATTGAGCGAGAGGTGAGCGTAGAGGGTTTGGGCTCCGTTAGTGTGTCTAATAACAATATACTGGCCATAACCACCATTCCATCCAACATTCTTGGAGACAATCACTTCGCCCGCACCAGCGGCTTTAATAGCGGTGCCTAAAGCAGAAGCTAGGTCAACCGCATTAAAGCCGTGTATGCTTTGGGTTTTTATTGCTCCGGGAGCCGGATGAGTCAACCACGAACCACCTGCCAACTTAGACCCTGACTTAGCCCCACTGGAACTTGGTGCGACTTTAATTGTTCCCCCAGGGATAACGAGGACTTCCCCGACGACTAAATCAGTATTATCTACCATTTGGTTGTAAGTCAAAATATCTTCTTCTTTACCACTATATTTCTTGGCAATCGTACTTAAAGTATCGCCTTTTTTGACCACGTGACGCACTCCGGCTACTGGCAAAATGACCAGCGTTTGTCCTTCTTTAATGGCCGTAGCCCGTGGTAAGTCGTTGGCCCACAAAATTGTGTTCGCGGTAACACCATACATTTCCGCTATATGAGATAGAGTATCTCCGGCCCTTACCGTATAAACACTTATTTCTCCGGTTGGATTCTTTGATGCGGCAATGATATCTTCACCCACTGGTCCAGAGGACACCAAAGCCCCTTCATTAACCACTACTTCCGCCCCACCACGGAAGCCTTGGGGATTAGGGTTTTTAACAGACGATAGAACGGGTGTATCAAGCGCCGAAGTATAGGCAATGACCAGATCAGGCGGCGCAGGTAAATCATTTACCTCCGCTGTAACGACATCAAAAAAACCCGTGTGTAATGATACCGGAACAACTATGACCACTAGTATAATCAAACACTCTATTATATTGGAGTGTCGGGGTAATAGTGCCGGAGCAGTATTTGTCTTCTGATCTAAAGGCGTTTGTATCTGATCAGAACTTTGTTTTTGTCGTTGAATATAATTTTTTTAAGGACTCGCCGCCTATCTACCGCTACGGGAAATTTCTGAAACAAAAAGAGCAACGTGATTGTGCTCCTCTCATACGTACCAAACTATTGGTACTCCGATATTGTACTAGACTAAATGAGGAGGACAATTGACGAATACACATTTCTTAAGCACTTAAAATATACCCTGAGCCGGGTATATTTTAGGCCGTATTATTTGATTGACAAAT
>JAYTMA010000046.1:0-1482 GCA_043728975.1 bacterium
TTTCTCTAAAAAATCGTTCTGAGTAGTCAACTTGGTTATTATGTACTCATAATGTTTCACTTTTTTATCCTGCTCCGATTCAGTCTTATTTGTTTCAAACACCGAGGAAGCTTTGGCTAAGAACTCATCTCTCCACTTGTATACGAGACTGGGAGCTAGTTCATATTTTTTAGCTACTTCTAACGCTGATAGTTCATTTTTTATAACTGATAACACAATCTGGAGCTTTAGTTCGCTTCCGAACTTACGTTTTGCTTTCATATAGTTATGATACCAAAAGTCTTTATGATGGTTGTCTCAATTGTGGGGGTTGGGGCAATCTGGTCATATTGGAAGTTCAGGTTGGTGAGTCAGTCGAAGAAGACATTGAAAGAATTGGCGAAGATAATGAGGAGTACGAAGTAGAGAAGGGGAAAAAGATAAAGTTGAATCATTAATATTTTACCTGAATAATTTTGTGCGCTATGCTAGCCAGTAGTATGAAAAATAAACGAATTGGTTTTATTGGTCGCAATATGGCCGATGATTTTTCCGAGCGAGGGTATGAGGTAGTTAGGTATGCGCTCGAAGCAGAATATGTCGGCAATCGCGGAGCGATTGCCGACTGCGAAGTCGTCTTTGTTGCTGTTCCGACGCCCACCACACCGTATGGTTTTGATGATACGGCGTTAGTATCGGCCTTGAGTTTGATTGGAAAAAATAAAGTTGCGGTAATTAAATCTACCATGGTACCCGGCACCACTAGAAAACTACAGCTTCTTTTCCCGGATTTTACTATTGTGCATTCGCCGGAATTTTTACGGGAAAAGTTTGCCCTCGAGGAGACTCGCGCGCCGGAGCGAACAATTATTGGTTTGGTAGAAAAGAACCCAGCTCTGGAGTCTGTCGCAAAAACTTTGTTAAGCATACTTCCTCAAGCGGAGACAGAATTAGTTTGTTTGGCAGAAGAAGCAGAATTAATAAAATACGGTGGAAACTGCTTTTTGGCGATGAAGGTGGTGTACATGAATATCCTTTATGAGTTTTCTCAAAAACTTAACCTTGATTATGATGTTGTCGCCTCTGGAGTAGGTGCTGACAAAAGAATTGGCATGAGTCATACAAAAGTCATCGATAATAGCGGAAAAGACACTGTCGTCGGTC
Source organism: bacterium (assembly GCA_043728975.1). Lineage (GTDB taxonomy): Bacteria > Patescibacteriota > Minisyncoccia > Phycocordibacterales > UBA918 > OLB19. The sequence goes on from JAYTMA010000046.1 coordinate 1,144, forward strand.
GGGGTGCGGGAGGGCATTGCTTCCCTAAGGATCTAGCTGCTTTTCGGCAGTCTTATGAAAAGGTGGTCAAAGATGATTCGTTGGGAAATGATTTTATTCGATCACTGGAATTAAAAAACTTAAGTTTACTTCGTCAGAGTGGTAAGGACATAAATCTTTTGCTGCAGATTTATGGAGAGTAAATTATAAAGATGAGTATGTGGCAGCACTAATGAAGCGAGTAAAATTTGCTAAATGAATCTCCCCGCCCTTACGGGACGGGGTATCTATTCGGCCTATGGCCTTTTAGTTAAGCAACTTCGTTGCTTAACCTCTATCGCAAAGCGATAGAGTAACTCA
>JAYTMA010000047.1:0-2989 GCA_043728975.1 bacterium
CACCCCTCCTAATGATTCAACTTTATCTTTTTCCCCTTCTCTACTTCGTACTCCTCATTATCTTCGCCAATTCTTTCAATATCTTCCTCTTCTGATTGGCCAACCTGCACCTCAAGCAATACTAAATCATGATCTGCTGGTGCTGTTGGTGCATGCCAAACCCCAGGTAAATTTACCCGCACCTCGCCACTCGGCATAAAGAAAAATTCACTACGGTAATTATGTCTTTGCAAGGAAAGTTTTTTACCAGCCTCTATATTAAGTATCTTGACCTTTAGCTTTGGCATATCCATAAGTACATCATAAAAACCCCACCTAGTCTTTACTCGCTTAAGGCCGTTTATCATCGAGCTTGAAGCATACTTACCCCCACCAAGCTCAAAGACTGGTTCTATACCTAGCTCCCTACAAACAGCTAGCTCCGGCGTGTTTTTATTGGTCCGATCTCCCCCATTACCAAAATAGTCAGGCTTAATCTTATGCAAGGCTTCACAAACCGTACCATCGGTATCATCTACAGCATGCACGTGTGGTGTATAGGCTTCGATAATTTTCTTACGATCAGAGAAAGGTTGAAAAAAGAAACCTTTCTTCCGTATCAACCAGTCATCACTATTTACTACCACATGTACTTCTCCGTATTCTGTTGCTGACTCTATCATGGCAATATGCCCCGGATGTAGAGGATCAAAACCACCGGAAATAACAATCTTCTTCGGTTGATTATTTTTTTTCATACTTTCTGTAACAAAAGAGTAGTCATTGTAGTTACATCATTATATAAACCAATTAACAACGTTCACATTTACGCAGAAATGCTAATATAGACATCATGAAAAAAGCCTTAATCACCGGCATCACCGGACAAGACGGATCCTACTTAGCCGAACTACTCCTGAAGAAGGGCTACGAGGTGCACGGTGTAGTGCGCCCCAGTAGCTCTATCCGTACCGCTCGTATTGAACATTTATTTAACAACCCAGAGATTCATGACCGCACCCTTTTCCTCCATCACGGAGACCTCACCGACACCACCAATATCTCCTCATTAATTCGCGACATAGAGCCTGACGAAGTTTACAACCTCGCTGCCCAAAGTCATGTCCGTATTTCCTTTGACCTACCTGAGCTCACCGCACAGACTGACGCTCTCGGCACCCTCACCATCCTTGAAGCCATCCGCAAACAGGGTCTCGGACATAAGATAAAATTCTATCAAGCTTCCACCTCAGAACTCTACGGCCTAGTACAAGAAACACCGCAAAGCGAAACTACTCCCTTCTATCCACGCAGTCCCTATGGCGCAGCCAAGCTCTATAGTTTTTGGATTATAAAAAACTACCGTGAGGCCTACGGCATGTTTGCCTGTAACGGCATCCTCTTCAATCACGAAAGTGAACGCCGAGGCTACAACTTTGTCACCCGCAAAATCACAATTGGGCTTTCCAAAATTAAACTCGGTCTGCAAGAAACCCTCGAACTTGGTAACCTCGATTCTAAACGTGACTGGGGCTATGCTCCAGAATATGTTGATGCGATGTGGCGCATGCTCCAGCAAGACACATCAGAGGACTTCGTGATTGCCACTGGTGAAACTCATAGTATCCGTGAATTTATCGAAGCTGCTTGTGAAGAATTAAATATCAAACTCAAGTGGCAAGGCGCAGGGGTAGATGAAATCGGTATCAATACAGAAACGGGCAAGACCATCATCAAAATCAACCCTCAGTACTTCCGCCCGACTGAGGTCGATCTGCTCTTGGGTAATCCGGCTAAAGCCAAAGCTGTACTTGGCTGGGAAGCCAAAACCAAGTTTGCTGACCTGGCCAAATTAATGACCAAGGCCGACTTTGAATTGATGAAGAAAAGTGGTGGTCATTTCTACTTTTAATAAATATGGAAAAAACGGCTAAAATTTATGTCGCTGGACATCGAGGTTTGGTCGGTTCAGCTATTATAAGAGCTCTCACTACAGCTGGCTTCAATAATATAATTACCTGTACTCGCACCGAGCTAAACCTGCTAGACACAGGAACGGTTAATAACTTTTTTACTACCGCAAAACCCGAATATTTATTTCTGGCCGCCGCCAAGGTCGGAGGCATTATAGCGAACCATACCTACCCCGCTGACTTTATTTATGAAAACTTGCAAGTGCAAAATAATGTCATTGTTGCTTCCCACCGCTTTGGTGTAAAGAAACTGCTCTTCCTTGGTAGCTCTTGTATTTACCCCAAGCTCGCTCCCCAACCGATCAAAGAAGAATACCTACTCACCGGATTATTAGAGCCCACTAACGATGCCTATGCCATTGCCAAGATTGCTGGCATCATGATGTGCAATAGCTACCGCAAGCAGTATGGCAGTAATTTTATTAGTGTCATGCCAACCAATCTTTACGGTGAGAATGATAACTTCGACCTAAAGACCTCTCACGTCCTTCCGGCCCTCATCCGGCGCTTTCATGAAGCCAAGGCCAACAATACCCCAAGCGTCACTCTCTGGGGCTCTGGCACCCCAAGGCGTGAATTTCTTTACGTCGATGACTTAGCCCTAGCCTGTCTGCATCTCATGGAGACATATAATAAAAGTGAGATTGTGAATATTGGTACGGGGCAAGATGTCACGATTAAAGAATTAGCCGAGACTATCAAGGACGTAGTCGGCTACACCGGTGAAATTAAATGGAATACCAAAAAACCTGACGGCACCCCACGCAAGCTCCTCGACGTATCAAAACTCCACAGCCTCGGCTTCAAACACAAAGTCTCTCTCGAAGATGGTATCCGCAGGACTTATGGGTGGTATTTAAATCAGCTTTAAATCGTCTGCCTTGCCAAAGCCCCGGGTCGCTTCGCGACCCGGGGCTTTTTCCATCACAACTAAAGTCACCTTCATATAGTATTATATAAGGCAATCTATAATTACTTCCATGTACCACTACCTCGCCCGCATCAGCAAAAAACTCCTCCCTGATTGGCTCTATGAA
>JAYTMA010000048.1:0-2100 GCA_043728975.1 bacterium
CTCTATCTATTTCTCAAACTCAAAAGTATAGGTAATTTAGAATTAAATTCATTCTGTAGCGAAGGTAGTGAAGTGGAGGAAGGTCTTGATACAACAACATCCACACCAAAAAATATGACAACAAGAACACCTATCATTGTCGTTCTCTAGCTGGCTTATTGAATTAATTTGTTTTTATTTTATTTTAAATTGTTCTCTTGTGAAAGGACATCAGAAGAGGATAAGGTAATTTCATTTTCGTTGATAATGGGGGTAGGACCTTCCTCAAATGATTTTACAAGTTTTGACAGTGAGCTGTTAAGTGTAATCCAATTTTGAGGTGGGTTTGCGCTATAATAACGAGGACTGTATTCGATATCGTGAATTAATTTCTACAGTAACTGGTCTTGTTGAAGTTGAAAATAAGACGCTTTTTCATTATTCCTATTCATTAGGCTATGCTGTACTTCAATTTCTTTATCATTGAATCTCATAGCTGATGAGATTTTAGACTTGTAAACATTAGTGAATTCTTTCATACCCTTCTCCTTGGTGTTCGCTCTGGGTATTCTTGTTGTCATATTTTTTGGTGTTGATGTTGTTGTATCAAGACCTCCCTCCACTTCACTACCTTCGCTACAGAATGAATTTAATTCTAAATTACCTATACTTTTGAGTTTGAGAAATAGATAGAGGATATCTATGCTTCCATTGCAGTAAAGAAAAAAGTCGTGTTTGTTGTGATTGCCGCTCACAAAATATTTTTTCATTGATAGCGCACGGTCTTTTATTATAGTGTAAATTGTTTGGAATATTATTTTTGATGTTATAATGCCTTTGTTCATTGCGTTCCTAATAAAGTATAAAAGAAGATGATGACAGAATTAGTTGAGGAGCAGCATATCTTGTCAGTGTATCACTGCTAATCCCACCAAACCGCCAATTTGCAGCCGATATCGGCTTCCCTCAAAAAGCGCCTACCATTATACTTGAGGACAACCAACCTGCAATTAATCTAACAATAGCACCTCAGATAACGCGCAAATCAAGACACATTGCTCTCAAGCAACATTACATCCGCTGGTTATTCCAGTCCAAACAAATCTTTCCCAAATTCATCGGCACCAATGACATGCTAGCTGATGGCCTCACCAAGAGCCTGCCCCGATCAAAATTCCTCTGGTTCCGCAACCAACTATTCGGCCCCCACAATCCACCTACTACCGATTAAAACCAGTCACACCATACCCCGCTCTCGTAAAAACTGTATGTCTCATACATTTCACTGCACCCCTCGCCGCATTCCCTTCATTTCTTCTCTACATTTATATTGCACATTCATTTCATATCCATATAGCTTACCGGCGCATGTCAGTGTATCACTGTTGTCACACCAAACCCGCCCCCCCCCCCCTTCTCCTACACTCACTCCGGACTGCATAACAGACGACACTATTCATGCCACCTTTCATTTCAATCACGTTTCTATTCACCACTATTGATTTCAACAATAGCTGATCGCTCCGTCCGTCTAAGCGTAGGTCACACATATTAAGCTGTAACAACTTATAACCAATTCTGTTTCTTCCTTCCGTCTTCAAGACTTAGGGTCGATTTCCTGACACACCATCCTCCAGCATCTCTTCAATTGAAGTGCGGAGGTAATGTTCCTTTTTAAGAGGATTGGGGTCGCATTGGTGCGTGGTTCGATGGAACCTCCCATTTCTGCCGAGGCAGTTTGAACTCAAACGGCTTGAGGTGTGCAGCTTGCGGGGCTAGCTAATCACTGAAAATATCTGAGTGATGAGAACAGAGAGTACAGAGTTCATTTTTGAAGGCTTTCATCTCCCTAAAAATGAATCTAAGACAAAATCATCCGGCCCATTGGGCGGTACATTTCGGCACGTCTTGTCACGCAAGAAAGGTGTGGAATGCCAGTGTTGTCATCGTCAATCTCGTCAACGGAGAGTGCGACACCGCTTGGCCATAAGGCTTCCACGTCATAGTCTGATGTAACAGAGTCCCCAGAGGTATGTGTGAGGGTGGGAATCGAGTCACCACCTAGGTGCGGGGTATCACCCGTACGTTTTGCGAGTCTAGTCGTGACACTAGCCAGTCGCT
>JAYTMA010000049.1:0-1556 GCA_043728975.1 bacterium
ATACCCTGCATCAAAGCCAAGAGTAGCGTTCCGGTGGCCACTGCGCGTACCGCCCGGCCCATACGTTCAAAAATGACTTCGTCTTCCTTGTCCGGCAGCGGACTGGCTTTAATAAGCATTTGCATTAGTTCTTTTCCATCTCTAAAGAAATAGAAAGAACCAAGAATCGCTATAAAGAAAGTAAAAAGTGCAGAAAGTGTACCGGCAAAAATTGCACCAAGATGGCCACCTAACCATTCACCTAGCGCCCTGATTTGAGCATCGGTGTTTATTTTAAAATCCGGTACCAACACTCTGACTTTTGCCTCAGTAAAGTTAAGAAAATTCTCTAGATGATGATCTTCCGGGGCGCTAAGCTCTTGATAAAAACCAACTACTTCACGCACCACAAGCGACGACATAAGTACTATAGGCAAAATAATTAAAAGCAGTACCAGAGAAGTCGTTATGAATGAAGCCAAGGTTCTATTATTTCGTGGGGTGTGTTTTAGAATGCGCTCAAAGAGAGGCTGGCAAATTGTGACAATAATAGCTGCTAGTGCCAAAGCGCCTAAAAATGGTGCCATGATAAGCCACACCATATATCCAGCGATGGCTAGTAGTCCAAAGAAAAAGACATACTCCATGATCCGGCTTATTTTCATATTTACATTATATACCATCTGACCCAGACAATGAAAAAGACCAGGTGAAAACCCGGTCTTAAGTTTATGGTTGGTTTTGTTCAATTATCTTTTGCTGCGAGGTGACGGCGGAAACTTCAATGAGTTTGAATGATTCACGCGCGGCTCCGTCAAGGGCAGGAAAAGAAGTTGAAAAAAACTGTGAGAAACCCCATAGCATGATGAGAAATCCAATGGCGTTGCGCATAATGGAAGTCTGGCATCCCCGAAACCTACAGTCGACAGTGTAGGCTCCAAATAAAGTTTGGAAGGGTGCGGGGGTTTGTGACGAACGGTACTAACACTAGTATATAGCATAGACGCTATATGTCAAGCCCTACTCAAGAGCTTCAAATATAGCTTTTTTCAGTTCATCCGTGTTTAGATCGCCCCTTTGATGACTTTTGACTTCTCCATTTTTATCGTAAACGATGGTCTCGGGCATGGCGTAACCAGCGTTTTCTGCAAAGAAGTGATCCCCGGGGTCGAGTATGATGCGGACGTGCTCTGGTTTATTAAACGTATTTAAAAAACGTTCAGCAGTGTACGGATTTTCGGCCCGATTTATGGCCAAGAATACGACTTCCTTGTCTTTAAATTCACCAGCGACTTGGTCGAGTCGTTCGATGTCCTGCGCGCATTGTGGACACCAGCTAGCCCAAGATGACACGACTATAATCTTGCCAAAGTCATCACTTAAATTTATCTTTGTCTGTGCCATATCAAGATAGGCACTTTGCTCATCCTCAATTAAAAGAGCACGGGCGGCTGGTGTTTCGTTTCTTTTTTGTTTCTCGCTTTCATCGAGAAAAAAAATGTATACCGCCCCAGCAGCAACAACAACAACCATGACCAAAAGTGTAATCAGTGTTGGTTTGCTCATACTAACCGTGT
>JAYTMA010000050.1:0-2341 GCA_043728975.1 bacterium
CAGTTTGAATGGACGTGAGGCTTGACGTGGCCACCCAAAGAGCGGAGGCGACGATGAGCGCGCCAAGCGCCATCAGGACGGCCGAGGTGCGTGACGTACGCTCTAGGGAAGCGAGCATCGATTCGGTAATCATGCTTTGCCTCCAGTTCCGTCTACCGGTTCAGAGGCAACCATACGTAATGCTTGACTCCACATCTGCAAGACGCGGTTGGCTGTAATCGTTATAAGCCCTGACGAACCGAAGAGGAGAACCCATTCCGTTGTTTGTGCAGTTCCCTGCACTAGCATCTTGCCAGCAACGGCGATAAGCAAAATAAACGAAATGCCGGTTACTCCCAAGTAGACAAACCGCTCTACCCTGAACAACGCGGCTAATCGTTCTACTGCTAGGACGCGACTTCGCAGGGCCGGTTCATTCATCATCATTCTCCGGGAGGTAAGAGATGGTTCAGCGGATGCGCTTGCATCGAGCCTCTGAAACCTTACAAGTAGTTATATGGTTTCTGTATATCTTCCATTTTATTTGAGTTAACAGTAACAAATTTATAACGTTACTATCACTTGCTAACTGTATATCATCCCGAGAGTTCCTGATATACAGATCCGTTAATCATGAAATATTACTTATTCAAACGATTTGACCGGTGCTATTCACATAAGACTTAACCGACCGCTCCTGGCCGACCCCCAGCCGATCAGCAGATCAAAAATTTGTTCATTGCCAGGGGCTGCTTTCAAGGAATTTCAGCTACCGATAGTAATCGTAATCTATACCGGGGTTGCCAGGGAATATGCCCCGATGCCCACTAAAACTCAAGACCCAAAACCTTACATTTCTGTTAACTTACCCGGAACTTTTAAGTGTAATTTGCTTAAAATCTTTTTAAAGTTCTCCCCTGTAATATTCCTATAACCTTCCGATTCATATCGTGCGATCATGCGTAAAGGCACTTCGACTTTCCTTGCAAAATTTTCTTGGGTCATATTTTTTGCTATTCGATACTTAATAGGGATAAGCATAATATCGGTCAAATCATTAAGCTCAATGACATCCAGTCCCTTAGCTTGCAATTCTTCATACTCCCGAACCTCTGCTTGGAGTTCCTTTATAAAAGATTGGATTTGTGCCATCGATGCCTTGGCAAAGGGTTGTTTTTCCTTTTCCTCGGAAAATTCCCCCAAAGAATCTTGAAGGGACTCGACCTTCTTTTTTGTTACCGATAATTGTCTATTGCTCGTAATCATAAAAACCTCGTAATCTTAAAGATTAATTTGGATAATCCCCTTTGATTCGCCGTCTCGATTGGTCTGAAAAAATTCAGGGAATGGCTTCCCGCTTCCGCCTTCAATTATTTCGGCTATAAAAAAATCTAATCCGAATTCTTCTTTTATTTCTCTCCTTTTTTTATCAGCCTCTTCTGGGGTGTCGAAATCCCAAAACCTGGGATCAAGTTCTTTGGCATTAACACCCGCCACTGACCAACACCCATCTATATCGTTTGGCTCTTCTTTGTCTGTCGTAAAGCTCCCATCCACATATATTCTGGTCACACTTGCTTTTTTAAAGACGGCAATCGCCTTTCTAAGTCCATTCATCAGTAACCGCCTTCTATCATTTGATTGGCCAAAGACACGCTCAACCTCTTCAATAGTAGCAAGATGCACCCCCGGCGGTAGTTCACCAATTGTGTTAAGTAAAGGTATCGGCATAGTTCCTCCTGGTGGTCACCATAACATGACATATTTGTCATGTCAAAAGTGATGGCGTGGTTTCATGTCGGCTAATTAACTGAAAAGGGTGCTAATCAACAAACGGCTCTAAAGTTCCACGGGATTTATCTGTGCATCCAGCTATGATAACGACAAACACCAGTGCAATTCACGCGAATTAATGAAATAAAACAAGGCTGAGCGCGTCACGTCAATAGTCTTTGCACCCGTTTTCTGAACAGGATGGTGTATATTCCAGTGAAAACCGCCACCGATTACGATACAAACCCGCCACTTGAAATTACTCAAAAGCGGCCATTGATAATGTGCAAATTAATGGATAGCCGACCTGAAAAACCGACACTTTGCAGTCCTTCGAATTTGTATTTTTAAAACGTAAACGTCCGTTCTGCCCGGCTATAAAGTTTTTCCTTATCAAGTTATTTTTCAAACGTCAATTATTTATTTCTTGATCGCTATAATCGTAATAATCGCTATTACTGCGAGAATTAAGATTGCCCACAGATAGGTTGAGTAGTCTTTTTCGAGTTTCTTGTCGATAATAGTCGGCTCAGTTTTGTCGCTGATTTCTACGACCATTTTGCCACCAGATACTTGTGGGGGAACCAAA
>JAYTMA010000051.1:0-2872 GCA_043728975.1 bacterium
AGCTTAGCGCGACAGCATGTCGTGCAATTATATAAGAATGATTGTGAAGAACCCCTACTAAGTGATAATATAAAAGCATACATTCCATAATATAAACCAAGATATAGACTATGAAAACATCTCTCGACATTCCTGACCAAGTGTTGAATGACCTACTTCGACTATCTCAAAAAACGGCTCGTTAAAAGTATTTGTGGGCTAACGCGTGAACCGGAAGCTTGCCAAGCTTGTGATATAAAGTGATTTTTAGGATTTTTGAGGTTTTAAAACCGTATGATTTTCTGATTACCACTTTTGCTTTATTATTTTGTCCCTCTACGGCGCCCAAAGATATACTATTTTTTGCAGTAAACCAATTTAAGATCAGTATCTTATGAGACCGAATAGTCTTGGCTACCTTCTTCATGGGTTCGAGTTTTGAGCGCATTACTTGGGTGCACCATTGCTCTAGAAATATACCAGCCCACCTTGGCGAGGTATAGCCCCAGAAGTTTTGAAAGTCTTCTTTTAAGAGATAGGCGCGAATGGTTTTTAGGTTGCAGGCTAGCAATTCTTTAAGCTTCACCTTCTGGTTCTCGTTCAGGTTTTTTGGATTCTTCAAAAGACACCAGCGAGAATGCTTGAGTACAACGTTCCTCCCTTTTTTTATTAACTCCCTGGTTTCAGTCGCTCGGACCTCGTCGATTGCCTTATTGAGCTTTTGGGCAACATGAAAGCGATCCAGGATATTCAGTGCGTCCCTGGCTCTCTGGGCAATTAGCTTGAGGTAAGGCTTCCACATGTCACTGCAAACGAACTTCAATGCCAAACTCCGCTCTTCGCCGAACCAATCGAAGAAGTCGGTGATTGTTTTCTCTGTTCGCTTCTCGCCACACCAAAGCAACCGCTTACAGTGGTTATCAATTTGATAGACCAATGTCATGAAGCCAAGTTTTCTAGACCAATGGATCTCATCGACTCCGATCGCAGTGATGTTATTAAGATCCATGCGTTCTCGGCCCCAGCTTACTGCCATGGCAACGGCGCTATAGACATTGTGCCATGACGATTTAAACTGTAGCGCCACTTCTTGCATACTGAGAAGCTTTGCCCACTCACTCAAAAACCAGGCATAGCCTGTCGTCAGCGGGCTCTTCCCTGTATTCCAAGGTACTGTTTCAACAGCAATCCCTCCACAGTTTTCGCAATTCAGGCGCCGCATACAGTATAGGAAAATAACAGATATCCCATAGATTGGAACATGAATAAATTCTCTTTGCGGAAGACGATCGTATCCAGGGCACTTAGATCCGCACCCTCCACAAATGCCTTGGCTGCCCTTACGCGACTTTATCCTCACCTCTATCCTTCGCTCTTTGGCGGTCTCTTTTAATCTAATGTCTTCGTACACAAAAAGTGGGTGATTTTCCTTCAAATTCAGAATAGTCTTAACTAACAATTGCATCTTGCTGTGCCTCAGGTTGAATTCTTAGTAAAAAAATCGTACCCATGATACTATTATCTCAAAGAAAAAAAACAGCGGCTAAAAAATATCAGAGGCCCACCGACTATTTCAGAGATTTTCATGATTGGCCTAAAAACTGGATGGAAATCGATAAGGACTTAATTGTTGGAAATGCATTGCTGACGCTGTTTGCTACTTTCGTCGAAAGCCTGATTAAGCAGGCTCTGGCAGTAAAGACAATAAAAATACACATGGGAAATCTGGCAGTTCTTGCTTCGGAAGTCATCAGACGTCTTAATGATGGTGATCAAAAGAATCGAAAGTTAACTACTATTAATCTACTCTTAAAATATATTGATGCGGAACAGGGACCTTTAGTCCACTTTTGGGACCCTAGTAATTGTACTGATGAAGCACTCATAAGATCCTTTGATGCTACTTGTAAAAAACTTTATAAGTTCATTTTAACCCTAAATTAACCCACTAATTATTCAAACGAACCGCTTTTTTTAATGAGTAAAATAAGATTCTTGATGACGTAAGGAAACATTTTAGTATTTTACGCGATAGGGTGCGGGTCTAAAAAGCTAGTGTGCACCAAAAAAAAGGGGAATCTTGATAGTGGCACTGAGAAATGGGAGCGCTGATTTAGGCTCAGTGTTTAGTTGACCCCACAGTGACTACCGCTCGGGTTTAATCGATACAAAGCCTGCTAACTTACTGTTTGGACACACTTTTCTTTATGTGATGGAAGTTCGCTAATAGCTATTTATTTTCTCGTAACAATTTGATATTACTTAACAATCTTATGTGATGGTTATGTGATACCGAATGAGAAAAGAGCTAGAATCAAAGGCGATTGAAATACTTGAGGCGAGCCTCAAACCATTACCACACGAAAAAAACGAACTCGACTGGAAAGCTGACCTTTCAGAAAAAGGCGACAAGCTCGCACAACACATTTCAGCATTTGCTAATCACCCAGGTGGTGGTTTCTTTGTTTTTGGAGTCAACAATGATGGTGTTCCTGTCGGAGTCAGAAATCACGACTATTCAGAGATAATAAAGAAGCTCGGGAACATTGCTCGTGAAGGTGTGGTCTCTTCTGTAGCAATCGATCATTCAATTCTTGAGTATCAAGGTAAAGAGCTACTCTTCATTTATATTCCAGAATCTTCAGATAAGCCCGTCTACACCAGAGGCGGCACAGTCTATGACTCTTACGTTAGATCAGCTGGTCAAACCAGGAAGATGACTCGCCAGGAAGTTGCGCGATTGATCGCAACTTCAAGCGGAGGAAGTTTTGAAACTGAATCTGCCTCTACAGCTCTTTCCAATGATGAGGTCATTAAAAGACTCGATATTCAATCGTTCTTTGATTTACTGAGTCGCCCATTCCCACAAGATAGCGCTGCAATCGTTACAGCG
>JAYTMA010000052.1:0-1007 GCA_043728975.1 bacterium
ATGGTGCTTTTTAATGATGTGCCTAAACTGGTAACTACCCTAATTTAGCGCAACATCTGCGTCACCAGAGCCACCATTTGCTCTTTCTTCTTTGGATCACTTTCAGCTATGAGTAGAGTTAGTGCGGTAAGAGCGGCGGGATTAATATTCTTACTTCCTTTCACACCCACCTTTCGTAAAAACCAGACAAAAGCAAACGCTCCGGAGCGTTTATTTCCATCAGAAAATGGATGATTCTTGACCATAAAGTACAAGAGGTGGGCAGCTTTCTCCTCTACAGTGGGATAAACAGAATTGCCACCAAAAGACTGCATGATATTACCGACAATACCCTCGATATTTCCTTCCATTCTTTCACTGGCAAACAATTCACTTGCCTCACCCTTTTTCATTAGTTCGCGCTTTAGTTCACCAATAGCTAAAAGCAAATCAGTGCCCACTAGTGAGACCTTCTTTTTGGTAACTCCTTTTAGGACCAAGGACTCTTTATCATAAGCATCAAGTGACACCCAGGTACCAGCAAACTCCTTAATAAGTTCAAGTACAGCTTTCGGATCAAGCGCAACATGTTCTGGAAGCAAAGTCTGTACATCAGATACAGCTTTCATAAAAGCATCGTAGTTTTGCCCCACTCGCTTTCGGTTAATTGTATAGCCTTTAGTGATATGTTCACGGAGAGTTTTTGTCGCCCAAATACGAAAATTAGTACCTATAACAGAATTGACTCGATACCCAACTGCAATCATGGCGTCAAGATTATATATTTTCACCATACGCTCAATCTCTCGTTTACCTTCTTTTTGAACTTGTAAGGATTCCTTACAAGTTAATTCTATATCCAATTCACTATCTTTATAGATATTTTTTAAGTGTAAGGTGATGTTTTGAGGTGACACGTCAAAAACCTTAGCCATTTGCGACTGAGTGGCCCACACCGTCTCTTTCTCCAAATCCCCCCGCAACTCTAAAGCACCGGACTTAGTCTGATAGATAACGAGCTTATTTTC